>JAPLPO010000136.1 GCA_026400155.1 Burkholderiales bacterium | reverse complement strand
TCTCTGTGCTGTTTACCTTCACAGACTTTCAACTTATTTATGTGCTCACACGAGGCGGGCCACTCAACGCCACCCACCTTATGGCCACCCTCTCCTTCCAGCGCGCCATTTCGGGCGGTGCATTGGGCGAAGGTGCGGCCATCGCCATGGTGCCCTTCTTGTTGGCTGCCATTCTCTTCAGTTATTTCGGATTACAACGCCGCACATGGCAACAAGGCGGCAGCGACAAATGAGCAAAGACAACCAAGACAATGTTGGCATGTCCTATTTGGACAGCAATGCCACCAAGCTTTTCAAAACCTATTTTCCACTCTTGGTGTTTTTGTTCGTGTTGCTCTTTCCGTTTTACTGGATGGGCATCACCGCATTCAAACCCGACAACGAACTGCTCTCGCGAGATGGCAACCCCTTTTGGATTGTCGCCCCCACACTGGCCCACATTGAAAAATTGTTGTTCCGTACAGCTTATCCTCAGTGGATGTGGAACACCGTGGTGGTGTCTGTCACAGCCACCTTCTTTTCACTGTTTGCATCGGTCTTAGCGGCCTACGCCATTGAGCGTTTGCGTTTCAAAGGCGCCAAGCACACGGGCCTTGCCATTTTCTTGGCCTATCTGGTGCCGCCATCTATTTTGTTCATTCCCTTGGCTTCGGTGGTGTTTCAGATGGGCCTGTTTGACACCCGCTTGGCGCTCATTCTCACCTACCCAACTTTCTTGATTCCTTTTTGCACTTGGTTGCTCATGGGCTACTTCCGCTCCATCCCCTTTGAACTGGAAGAGTGCGCCATGATTGACGGCGCCAACCGTTGGGAAATTTTGGTCAAAATCATTTTGCCTTTGTCGGTCCCTGGCCTTATTTCCGCGGGCATCTTTGCATTCACTTTATCGTGGAATGAATTCATCTATGCTCTCACTTTTGTCTCTTCCAGCGAAGTTAAAACCGTGCCTGTGGGTGTGGTCACAGAACTGGTGGAAGGTGACGTGTATCACTGGGGCGCCCTCATGGCAGGCGCGCTCTTGGGCTCACTGCCCGTTGCCTTCGTCTACTCCTTCTTTGTGGAGTATTACGTGTCTGGCATGACGGGGTCGGTCAAAGAATAAACATCGAAGAGGAAGTCAGATGCAACACACCTTTTTAAGCAGCTTACTTTCTCTTCTTCTCGGTTTGACGAGTACAAGCTTGGCCTATGCTCAAGCTTGGCCCAGCAAACCCATCAAGCTCATCACTTCTGCAGCACCTGGCGGTGTGGTTGATATTTATGCCAGACGCCACGCGCCGCATCTTCAAGCAGAGCTAGGCCAGGCCATCATGGTAGAGAACAGGCCTGGCGCCTCTGGGGCCATTGCAGCCGATGCGGGCGCCAAAGCAGACCCCGATGGCCATACCTTGTTCATGGGAAGCCAAAATGAAATGGGCTTGATTGGACAGCTCGGCGTTCCTGTTCGCTACGATGCCGGCAAAGACTTTTCTGCCGTAGGTCTCACCATTGCAGGCTATCCCATTTTGATGGTCAATGCTCAGTTGGGTGTCAAAAATGTGGCCGAATTGCTGGCCTATGTCAAAGCCAAGAACACCACTTTAGATTGTGGCGGCAGTGGCACTGCCACAGTCGGCCATTTTGTTTGCGCAGCATTTTCTGTTCGAACTGGCACCAAAATTCAATATGTGCCCTACAAGGCCAACGTACCGGCCATGACCGATGCAGCCTCAGGGCAAGTTCAATTGGTCTCTGCTTTTTACAGCGAAGTTGCACCCTTCATTGCCACAGGCAAACTTATTCCCTTGGGTGTGTTTGGCGCCAATCGCTTGCCTCTGCTACCCAATGTGCCCACCATGGCAGAGCAAGGCTTGAAAGATCTTGAACTTCAAAGTTACACCGTCTATGCGGTGCCCACTGGCACACCCATTGATGTGCAGCGAAGGCTCAATGCTGCCATTCTCAAAGCAGCCAACCATCCAGACGTTATGGACAGGGTTAAAGCGGTTGGCGGCGTTTATTTCGACATGAACCTTGAAGAAACACAAGCTTGGCAAAAACGCATTCAATCGCGCTGGAACAACATCGTTCAAGAGACTGGCATCAAGCTAGAGAAATAAATCTTGATTTACATCAAGGCGTTTTTGCACTGAAAGCCTAGTATCAATTCTTCACTTTGAAGGATTGATATGAAATACCTGATTGCGGTCGATGGCTCTAAAGCCTCTGAAAGTGCCGTCAAATATGCGGCCAGCCTTTTCCAAAGCATGAAGGGCGAAAATCACATCACTGTGATCACAGTCCAAGACAACTCTGCTCTCAAGATGTTCAAAAAATTCACCCCCAAAGGTGCAGTGGATGACTACCTTCGCGAAGGCGCAGACACCAATCTCGCTTGGGCCGTTCGGTTTCTCAATAAAGCCAAGGTGGCCCATGACATGGCCATCAAATTTGGTCACCCTAGTGAGCAAATCCTCAAAGAAGCCAAAGCAGGCGGATTTGACATGATCATCATGGGCACCAAAGGGCGCTCTGGTTGGGCTGATACTGTGTGGGGGTCGGTTGCGCAACGAGTGGCAGGCGCCTCTAAGGTACCAGTGCTCTTGATAAAACCATAAGCAAGGACATGGCGCAAAAACATGGCACTTGTTTAATTCTTGATCTTGGCTTTGCGAGCTGTTTTCTTTTCTTTTTGAAGCGCTTCCTTGCGCAGTGTTTTCTCGGCATCTGCCTTCATACCCGAAGCCAACCATTCCGAGAATTCTGCGGGTGTCTCTAAAGTCAGACGGCCCAAGGCGGCTGATCTGAAATCGTGAATCACTATTTCTGCCGCTTTGGTGGCGTTGATCCGACCACCACTTTGAATGGCACCCCGAAATCGAGCAATGGCATCCAGCAAGGTTTCATCGGTGTGCTCAAGCACATTTTGAATTTTGTAGCGAGTTGTCAACGCCGCTGGGTAATTTGAAATCAAGTAATTCAACAGCTCGAGTGCCACCTCTTCATCGTCAAAGGCATTGACCCCGATGGCGCCACTGGCAGCCAAGTTGTAGCCACTTTTTTCTACAATGATTCGCGGCCACAACACACCTGGCGTGTCATACAAATAAAAGTCATCGGCCAAGGTGATGCGCTGTTCTAGTTTGGTCACGCCGGCTTCATCGCCCGTCTTGGCCGCTTTTTTCCCCTTGAGCGTGTTTATCAATGTTGACTTACCCACATTGGGAATGCCACAAATGAGCACGCGCATGGGTTTGGCCATGCCGCCGCGGTTTGGTGCCAACTGATGACAGGCCTCAATCAAAGCCTTGGCCGGGGACACCATGCTTGTATCGAGTCCAATGGCTTTGACGTTGGGCAAGGCGTTGTAATGCGCCAACCACAAGGCCGTGCGCGTTGGATCGGCTAAATCTTGTTTGCTGAGCACTTTCAAGCCTGGTTTGCCTTGAATGAGCTGTGCCAACATGGGGTTGGCACTAGAGCCCGGCAGACGGGCATCGAGCATTTCAATCACAACGTCAATGTCTTTGATGCGCTCCTCTATGGCCTTTCGGGTGAGGTGCATGTGACCGGGAAACCATTGAATTGCCATAGCGCTTAAAAATTGACATTGAAAAAACAGACCTCTATTGTCCAATACTTATTGTCGTCCTCATCACTGCCTGCAAGTCTTTCAAACAACATTGGCTTGATCAAGGGGAAAAGGTCTCAACCAACTCAAGTCGAGCGGTGCCCAGCATGATGGGCTTGACCAATATTTTGTAGGTGTCTAAATCGAAGCTTTGTTGAACGCTGACCTGCAGCGAGCCAGATTTTGAACAAGCCGTACTCAAATAGCGCCAATCTTGAATACGATGACGCTGAGTCCAATTGTCATTTTGCTCAACCAAATCAATGGCGCCAGAAAACGGCCATGCGTGAACCTTCAAATCGGCCAATGCCCTCATCAAACGCTCATCGTGGGCTTCACGTTGCTCTAAGCCCACACAGGCACCCAAACAAGTTTTGACTTGAAGCCCAAAGCATCCCCGTTGGCTGATTTTTTCCAAACCCAAAAGACCCAGACACAAACGGTGTTGGTCACTCAATTCACGCAGCTTGCTTTGAGCAGAATGCACAGAGCTGAACAGGCCATACAGGCCATCCACTTGTCCAAGGCCCAAGTCTTGGCCGCTCACAATGAGGGGGGTCAAGCCTTCTCCCTTGGCCTCCATTTGAATAGCGCAGAGCTTGCGCAAACGCCTGAGGCGGACATTGAAAATGGGGTTTAAAGTCTTGATGAGGTTGGATTCAAGCAAGAGTGCGCCAATTTCACCGGCCGTCTCAATGTATTCAACCTGGGAGGTTTGTGACATCATTTCACGCTCATCCTCCGCTCTCATGTGGGCCATCACCCTGCTGCGAATATCAACGCTTTTTCCAATATAAAGAGGCAAGGTACCCGCCCCTTTAAAAATGTAGACCCCCGAAGACTTTGGCAAACTTGACAAAGTACTGGAGTGAAGGGGAAGACTAAATGTCACAAGGGTTGCACAGTTAAGGGTTACGCCGCTTGAATTCTAATCAGCTTGGAGTAATCTCACTGAACTTTCACCTTCCTATTTGAAGTTTTATGTCAGTTCACACACTTCACACGTCAAGCACTCAAGACGCCGTACAACAAGTCAAAATTCATTTGGCCGCTTCATTGCGCATGGCCGTCTTGGATGGATTTGATGAAGGCATTGACAATCATTTCACGGTCTGCGTCCCAGGGCGAACTGATCAGTATTTTGTATTGCCCTTTGGCCTGCATTGGTCGGAAGCCAGGGCCAGTGACATGATGATTTTCAATGAGGCTGGGCAAACTCTGGAGGGCCGCGGCGTGGTCGAACTCTCCGCTCAAAGCATTCATGCACCACTGCACCGCCTCACGGGAGCTAAAGTTGTGTTGCACACCCACCAGCCATGGGCCACTGCCCTCAACATGCTTCAAGACAATCGGCTTTTACCGGCCACCCAAACGGCGGCATTTTTTCACGGTCGCATTGCCTACGACGACACCTACACCGGCCTGGCCTCCTCCATCGAAGAAGGTGAGCGCTTGGCCCATTTAATGGGCGACAAAACAGTGCTATTCATGAAGAACCATGGTGTTGTCTCTGTTGGCGATACAGTTGCACAAGCTTACCGTCGCTTGTACAAACTGGAAAAAGCATGCCAAACCCAAGTTTTGGCCATGAGTACTGGTAAAGCACTCAACATACTAAGCGACGATGTGATCCAACGTGTTCTCACGCCCTCAGGGGATGACCGTCATCCGCGCGGCGATCGCGAGAGGCTCTACTTTGAAGCCATGATGCGCATCCTAGATCGCACCAATCCTGGATATGCCGATTGAGCATTCAGGTCAATTAATGTTGATCTGACCCCAATTGCTCATTTGTTCATTCAGGTGGCCAATTGATTTCTGATTCTTTCAGAAGGTTGGGTGTTCATGGTCATTTGGAAGAGGCCAGCGGCAAGGCCGATGGCGACGGCCAGTTTCCAGGCCAGGTCGTAGTTGCCAAACAGGTTGAAGATATAGCCTCCAACCCATGCCCCTAAAAACGAGCCCACTTGGTGGCTCATGAAGGCAATGCCAGACAGGGTGGCCATGAAGCGCAAGCCAAACAGGTGCACGATGAGGCCAGACACCAAGGGCACCACGCCCAACCAAAGTGTGCCCAATACCGCACCAAAGACTAGAGTGGTGGTGGGCGATGGTGGGTAGGAAAAGAACATGAACAAGGCCAAGGACCTGAGCATGTAAATACCGCCCAGCAGCATGCGCTTGGAATAACGATCGCCTAGCCAGCCAAACAAATAAGAGCCAATCACATTGAACAAACCCACCAAGGCCAAAGTGTTGCTGCCCACCGTGGGGTCCATGCCGCAAATGTCCAAGTAGGCAGGCAAATGGGTGGTGATAAAAACCAGCTGCAAGCCACACACAAAAAACGCAATGGCCAAAACCCGATAACCTTTGTGGCCCAAGGCTTCAGTGATGGCATCTGTGGCCGATTGCGGCTTACCCACAACCGCCTCTGGCTCAATTTGATCGGCCTTAGAGCCCCAAAAGGCCGCCGGTAACATGACGCAAGCCAAACCCAAAAATCCAACAGCAGCCATCTGCCAATTGACATTGGTAATGAGGGACTGCGTCATGGGGGAAGCAATGGTCAAGCCCAAAGAGCCGATGGCAGATACAGCCCCCATGGCAGCGCCCCGCTTGAGGGGACTCACTGTTCGTGCGGTGATGTTCATGGCAATGTTGGATGCTGTGCATGACAAGGCAATGCCCACGCAAAAGCCAATGCCAAGCGTGACCATCCAAGCCGAGTCGGCAAATCTCAGAAAGAGCAATCCAAGGATGTAAGTCAATACACCCAGAAGGGCCACAGGCCGGGTGCCATATTTATCCGCCCATATGCCAACAACGGGTTGGGTTGCGCCCCATACAATATTCTGCAAGGCCACCGCCATTGAAAAATCTGCCGCAGTAATGCCAATGTCGCGAATCATGTGCGGCTGCAACAAACCAAAACTCTGCCGCATCCCCATGGCCAAACTGAGCATGATGGCCGCACCACCCAAAATGCCCCATATTTGAAATTGTGAAAGTTCTGTTTTTTTCATGTTGATATTCAAATTATGAAGCAGATCAAACAACTGGGGTCAATCAATTGGGGTCAGATCACAATTAATTTTTCTCAGTCGAATTTAACTTAGGATCGAGAAATTAATTGTGATCTGACCCCAATTGATTGACCCGAATTGTTTTGGCCCCAATTGTTCTCAACTATCTAAATGACTCAAACACCACGGCATGTTTTGCTCATCATTGTTTTGGCACAGTTTGCCGGCACTTCCTTGTGGTTTGCCGTCAATGCCGTCATGCCCGATCTGCAAATCCAAATGGGTTGGCCCGCCTCGGATGTTGGCAGGCTGACCAGTGCTTTGCAATTGGGTTTTATTGCGGGAACCTTGGTGTTTGCAGTGCTGGCCATTGCAGACCGTTTTTCTTCTAGGCGGGTTTTTCTGATGTGCTCATTGGCGGGTTCACTGTGCACATTGGGGGCTCTTGCTCAAGTAGACAATTTTGTGGCACTTCTGCTGTGGCGTGCCACTACCGGATTCTTCCTTGCTGGCATCTACCCCGTGGGAATGAAGATAGCCTCACAGTGGTTTCCAAAAGGACTTGGCGTTGCATTGGGTTGGTTGGTTGGGGCTTTGGTTTTGGGCTCGGCCAGTGCCCATGGCATTCGCGCCTTGTCTAGCCAATTGCCTTGGTCAACTGTCATGCTGAGTGTGGCCGGTTTGGCTGCAGCAGGCGGCCTCATGCTGTATGCGCTCATTCCAGAACCACCTCAAAAAACAACACAAGTCAAACAACTGCAATGGCAAGCCCTGGCCAGTTTGTGGACAGATTGGCGCGTGAGATCGTCGGTACTTGGCTATTTTGGTCACATGTGGGAGCTCTATACTTTGTGGGTTTTGGCGCCCCTTATCTTGGCCACTCGGTTTGAAGGCACTCAGCTTTCAATGGCTGCATTCTCAGTCATTGGCGTTGGCGCGTTGGGCTGTATTTTGGGTGGCCTTGGAGCCAAACGGTGGGGCAGCGCCAAAGTGGCCACCCTTCAATTGAGTATCAGTGGTCTGTGCTGTTTGCTAGCACCCTGGCTCATGTCTGCGTCGCTTGAATGGATGATAGCTTGGCTCCTCATTTGGGGCGTAACTGTTGCAGGCGATTCACCACAGTTTTCAACCCTCACAGCAAGCAATGCGCCACCTCATGCCGTTGGCAGCGTACTGACCTTGACCAACTGCATTGGCTTTGGTATTTCAATTGTGAGCATTGAGTTGTTTACCAACCTTGCCAAGTGGCATGACTTAGCTACCCTTCTGCCATGGTTGGGCTTGGGCCCACTTCTTGGCATTTGGGCCATGCGTCCACTTTTGAAAAAGTCGGTGCCTTAACTCTTTCATTAATTAGGGTCAGATCAACATTATTTTCTTGGCACACCTTGATACAAAATTCCACCAAACCTGTTTTTAAGAGTTAAATCAAGGCAATCTAAATGGACTGCTCTAAAATAAGATCATGGCCCCCTCCAAAGCACCCAAAGTTTTCAGAACCCTCGTGTTCATCCTAGCAGGCGCCATTGCCCTGTTTGCCCTGTACATCTACATCGCGCTCAACTGGAGCTATTCAACGGGTGAGCGTGCTGGCTTTCTGCAAAAAGTATCCAACAAAGGTTGGATTTGCAAAACTTGGGAAGGCGAACTTTCTTTGGTGGCCATGCCAGGCGCAGCGCCAGAAAAGTTTCTTTTTACAGTACGCGATGAGGCCGTCGCTCAAAAAGTCAGTGCAGCGGCTGGCAAGCGAGTCACCCTCAATTATGAGCAACACAAAGGCCTGCCCACCACCTGCTTTGGTGACACAGACTACTGCGTGGTTGGGCTGACCGAAATTGAATAATTTTGATCAGTTCAACAGCGACATCTCTTTTGTCATTTGAGGCAAGCTACTTATAACTGCGGCACAAACCCCAAGACTTCGCCATAAAAGCTAAGTTCTGTTTCCAGCGAAGACACAATGGTCCTGGCCTGCCTAAACCCATGGCCCTCACCTTCATAGGCCACATAGGCATGCTTCAGACCATTGGCCACACAGGCATCCCGCACGGCTTCAGATTGCGAAGGCGGAACCACTTTGTCTTCCAAACCTTGAAAAATAACCAAAGGCGAACTTAGTTGGCTCAAGTGTGTCAAGGGTGAGCGTTCAATGTACAAGGCTTTCTCTGCGGGGTATGCGCCAATCATGGTGTCCAAATACCTCGATTCAAAATCGTGGGTATCGGTGGCCAGTGTGGTGCAGTCTGCAACGCCATAGTAAGAAGCACCTGCAGCAAATTGTTTGCTACTGACCAATGCATTCAAAACGGTAAAGCCCCCTGCACTGCCGCCCCGAATCAGTACCTTGTTGTGCGCGCAGACACCCTGCGCAATGAGCGAGTCGACCACGGCCAATACATCTTCACAATCCACCACGCCCCACTGCCCTCGGAGTAAATTTCGATATTCACGGCCATAGCCTGTAGAGCCACCATAGTTCACATCGACAACCGAAATACCTCGTGTGGTGAAGTAGGCATATTTCATCGACAAAGTGGCCGTTGAATTGGCTGTTGGCCCACCATGCACCACCACCATCAGGGGCGGCTTTTCTGAAGGCTCATAGAGTGGATGATGCGCTGCGTGCAAAATGGCAAAGACTTCTCGACCATCTTTTCGCACCGCTTTAATTTCATGCGGCTTGGGAAAACATGCCGTATCGATTGGCGCATGGATTGAGGTGACCACCGAAGCAACTTGCCAACTGTGCAAATCAATTTCAATGAGCTGCGAAACCACGCTGGCACTAGAACCCACGGCATAGGCCATGTGACTAGAAGCACTGAGGGATGGTTTGAAATCGGTCAAGTCGCAAAGTAAATCTTGCATCTGGCCAGTCTGGGGATTGACTCGCACCACTTTTCGAGCATCGACAGGGCCATGCACAGACAAAATTTGACCATCATCTAGAACCGACAAGGCCCTCATTCCCAACTGCCAAAGCGGGAAGCCCCATTCGCTAGTGTCTTGAATGAGGTGACTCAATTGTCCCGTCAAATCTGCTTGCCATAAATTCCACCAGCCACTTGCATCACTGATGAAATAGAGTTGGTTCTCACGCACCTCGGTACCATCCCATGGCATTTGCGGATGCTTCCAAGCCACCCAAGACAAATACCGGCCATCGGCCGAAAGCCTTGGATGTGCATAGAAATGAGAGGAAGACTCTAGGCTTCGCAAACCACTTGGCCCCACCGCCACCAAATCTCTTTGAACTCTAGCTTCTGCATGCACTTCCCTGATGCACCAAATTTCCTTCCCTACTGCAATCATGTCGATATAGCGATGGCTTTGGCCAACGGGCGGTTCTGGGCTGAAGGGGATAGGCTCGCCCAGGGGCTCCGTGATGTAAATGCGCTGGTCTGCTTTGTTTACAAAAGCCAGCATGGGCAGGCCATTTTGAATGAAGCCCAACCAACTGATGCCGCCATATTCGTGCACCTGGCTTTTGGCACTCCAAGGCGCTTTCAAAATATCGCCATGCTCCCGGCTGACCACCAGCGTACGCCCGCCCTCGCTGGGCCTAACCTCATCCCACCATAAATCGTGCCCCACCGACTGAGACCACATGATGCTGCTGCCAGCCTGCGCTAACAAACTGGCCGAAAGAGGCGACGGCCAAGATCCAGGTTGTTGAATTGTTTTCATCTAAAAATCTGAATGAGCTAAGGTTTCTGGTTTTGTCACACAATTGTCAACTAAATGGCATAAAAAGATAATCGATTCAACCCAATCAACCAACCCTCAGCGAAATCAACATCATGGCAAAAGACTTTTCTTTGATGGAAGACAGCAACCGCTCTTCCAACCCCAGCATTCATGACGTATCAGACCCTGCACGCCGCCAAGTCTTGCGCGGTGGCTTGGGCGCATTGGCCAGCAGCTTTTTGGCGCCTCTAAGCGCTGTGGGTGGCGCTGCGGCCCTCACAGGTTGCGCATCCATGGGCATGGTAGCCGCTGCCAAGATTGGTTTCAAAAGCGTGGCTATTTCCACTGCCGACAGCATCACAGTCCCAGAGGGCTATATTGCTCACGTCATTGCCCCTTGGGGCGATCCAGTGGGTATTGTGGGCCAAAACAACCCTTTCAAAGACGACGCCAGCAACTCTGGTGCCGAACAAGAAACTCAACTGGGCATGCACCACGATGGCATTCACTTTTATGCCCTAGATGGTTCCAGGCGTGGCCTGCTGGCCATGAACCACGAGTACGTCGATCACGGCTTGCTGTTCAAAGATGGCATGGCCAACTGGAGCGCCGAGAAAGTGCGCAAATCACAAGCAGCCCACGGCGTGTCTGTGGTGGAAGTGCAAGACAAAGGCGGCAAGTGGGAGGTGGTGAACCCCTCCAAATATGCACGCCGAATTACCACCAATACACGCACTGAGCTGAGTGGCCCTGCTGCAGGACATGCCTTATTGAAAACATCAGCTGACCCTTCAGGCAGGGTGGTGCTGGGCACCTTGAACAATTGTGCCAGTGGCATTACACCTTGGGGCACCTACCTCACCTCTGAAGAAAACTTCATCTTTTACTTCAGCGGTGGAGACACAATGTCGCCCCACGAACGCCGCTGGGGTTTGAGAAAAAATGGCATTGGCTACCGCTGGCACGAGCATGATGCACGTTTCGATGCTGTTCAAAACCCCAACGAACCCAACCGATTTGGCTGGATAGTTGAAATTGATCCCCAAAACCCAAACGCTACGCCCATGAAGCGCACGGCCATGGGCCGCGGCGCCCACGAAGGCGCCACAGTAGCGGTCACCAAAGACAAACGCGCCGTTGTTTACATGGGTGAAGACGCCCGATTTGAATACATTTACAAGTTCGTCAGCCGTGACGCCATCAAACCTGGTGGCGCTGCCGCCAATGCTTCGCTTCTCGACCACGGTACTTTGTATGTGGCCAAGTTCAATGCCGATGGCAAAGGCCAATGGATTGCACTCACACACGGTCTAGGCCCGCTGACTGCAGCCAATGGCTTTGCTGATCAAGCTGAAGTGTTGATCAAATCACGCCAAGCCAGTGATATTTTGGGCGCCACCAAAATGGACCGCCCAGAATGGATTGACGTTGACAAACAGGGCTGGGTTTACGCCACACTCACCAACAACAGCAACCGCGGTGGCAACAACCAACCCGCAGTTGATGCGGCCAACCCCCGTGCCAACAACACACAAGGCAACATCATTCGATGGAAAGAAGATGTCGACTTTCACGCCACAACGTTTGCGTGGAACCACTTCATCATGGCAGGCGACCCGTCACTGGCCCGCGCAGATGCCAAGGGCAACATCAAGGGCGATATGTTCTCTTGTCCTGATGGCTTGTGGGTTGATGGACGTGGCCTGATGTGGATTCAAACCGATATGTCTACGTCAGCCATGGGCAAAGGCGACCTCAAAGACTTTGGCAACAACGTGATGCTGGCAGCCGATGTGCAAACCGGTGAAGTTCGCCGCTTCTTGGTGGGTCCTGCTGGTTGCGAAGTCACAGGCGTTACAGAAACGCCAGACGGCAGAACCATGTTCGTCAACATTCAGCACCCAGGCGAAACGCCAAGCGAGCAAAACAACCCTGCCAACCCCCGCGCCATCTCCAACTGGCCAGACCAAAAACCCACTGGCCGCCCCCGCTCTGCCACCGTTGTGATCCGCAAAAAAGACGGCGGCATCATCGGTACTTAAAAAATCATTTGGGGTCAGATCAACATTGTTTTGGTTAATCCAAACAAGCTTGATCTGATCACATTTGATCGATAGCCGTATTGACGTTTGGCAATTCACCCTCGTTGTCGGAAATCGCAAAGCGATCATCTGTGCGGGTATAAAAACTGGCTCCAAAACGTGCCACAGGCCGGTAGTCTTTCAGATTCACGCGCCAAGCTTTTGTATCAATCAAACCATCACGTGCAGCAAGCCACTGAATGCGACCAATGAAGACATAACGACTGGGCGTTTCAAGTTTTTCATGGAGCACACATTCAAATGCAATTGGCGCTTCCAAAATTCTGGGGGGCTTGACTGTGTGCGAAGGACCTGGCGTTAGGCCCACAGCGGTCAGTTCACTCACATCCGATGGAAACGCCTTGCCACAAGCATGCATCTTTTGCGCCATCGGCTCATCCGACATGTGAACCACAAATTCGCCATTGTTCAAAATATTGGCGGCTGTGTCTTTCAATTGACCATCTTGCAAACGGTTGATGCTGATCATCAAAATGGGCGGGTCTTCTCCGATCATGTTGAACATGGAAAATGGCGCCGCATTGACCACCCCATTGGCACCCAAACTTGTCACCAAGGCAATGGGCCTGGGCACAATCAGGCTGGCCATAAGCTTGTAACGCTCGTAGCTCGTAATTTGATCAAAGTTAACTTCTGTCATAAATCGGGTAGGCAATGTAGTTCGAGATCTTAACCAAAACAAAAAGCGGCACTGCCCAACTCCATGGACAGTGCCGCCCCTCAGATAACAGAGCTCAAAATGAGCTCAAACTTGGATTAAACAATCACCTCAACTTTGGCGCGTTTGGCCACGGCAGTCCAGGTGTTGATTTGCGATTGCATGAGCTTGACAAATTCATCACCCACCACAGGCGTTCTGCGAGGCAAGGTTTGAACCTCTTCCAAGCGCGCCATGATGTCTGGCTTTGCCAGCAACTCAGGAATGAGAGCCGTAATGCGCTGCGCAATGGGCGCTGGCAAACCTTTGGGTGCTGAAAGACCCAACCATTGCGAACCCGTGAGTGAGTTGTATCCCAATTCAGCAAAGGTTGGAATATTGGGCAAGGCTGGCAAGCGGTTGGGTGTTGAAATAGCCAAAGCGCGCAATGAGCCTGCTTTCAGTTGGTTGACGTTGGTTGT
>JAPLPO010000111.1 GCA_026400155.1 Burkholderiales bacterium | reverse complement strand
GTTCATGCGGTCTGGTTTGTCGATGGCAAAACGGTGCACATGGCTGCAGGTGCGCACGACTTTCAGCCGCGCAACCCCAAGGACGATCAGATCTACCGCATCATCGATATTTCCGATCCCACCAAACCCTTCGAGAAGGGCCGCTGGTGGTACCCGGGCACCCGAGAAGGTGACAGCGCGCCACCGCCCCCACGCTTGCCAGCTCAGTTTGACACAGGCTTTCGGGCGCACAACACCAACGTCTTCCCTGAAAGGCCAGACCGTGCCTACCTCGGGTACATCGATGGTGGTGCCATTGTTCTAGACATCAGCAACCCCGCTGACATCAAGATGGTGTCGCACTGGAACCATTCGCCACCCTTCAACGGCTTTACCCACACGCTGCTGCCATTGTTCGAACGCAATCTGTGGATTGTCTCGGATGAGTGCGTGCAAGACGATGGCAAAGACTGGCCCAAATTGGTGTGGGTGGTCGACTCGCGCCTAGACAGCAACCCGCTGCCCATCGGCACCTTCCCCGCACCGCCTTACGACACCTTTGCCAAGCCGTCTCTTGTTCCTTCCGTTCAGAAACGCTGTTCATTGGCACTTTTTTCAATGCGGGCGTTCGGGTCTACGACACCTCCAACCCCTACCAGGTGCAGGAAGTGGCTTATTACGTGCCGGCCGCGCCTGCGCTCTCGCCCCAAGGTGCCGTGCAGCTCAACGACGTGTATGTGGACGATCGAAAATTGGTTTATACCGTTGACCGCTTCTCGGGTGGTCTTTACATCCTCGAAATGAATGTCTGACGGCTTTGCAACGGCGGGCGCACGTGACGTGCTCGCCAGCAAGATTCCGGTCACCCTGATCACCGGCTTTCTGGGCGCAGGCAAGACCACCCTGGTGAGCAAACTCATACGGCACCCCGACATGGATCGGGTGGCCGTGGTGATCAATGAGGTGGGCGAGATTGGGATCGACAACGACCTGGTCAAGATGTCGACCGAGAACGTGAGCTTGCTGGCCAACGGCTGCCTGTGTTGCAGTGTGCGCACCGATTTGCAAGACACGCTGCGCGAACTATTTGGTGAGCGACGCGCTGGACTCATCCCTGATTTTGACCGCGTCATTATCGAGACCACGGGCCTGGCCGATCCAGGCCCCGTGATTCAGACACTGTCGAGCGACACCATGCTGGGCGCGCACTACCGACTCGATGGGGTGGTCACGCTGGTCGACGCCATCAATGCACCAGACCAGATGGCTCTCCAGCCAGAGTTTCAGCAGCAGGTAGCGCTGGCCGATCGCGTCTTCATCACCAAGTCTGACTTGGCTCAGCCCCAAGCGCTGGCGTCGCTGGCTCAGGACATTGCCAGCATCAACCCGCGTGCCGACATTCAAAGTTGCCCCATGGGCGAGGTGCACCCGCGTGAGCTCAAGGGGCTGGGCCTGCAAAGCAATCGGGCGAGTGTCGATACGCTGCGTTTTTTGGGTGAGCTTCAAGACAATACTTCAGCAGACGGTGACGCAAGCGGAGCCAAAGAACCCGGCTACTTAGGTGCCCGACTGCCAGGTCGCCATCATCCCTCGGTGCGCACGCTGTCCTTGCGTTTCGATCAGCCTTTTACTTGGGCTGCTTTCTCTGCGGCCGTGGAGTTGCTGATTTCCTTGCGAGGTCAGGACATGCTGCGCGTCAAGGGTATTGTCAACGTTGATGGCAGCCCAGTGGTGGTGCAGGGCGTGGGCCATGTGTTCCATCCACCCGTCACGCTCGACCGCTGGCCCAGCGAGGACCAGACAAGTCGCATTGTTTTCATCACCCGCAACATGGAAGCTGATCGATTGCGGGCGCTGTTTGAGGCGGTGGGGGGTATTGGCAGCAGTGCTCTTAATTAGTCAATTTTGATACCGGCCTTGTTAATGATGGCGCCCCATTTGCGAGTTTCGCTGTCAATGAATGTTTTGAAACTGGCTGCGGTGCCACCACCAATGATCAATCCTTGCTTGATCATGTTTTGTCTGAATGCAGGGTCGGCCATGGCCGCGTTGATGTCGGCATTCAAGCGAGTGACCACATCGGCAGGTGTGCCAGCGGGTGCAAAAATACCGTTCCAAGCCAGTGCGTCAAAGCCAGGAAAACCTGCTTCGGCAACGGTCTGCAAATCGGGGCGTGAAGCCAAACGTTGTTGGCTGGTGACTGCAATCAATTTCAGTCGGCCACCTTGAACCAGAGAAAGCAATGCAGGCTCGACAGTGAGCAACGCTTGAGTTTCATTTTGGGCCACTGAAAGCGCGGCGGGGGGCGATCCATTGAACGGTACGTGGGTAGCTTCAAAACCCGCAGAGGCCTTGAGCAATTCCATTGACAAATGAGACGAACTGCCAAGGCCCACAGAGGCATAGCTCACTTTGTCGCCTTGAGATTTAGACCATGCAATGAACTCTCGCAAATTGTTGGCAGGGTGTGCAGCAGGTACGGCCAACACATTGGGTTGTGAGGTGGTGAGCACAATGGGCAACAAATCCTTGGCAGGGTCGTAAGGCATTTTCTTGAACATGAAGGGTCCAAAAGCAATGGGGCCATTGAATCCAATGCCAAGTGTGTAGCCATCTGCAGGGGCTTTGGCAACCAAGTCCATGCCAATGGTGCCGCCTGCACCTGGCTTGTTGTCAACCACCAAGGGCTGTCCCCAACGTTTGCTCAAGGTCTCGCTCATGCCGCGCACAATGACGTCCAAGGAACTGCCTGCTGGGGCAGGCACCACCACTTTGACGGGTTTGGTGGGCCAAGTTTGGGCTGCAACAGGCATGGCTACCAGACTGATCAAACAAAGGCTGGCGGTGGCCAATGCGGTTTGAAGCAGTGTGCGTCGGGCAAGAAAAGATTTCAAGATAGTCTCCATTGGAATTCAGTTTTGAGTGCCGCCATGATACCAATTCCATTGAAAAAGCCCCTTGGGGAATAATTGGGGTCAGATCAACATTAATTTCCAATCAGTGAGGGTTGAAGGCAAGGGGGGCTTCCTCATACTGGAGTACCAGAAATCGTTCAGCCCCCCTTGCCTTCAACCCTCACTGATTGACCAAATTAATGTTGATCTGACCCCAATTATTCTTATTCGGCTTTGATGCCTGCGCGTCGAATGATTTGGGTGTAGCGCTCGAGTTCTACCGCAATGATGCGGCTAAATTCAGCGGGCGTTGTGGCGTACAAGTCAAAGCCGATGTTTTGCAGTTGGTCGCGTACTTCCGGTTGACTCAAGATGGCGGCAACGGCTTTGTGCAGCTTGTCCACAATGGCGGGTGGCGTACCGGCGGGAGCCAGCAAGCCTTGAAGGTTATCGGCCACTACTTCTGGAAAGCCCGACTCAGCCAGCGTAGGAACGTTGGGCATCACTGCGCTTCTGCGGGCGCTGGTCACAGCGATGGCTCGCAGGGTGCCAGCTTTCACGTGCGACGTGGTGGGGGGCAGAGCGGAGCAGCCAAATGTGAGCTGATTTCCAAGCACCGCATTGACCACTGGCGCAGCGCCTTGATAAGGAACATGAATGGCTTCGCCATTGGCAGCCATCTTCAAACCTTCGCAAGCGATGTGGGGGGTGGTGCCAACACCAGGCGTGCCATACGTGGTGGGTGTGCGTTTTTGTTTCAAGTGAGCCGCCAAATCGGCAACATTTTGAATAGGCGAAGAAGGGTGTACGTAAATGATGTTAGGCGATACCGCTGCATAGGTGATGGGCGCAAAATCTTTGATGGGATCGAAAGGCGCTTGCATGGCGGGGTTGGACACAATGTTGGAACTAGAGAACAGCAAGGTATAGCCGTCTGCTGGTGCAGTGGCCACACTCTTGATGGCAATGTTGCCCCCCGCGCCCGTGCGATTTTCAATCAAGATAGGTTGACCTAAAGAGTTTTTAAGGTGCGTGGCAATCACTCGAGCAATGACATCGGTAGGGCCGCCAGCAGCAAAGGGGACCACAACGCGAATGGGTTTGTTGGGGTATCCGTCTGAGCTTTGAGCTTGCGCTGGCCCGGCTAAGAGCAGTGCGCACAATGCGGCTAGGGAAGTGTTGAAAATTTTCAATGTCTTCATAACGTGTCTCCTCTGAGGTTTAGAGTCTGCTGAACTGGTGAACTGATTTGGCTTTGGTTGTGGTTGTGGTTGACGCATCTTCAGTGGCGCTGAATTTGTCTGACACCACCAGCCGATAGGGATTGGTCGGAACATAAAGTTCTTGGTACATCGCAGTCATGCCGCTGGTTTCTACTGCCAGCAGTTCCATCTTGGCGCCAACGGCATCGGGTGGCACTTCTATCACGCGTTGCAATGTGGGGCTTAACGGTGCCATCGTCATCGACTGCTCAATGTGCGAAATGGCAACACGGTAATGCTTGGCCAATAGCAGCTTGATGTTGGCACTGGCCAACTCATTCGGCGGGCAAGTCATGAGCAATGGGAACCGCAGCAGGTCAACATAAATTCGGCTTAGAACATTGAACTCGCGATTGATTGAAATCTTGCGATCGATTCGCAAAACACTTTGCCCGTTTTGATTCAATGGCGCAGACCAAGGGCCGCGCGCTTTCATGAGTTTCCTGCCAATGAGTTGAGAGTAAACAGGCAAGAAGCCATGAGGCCCTACAAAGCGGCAGTGCAGCGGGTGTTCTAGCAAGTGTTGAGGGTGTGCCACAAAGCTGCCTGCACCACGTCGGCGAACCACCAGGCCCTCACTCACCAGAGATCCGAGCGCGCGCTGAATGGTGCCAATGCTGACGGGGAGCTGTTCAGCCAGCGCTGTTTCTGTGGGAAGTTTTTGTCCGGGCTTGAGCGCACCAGACTCAATGGCTTCGACAAAGCCAGCATACAGGCCGCCGTGTTTGGGCATGCCTGCAACCGGCTGGTTGAGCTTTCGCAAAACACTCTCGCGCCATGTCATGGTCATGAGGAAAAAACCTTGTTCACATCAGAATCAAATTACTATATAGTAATTACGGTGTTTCAATCAATGTTTTCTCGCTACGGGCAAACCCTCAAGCGCTTACAGATCGGTGTGGATAGGAATCCAAGTTGAAGGCGGCTCCCTTTAAATACGTGTTGGCTCAATCGCTTGAGCACTGTCTCGAACTGCTGGGCGAGCACGGTGACGACGCGCGACTTTTGGCGGGAGGGCAAAGCCTGTTGCCGTCTCTGGCCCTGAGGCTGAGTGCCCCCGCTTTGCTGATTGACATCAATCGCGTCAAAGAAATTTCAGAGGCGCCCCAAATCACCACCGACGTGGTGCGTCTGTCTGCACTCACGCGCCATGCCGATCTGATCGCATCGCCGGTGGTCAAAGCCAGTTTGCCATTGCTGAACCAAGCGGCACCTTGGATTGCGCACCCGGGCATTCGAAACCGAGGAACCATCGGCGGCAGCTTGGCATTGGGTGATCCGGCCTCCGAGTTGCCTGCCTGTGCTGTGGCCGCTGGCGCCACTTTCATACTCCAAAGTAAGTCAAGGGGTGTTCGGCGCGTGCCAGCCCGAGCTTTTTACCAAGGTATGTTTCGCAACGCCTGCGCAGCGGACGAGATGATTGTGGCTGTTGAGTTTGCGCGCATGGATACTTGGCAGACTGGCTTTAAAG
>JAPLPO010000139.1:3279-4101 GCA_026400155.1 Burkholderiales bacterium | reverse complement strand
CGATCTATCCCTGGATCGTGCCGCATGAAAAGCAACGCCAGAACTTGGCTGAATTTCCAGCTTTGAAATTGTGGTTTGAGCGTGTTCAGGAACGTCCAGCCACGCAGCGTGCGTATGCCCTTGCGAGATCGATCAATACGGAACCCAATGTGAACGAACAATCAAGGCATCTGTTGTTCAGTCAAGATGCGAAAACAGTTAAATAATGGAATTTGAACTCACCTATTTCTTCTATGCCGCGCTGGGTTCGGTTTTGATAGGCCTTTCAAAAGGCGGTTTGCCTGCAACCGGTATGTTGGCGGTGCCCATCCTTTCTTTGTCTATTTCCCCCATCCATGCCACCACCTTGTTGTTGCCCATTTACATTATTTCCGATGCGGTGGGGGTATGGCTCTACCGGAAAAATTTCAGCTCATTCAACGTCAAAGTTTTGATTCAAGGTGGCCTCATCGGCGTATTTGTCGGCTGGTTCACAGCAACCATGATTTCAGAAGTAGTGGTTACTTTTTTGATTGGATTGATTGGCGTTTCATTTTGTTTGAATGCTTGGCTTAGAAAAATAAAAATTGATGAACCCCAAATGCCCAAGACATTGCCAGGATTGTTTTGGGGATCTTTGACAGGCTTCACCAGCTTCATATCCCATGCAGGGGCGCCACCATTTCAGGTTTACGTGCTTCCTCAAAAACTTTCTAAAGCCGATTTCGCTGGCACTGCCACCTTGGTTTTTGCCGCCATCAATCTGGCCAAAATTGTGCCCTACCAAGACTTGCGCCCTTACCAATGGGGCGATCTGATAGAAGCCATTTATTTGATTCCTTT
>JAPLPO010000139.1:0-3267 GCA_026400155.1 Burkholderiales bacterium | reverse complement strand
TTCGCCATTGCGGGAACCTATGCCGGCGCTATTTTGACCAAGAAAATTCCTGACAAACTTTTTTTCCTCTGGGTCCAAATTGGCTTGTTTGCAATCTCGCTCAAGCTCATTTGGTCCTCATTTGGCGAACGCTTTTTGAAACAAATTTGGATGCTCGTATGATTTTTTTCACGATCATTCAAACCAGTTTGTTCACAGTCGCTCAGGTGTCAGAAACTCACTTGAGCAATACCTAAGATCAATTAACTCTTCGGAAGGAGCCTCTTCATGACCGATTTGCTCAGCGCGCGATCTCCTTATTCGGCGATTGTTGACCGGCCTGTTTTGCAACTGCCTGACCAAGGTCGTTTGCTGGTTTGGATCATTGTCAATGTGGAACATTGGAGCATTGAACGTGCCATGCCACGCATGGTCCTGAGCCCTCCAATGGGCCAACCCTTGATGCCTGATTTGCCCAATTGGGCGTGGCACGAATACGGTATGCGTGTGGGGTTTTGGCGTCTTTATGATGCGCTCACACAGCGCGGAATTGTTCCCACCATGGCCACCAATGGCATTGTTTGTGACAGCTACCCGCGCATTGTGGAGGCAGCGCTCAAAGAAAATTGGGAAATCATGGGACATGGTTTTGTGCAAGGCCCAATGCACAAGCTGCCCAATCAAGCAGAGTCCATCATGGCAACAGTGGAGACCATCCAGCGCATGTCTGGCAAGCCACCTGTTGGATGGGAGAGCCCAGGTTTGACAGAAGATGACAACACCCTCGATTGCTTGTCGCAAGCGGGCATCGAATATGTGGCCGATTGGGTCTTGGATGATCAGCCAGTCTGGCTGCAAGCAAAGCCAAAACCCGTTTTGTCTGTGCCTTATACCGTTGAAATCAATGACATTCCCATGATGTTGCTGCAACATCATCGTTCCGAAGAATTGCTCTTGCGAGGCATTGATCAATTCGAACGACTTTGGCTTGAAAGCGAAAAAATCCCACGCGTGATGTCCATCAGTGTGCACCCCTACATCACTGGTGTGCCCCATCGAATTGGATATTTTGAAAAATTGCTTGATCACATTCAGTCTAGGGCTGGCGTTGTGATCAAAACAGGCGAGCAAATTTCCAACTGGTACCGCGAACAAGTACCTTTTAAATAATTTTTCAAGGAGACAGACATGACCATTACCGTGATCAAACCAGAGCGCAACAGCGTGCTCAGTTGTGTAGCCCGTTACAGCGAATTGGATCCTGTTACCACAGGTTTGCCAGACATGCATTTGGAACAGTGCAAGCGCACATTCCTCAGCGTGCTGGGGTTTGAGCAGCCCAAAGGTGAAACACAACACTCGCCTTTTGGCAACCACGTGGCTTCGAGTATGTCCAGTCAAACGACGGGTTATGGCGCAGCATTTGTGAGGGCTCGCCCTGGCTGCGGCGTACTCATGCACAACCACGACACGTCAGAGTGCTTTATGCCCATCGAAGGACGCTGGATGATTGAGTGGGAGGGCGACAAGGGCAATGACCATGTGATCTTGAATCCGCTGGATTTCATCGCTGTTCCCATCGGCGCTCAACGCCGTTTCGAATGCATCGATGTGCCACAAGGCAAAGAAGAAGGCATTTTGTTTGCCATCATCAGTGGCCAGTCTCCCGCTGTAGAGTGGTCTCCAGAGGCTATCAAGCTCATGAGCGAAAGCGGTCAATCTGTTGCGCGCGTGACCGATTGAAAGTCGGGATGTCATTGAACTCAGACTCGAAGTCTGCTTCAGTTGGGGTCAATGGCTGGGTTTACGGCGCAGGGTTTTTTGCGTTGCTTGCGGCATTGGCGCCATTTGGGGTCAATTTAGCGGTTGGTTTGTCACCGGTTTTTGCAGGCAACGTGTTTATGGACGCCGACGCCCGAGCGGCCACGGTGGCTTTGTTTGTTTTGGGCCTGGGTTTGGGGCAACCTCTGATGGGAGGCGCTGCAGACCATTGGGGACGCCGCCCAGCGATGATGGGTGGATTGCTTTTGGGATTGTTGGGAGCCATTGCCGCGGCATTTTCCAACAGCGATACCCAACTGCTTTGGGCTCGTTTCATATCGGGTTTTGGTTTTTCGGCTTGCATGGTTGTCCCGCGTGTGTGCCTCCGCGACTTGCATCAAGGTGCCGTGCTTCAACGCAACATGGCAACCTTGTCCAATGTCTTTGCTGTCACGCCAGTAATCACTCAACCTTTGGCGTGGGCCCTCGGATATTGGTTTCATTGGCGTGTGCCTTTGTTGGCCTTGGTGGTTCTTGTGGTGGCGGTCATTTTCGTGTCATGGCGCTGGCAACCTGAAACTCGATCTGCTGGCACATTGGCGCCTAAGTGGAGCGTGTGGATTGACGTGGCAAAGGATGCCCTCATCTTGCGAACCTGTCTCACTTTTGCTTGTGCAAATGCACCATTTTTTGTGGTGGCTGCCATCGGCCCCGCTGCAATCAAACAGTCCACGGGTGTCTCTGGGGGTGTGATTGCTGCCATTTTGGGGATCACTTATTTGGGCTTTGCCGTGGGTAATTATTGGGTCAGGAGAAACGCATCGTGGTCTAGCAACCGGCTGATTAACCAAGGCTTGTGCTCGATTGGTGTCAGTATGCTGTTGTTCGTCTGCACTCTTTGGTGGCCAAACGTGTGGCTATGGTCTTTGGCTTTAACGGTTTACGCCGTGGGGCAGGGCATCGTGTTCCCCGCAGGGTTTTCTTTGGTGCTTGATGGCAGAGCCATGCAGGCGGGCGTCGCCTCTGCCATCATTGGAACCATCCACATGACGACTGGGGGGCTGGTTGCGTGGCTTGCGGGTTCTTTGCCATGGACGCAAGACATTTCATTGGTGTGGGCCTGCTCGGCAGTGACTGGGCTTGCGGTGGTCATCTGGGTGTGGATGAAGCCCGTTCCTTTGGTCCGACCATCTGCAAACGAACCCTAAAAAAGTCTTTTTTCGATAGGGTTTTTGGGGATGCCCAGACCTAGTGCTTTCCCTAGATTGAACTTTTAAATGTCCCATCCAAAATCATCACCCCGGTCACGCAAATTTGGCTTCTCAAAGTCTATTAAAAACTGACTTTTCACTCTGAAAATGCTTCCCAATTTGCAGTGTGTCATCGAAATTTTCTTCTCGAAAGTATCACATTTCGCTAGCAACTTTTTAGGTCAATCCCCCAGTCATTTCCGATTTTTTATTTTTTGTGTCAAAGAAGTGTTTGACGGTGATCGCTTGATGAATTAAATTGTCATTGCTTTTTAAC
>JAPLPO010000149.1 GCA_026400155.1 Burkholderiales bacterium | reverse complement strand
TCTTGAAGTACCCTAAACTGTTTGAATAAGTTGAATAGGCCACTCAGATTTTTAAATATTTGTTAACAACCCATTGTTAAAAAACAATTGGTTGTTAAACTATTTGTTTGTTAACCTAAGGTTGCTCAACTAGACTAAATATGAACAAGATCATCTTGCGAGCCATTACGGCCTTTTCCAGAACGGATCTCAAAAGCAGCGAAGGTCAGTTGTCCATCCAAGGCAGGGAGATTCATTACCTTGGCAAAGACTATGTGGCACTCGAGACTGAATCTGTTCAAGAGTTGTTGGCGCTTTACCGTTGCATGAACCGAGGTGAGCTAAAGCGCTTGAAGAGGTGGCCTGCAGACTTAACCAGCAGGATGCCAGACACTTCAGCGAAAAATTCGGCAACAAATCTTCAAAAGACACCCGCGATATTGGAGTTGTCGCCGGTCAAAAAAGACGGAAAAGTGGAGAAATCAAAAAAGTCATTAGGCCGAGCCTCTACGGCGCATGCCAATCAAACGGACCTGTTTGAATAGTGGAAAAAAAAGCCGCATCGTGAAGGATGCGGCTTTTTTCGTTAGGTAGCAGGTCGATTTAAGCCTGCACAGCTTTCAAAATGGCATTGAAAGTAGCGCTTGGACGCATGACCTTTTGAACCAATTCGTCTGAAGGCTTGTAGTAGCCACCAATGTCAACTGGCTTTCCTTGTACTGCTTTCAACTCATCCACAATTTTCTTTTCATTGTCAGACAACGATTTGGCCAAACCTGCAAACTTAGCCTGCAGTTCTTTGTCTTCGGTTTGTGCTGCCAGTTCCTGGGCCCAGTACATCGCCAAATAGAACTGACTGCCACGGTTGTCCAGTTCGCCAGTTTTGGAAGAGGGGTTTTTGTTGTTGGCCAACAGACTGCCAGTGGCGGCGTCCAGCGTTTTGGCCAAAACTTTGGCTTTGCTGTTGCCTGTTTTGATGCCCAAATCTTCGAGGGACACTGCCAAAGCCAAGAATTCACCCAGTGAGTCCCAACGCAAGTGGTTTTCTTCAACCAATTGTTTGACGTGCTTGGGTGCTGAGCCGCCTGCGCCTGTTTCATACATGCCGCCGCCTGCCATAAGTGGCACGACGGACAGCATTTTGGCGCTGGTACCCAGCTCCATGATGGGGAACAAGTCGGTTAGATAGTCGCGCAGAATGTTGCCGGTGACGGAGATGGTGTCCAAACCGCGGACCACACGCTCAAGCGTGTAGCGCATCGCGCGCACTTGCGACATGATTTGAATGTCCAGGCCTTTGGTGTCGTGCTCTTTCAAATATTTTTCGACTTTTTTGATCATCTCCGCTTCGTGAGGGCGGTAGGGATCAAGCCAGAACAGGGTGGTCATGCCAGAGTTGCGTGCACGGGTGACGGCCAATTTGACCCAGTCGCGAATAGGAGCATCTTTGACCTGGCACATGCGCCAAATATCGCCGGTTTCGACGTTTTGTGACAACAAGACTTCGCCTGTAGCATTGTCCACAATGTTTGCAACGCCATCTTCTGAGATTTCAAATGTTTTGTCGTGTGAGCCGTACTCTTCTGCTTGCTGTGCCATCAAACCAACGTTGGGCACAGTGCCCATGGTGCGTGGATCGAAGTTGCCATTGGTCTTGCAGAAATTGATGACTTCTTGGTAGATGCGGGCAAAGGTTGATTCAGGAATAACCGCTTTGGTGTCTTTGGGTTTGCCGTCTGCGCCCCACATTTTGCCGCCAATGCGAATCATGGCGGGCATAGATGCATCCACAATCACGTCGTTGGGGGCGTGCAAGTTGGTGATGCCCTTGGCGGAGTCGACCATGGCCAAATCGGGGCGATGTTCGTGGCAAGCATGCAGGTCGCGAACGATTTCGTCATGCAAAGAATGGGGCAATGTTTCTATCTTCTCTTCAAGGTCAACCATACCGTTGTTGACATTGATGCCCAACTCTTCAAAAACCTTACCGTGTTTTTCAAAGGCTTCTTTGTAGAAAATTTTGACAGCATGTCCAAACACGATGGGGTGCGAGACTTTCATCATGGTGGCTTTGACGTGCAAAGAGAACATCACGCCAGACTGGCGTGCATCTTCCATTTGCTCTTCATAAAACTCACAAAGTGCTTTCTTGCTCATGAACATGCTGTCGACGATCTCACCAGCCATCAATGAGACTTTGGGTTTTAAAACCACGGTTTTGCCCGACTTGGTAGTGAGCTCCATACGGACCTCACAGGCCTTGTCCATCGTCATGGATTTTTCGCCATGATAAAAGTCGCCATGTTTCATGTGCGCCACGTGAGTGCGTGATGCCATGCTCCACTCGCCCATGCTGTGAGGATTTTTTCTAGCGTAGTTTTTAACAGCCAAGGGTGCACGGCGATCGGAGTTGCCTTCTCGCAATACGGGATTGACGGCGCTGCCTAAGCATTTGGAGTAGCGAGCGCGGATGGCTTTGTCAGCATCGGTTTTGGGATCTTCTGGGTAATCAGGAATGTGAAATCCTTTGGACTGCAATTCTTTGATGGCACTGACCAACTGGTGTACCGGCGCGCTGATGTTGGGCAACTTGATGATGTTGGTCTCTGGGAGAAGAGTGCGCTTGCCCAAGTCTGACAGGTTGTCGGGGACCTTTTGCTGGGGGGTTAGGTAGTCTGGAAATTCGCCCAAAATGCGACCAGCGACAGAGATGTCGCTGGTTTCAATTTCGATGTCAGCGGGCTGAGTGAAAGTTTGAATGATAGGTAAAAAGGCCGCGGTAGCCAAGTATGGCGCTTCGTCGGTCAGGGTATAAATGATTTTGGATTTTTGATTAGCCATTTGCGTCCTCGTTTTTATAACTGCATGAGAAATTGTTGCAGTCCGTATTAGATCTTAAAAGTTGCCCCTGACACCCTGCTGAAAGACCTGATTCCTTAAAAAGTGGGATGAAATTTTGTATCGTGAAAATAACTGGGTTTTAGCACTTTCAAACCCAGTACTGCTTCTCAAGAAGACTCATTGGGCCTTTGATGTCACTTAAGATGGCATCAATGATTCAAAAGCCTTGACGCAAATCAAGCCAAGAAGCGGAGTAATGCACCCATGAGCGAGCACCCCATTCAATGGGAAACCAGCGGAACCAGCCGCATTCCTTTTGCGGTTTACACCCAAGATGACAACCATGCCAAAGAGCTTGAGCGCTTTTTTTACAAAGCGCATTGGAGTTATGTGGGCCTCGAAGCAGAAATTCCCAACGCAGGCGACTTCAAACGCACAAGCATTGGCGAGCGATCCGTCATCATGACGCGCGGCCAAGACGGTCAGATTCATGTGGTGGAGAATGTGTGTGCGCACCGCGGTATGGCTTTTTGCCGTGAGCGCCATGGCAACAAAAAAGAACTGGTGTGCCCTTATCACCAATGGAGTTATGCATTGGATGGCAAATTGCAGGGTGTGCCTTTTAGGCGCGGTGTGCGCCAAGACGGCAAGATCAATGGCGGCATGCCGGCAGATTTTGATCCCAAGGACCACGGGCTCAAAGCCCTGAAAGTGGCTTCACGGGGTGGGGTGGTGTTTGCTTCTTTTGACCCTGAAGTTGAGTCTTTGGAAGATTTCATGGGGCCCGCCATCCTGCAGTACTTTGATCGCATGTTCAATGGGCGCCAACTCAAAATTTTGGGCTACAACAGGCAGCGTATTCCAGGTAACTGGAAGCTCATGCAAGAGAATATCAAAGACCCTTATCACCCCGGTTTGTTGCACACTTGGTTTGTCACCTTTGGACTCTGGCGCGCAGACAATAAAAGCGAGTTGCGCATGGACAAGCACCATCGACATGCGGCCATGATTTCTACGCGCGGCTCGGCAGGTCAAGCTACAGGGCAGGCCTCTGATGTGACGCAAGTGAGCAGCTTCAAAGCCAGCATGCAATTGCATGACCCAAGCTTTCTAGACATCGTGCCAGAGGCTTGGTGGGGCGGGCCCACCGCGGTCATGATGACGCTTTTTCCGAGTGTGATTTTTCAACAGCAAGTGAACAGTGTTTCAACACGCCACATTCAGCCGGATGGTCATGGTGCATTCGATTTTGTTTGGACGCATTTTGGCTATGAGGACGATACCCAAGAGATGACCGAGCGCCGATTGCGGCAAGCCAACTTGTTTGGGCCGGCAGGCTTTGTGTCGGCCGATGATGGTGAGGTGATTGAGTTTTCTCAAACAGCCTTCGAGAGCAAACCGCAGCATCGCACCATGGCTGAGTTGGGTGGCCGCAATGTAGCCGATACAGATCACATGGTGACAGAAACTCTCATTCGCGGCATGTATGAATACTGGCGCAAAGTGATGGAGAAGTCATGATGGTGGACATGCAAACTTGGTTTGCCATACAGCAACTCTACGCCGATTACGCCAGTGCAGTGGACAGTGGCAAATGGGACTTGTGGCCCGAATTTTTCACTGAAAAATGTGTTTATAAATTGCAGCCGCGTGAGAATCACGAGCGAGGCTTTCCTTTGGCCACCTTGTCGCTTACCAGCAAGGGCATGCTCAAAGACCGGGTGTACGGCATCACTGAAACCTTGTACCACGACCCCTATTACCAACGCCACGTGGTGGGGGCACCCATCGTGCGTCAAGTAGAAAATGGCCGCATCCACAGCGAAGCCAACTACGCTGTGTTTCGAACCAAATACGACAAAGAATCAACCGTGTTCAATGTGGGTCGCTACCTTGACATCTTGGTGCAAACACCAGCGGGCTTAAAATTTGAAGAACGGCTGTGCATTTACGACAGCGAGATGATTCCCAATTCCATCATTTACCCCATCTAATTATGAGCAACTGGATTGACGTAGTGGCTGAGGCCGATTTGTTTGAGGGAGCTGGCATTGCGGTGACCCCGCTTGGTCACGACATTGCTATTTTCAAAGTCGATGATGGCGTATTTGCCATCAACAATGAATGCAGCCATGGCAATGCCAAACTGTGTGAAGGTTTTGTTGAGGGCAATTTTGTAGAGTGCCCATTTCACCAGGCACTCTTTGATGTGCGAGACGGTTCCGTGGCATGCGGCCCCGCCACAGAGCCTGCCAAAGCATGGCCCGTCAAAATAGAAAACGGGCGCATTTTTTTAGATTTGGCAGTCCAAATTTAAAGTCTGAGCTTTAACTTGCAGACCAATTGGGCTTTCGTTTTTCGATGAAGGCCTGCACCCCCTCAAGTGCCGTGTTGTCCATCATGTTGCAAGCCATGGTTTGAGAAGCGTATTCATAGGCTTTCTCAATGCCGGTTTCAAGTTGCATGTAAAACAATTCTTTGCCCATGGCCAAAGCCACTTGAGGTTTTGAAAGAATTTTGGCAACCAAGGTCTCCACGCAGGCGTCGAGTTGATCGGGCTCAGCTATTTGATTGATCAAGCCTTGCTTCAAAGCGTCTTCAGCACTTAAGAAGTCGCCAGTGACCAACATCTCGAAGGCCGCTTTGCGCGACACATTGCGAGACAAAGCGACGCTGGGTGTAGCGCAAAACAGGCCCAGGTTGACCCCGCTGACGGCAAACTTGGCTTCCGAAGAAGCTACCGCCAAATCACACTGCGCAACCAGTTGGCAACCCGCGGCAGTGGCAATCCCTTGCACCTTGGCAATGACCGGCACTTGCAATTTTTGAATGCTGAGCATCATTTTCCCGCACTGAGAAAAAAGCTTTTGGTAGTAATCCATGGAAGGTTCAGCGCGCATTTGCCGCAAATCATGGCCTGCACAAAATGCCTTGCCAGCAGCCGCAATGATTAGAACCCGAAGTTTTTGACTGGTAGCCAAATTGTCGAGTTCTGATTGCAAGGCGGTGAGTAATTCTTCGCTCAATGCATTGAATGCGGCAGGGCGATTCAGGGTGAGGGTGCGCTGGCCAATAAGTTTTTGCAGTGCGCAATCAACTCTGCTTGCGCCACGCTGGTGCCCGACTTGAGCTCGACAAATGCCAAGGGTGTTTCGCCCCATTTGAGGTCTGGCTTGGCAACCACGGCGCATGCCAGCACAGACGGATGGCGATAGAGCGCGTCCTCTACTTCCAGAGAGCTGATGTTCTCACCGCCTGAGATGATGATGTCTTTGCTTCGGTCTTTGATTTTCACATAGCGGTCGGGCTCCATGACGGCCAGATCGCCCGTGTGAAACCAACCGCCTGCAAAAGCTTCTTGGGTGGCACGTGGGTTTTTCAAATAGCCCTTCATCACAATGTTGCCCTTGAACATGATCTCACCCATGGTGCTGCCATCGGCAGGGCATTCGGTCATGTTTTCAGGATCCATCACAGTCATGCCTTCTTGCAGGACATAACGAACACCTTGCCTACCGTTCAAGCGTGTTTGTTCCGACAGGCTTTCTTCTGCCCAAGACTCTCGTTTAACGGCCACGCTGGCGGGGCCATAAACTTCAGTCAGACCATAAACATGGGTGATGTCAAAACCTATTTTGGCCATGCCCTCAATCATGGCCGCGGGTGGCGCGGCACCTGCCACCATGCCTCGCACTTGTTGATCAATGCCAGCGCGCATACTTTCGGGTGCGTTGTAAATGAGGCTGTGAACGATGGGCGCTGCGCAGTAGTGGTTCACGCGGTGCTCTCGCATGGCGTCAAGGATAGGACCTGCTTCAACACGCCGCAAGCACACATGCGTGCCGGCCAGCATGGCCACCGTCCAGGGAAAGCACCAACCATTGCAATGGAACATGGGCAGGGTCCACAAATAAGTGGGAAAGTGCGGCATGGTCCAGGTGGCCACGTTGCTCACGGCATTGAGGTAAGCGCCGCGGTGATGCGTGACGACGCCTTTGGGGTCGCCCGTGGTACCGCTGGTATAGCTAACAGCAATGGCATCCCACTCGTTTTGTGGGCCTTCTAATGTGGCCAGTGGCTGATGCGAAGTTAGCCAGGCTTCGTATTCAAATTGACCCAGATGTTCACCAGGGCCTGTGTATTCAGAGTCGCAAACATCGACCACCACAATAGACCTGCCAAATTGGGTTTTCAAAATGTCCAAGGCTTTGGCCATGACAGGTGAAAACTCGCGGTCTGTGATGAGCACAGCGCACTCGCAGTGGTTGAGCTGCCAGGCAATGAGGGCGGCATCTAGCCGAGTGTTGAGTGGGTTCAACACAGCGTTCAGGGCAGGCACTGCATAGTGAACCTCAACCATTTCGGGGATGTTGGGCAGCATGGCGCTGACTGTGCTACCCCGGCCCACGCCCAGTGACCTAAGCGCCGCTGCAAGGCGTGCCGATCTGTCTCGCGTTTGCGACCACGTGTAGTGACGGCTGCCATGCACAACAGCGCTTAAATCGCCAAAAATCTCGGCACTTCGTTCTACAAAACTGACTGGCGAAAGCGCCGTGAAATTGGCTGGATTGGGATCCAGATCTTGATCAAAAATGTTGGTCATTTTGAAATTCCATGAACAGATATTGGACTGGCCGCATTCAGCGCTTGATCGATGTCCCACAAAATATCATCAATGTGTTCCAAGCCCACCGAAATTCGAATCATGTCGGGACCTACTCCTGCGGCCAATTGTTGTTCGTCATTGAGCTGACGGTGAGTGGTGCTGGCCGGATGGCTAATGAGTGTTCGGGTATCGCCAATATTGACCAAATGGCTCATAAAGCGAGCAGCTTCAATGAACTTCACGCCTTGCTCTAGGCCACCTTTCACACCAAAAGCCAGCAAGCCAGAAGCGCCGCGCATTTGTTTTTGAAGGAGTGCATGTTGAGGATGGTTGGGCAAACCTGGGTAGTTGACCCAAGCAACACGCGGATCATTTTGCAAAAATTGAGCCACGGCCAAGGCGTTGCTGCAATGCCTTTCCATGCGCAAGGGCAGCGTTTCAACGCCCTGCAAAATTTGCCAAGCGCTCATGGGGCTGAGAGATGCGCCAAAGACCCGCAAGCACTCCATGCGACAGCGCATGGTGAAGCCAAAGGTCGCCAAAAGTTTCGTAAAACTTCACGCCGTGATAACCCGCAGAGGGCTCGGTCATGCCTGGAAATTTGCCATTGTCCCAAGGGAACTTGCCACTTTCGACAATGATGCCGCCCAAAGTGGTGCCATGACCTGCCAAATATTTGGTGGCTGAGTGAACCACCACATCGGCTCCAAATGCTATTGGATTGCACAAAAAGGGGCTGGGAACGGTGTTGTCAATGATCAAAGGCAAGCCATGCGCATGCGCCACATCGGCAATGGCTGCAATGTCCAAAACCAACATGCTGGGATTGCCCAAACTTTCGGCATAGATGGCGCGGGTGTTGGGTTGAATGGCAGCGGCAAACGCTTCTGGCTTGCTGGCATCAACAAAGGTTGTTTGGATGCCAAATTTGGCCAAGCTAACGGCCAGCAAAGTCACAGAGCCCCCATACAAAGCGCTGGCTGCAACAACATGATCACCCGATTGCAAAATGGTCATGAGCGCCATCGATTCAGCAGCCATGCCCGATGCAGAGGCAACGCCAGCTCTGCCGCCTTCTAGCGCAGCAACACGTTCTTCCAGCACTGCAACGGTAGGGTTGCTAAGTCTTGAGTAAACATTGCCAAAGGTTTGGAGGTTGAACAAAGAGGCTGCATGGTCAGCGCTGTCAAACACAAAGCTGCTGGTTTGATAGATGGGCAGGGCACGTGCAACGGTGGCGGCATCGGGAATTTGGCCAGCGTGAATGGCCAATGTTTCGGGGCGAAAGTTGTGGTCGCTCATACTAAGGCTCAATCTATGGGACGTTTTGCAGAGATGATGCCGGTGTTGACCCCGACCCAGTTGAGCCCGCCAAAAATTCGAGCATGTTCAATTTTGACGCAGCGATTGGTAACGGAAAGCCTTCCATGCTTTAGAAACAACGCACTGGCTTCACTGTTTTCCACACCAAGTTGCTGCCACAAACAGGCTGCGCCAATTTGAAATGCCTCTTGAGCAATCGGCAAGACGTCTTCGGTTTTGCGAAAGACATCCACCATGTCAACGGGTTCTGGAATATCTAGCAGGCTGGCGTAGCACTTTTGTCCCAGAATATCTTCTGCAGGAAACTGGCCTTGACCTGCATACCGTGGATTCACAGGGATGATTCTGTAACCATGCTCTTGCATGTACTTGGCTGCAAAATAGCTAGGTCGATTCCACTGAGCTGAGAGTCCTACAACCGCAATGGTTTTTGCAGACTTCAATATTTGCCTCAATTGAGGGATGTCGTTTTGCATTTTTGAATGACCTTGATCGAATAATGAGCGTTTTCCCTAGCTTTGTGGTGCGCCAACAATTCCAAGCAACATGTTGATTGCCCCTCTCACATCTTACCCGTATCATTTCTAAAAGCACACTCACTAGGTCTAGCATGTTTGAACGGTTCACCAAAGCCAAATCACTTGAATCCGCCAAAAAAATTGCGCTGAGCTTGCTTTCGGAGAAAGGCGAAGCCAATGCACAAAGCATTGCGACCAAGTTTGTAGAACAGTTCCAACTTTTGGACAAGCCAGACCAGCTGAAATTCTTTGAATTTCTAGCCCACAAATTCAGTCCCGATCCCATCGATGTTTTGCAAGCTGCTCAGCTGTATGCCGATAAATACGATGATGAAAGTCTAGTAGCACTTTTCAAAATAGTCGAGCCTGCCAGACAAGAGTT
>JAPLPO010000189.1 GCA_026400155.1 Burkholderiales bacterium | reverse complement strand
GCGGGGAGGGTAGGGGCGTCTTGACTGTGCATGGCTTGATCATAGGTGCTTATGGGTCAATTGCTCAATCCCTTCAAGACAAGGTCAAAGTTCATGCAGAATGAATGGGCTATGCAAAATCCTGCTTTCAAAATACCTGAGTCTGTTTTGGTTGTGATTTACACCATCGAAGCCGAGGTCTTGCTCATACGCAGGGCAGATGCAGGCACCTGGCAGTCGGTCACCGGTAGCAAAGATTTTGAACATGAGACGTGGCACCAAACTGCTTGCCGCGAGGTGATGGAAGAGACGGGTATTGACGCCGCACACCCTCATTGCGAGTTGTCTGATTGGGCGCTGGAGAACATTTATGAAATTTATCCGGCATGGCGATTTCGATATGCACCCCATGTGAGCCACAACAAAGAACGCGTCTTTGGCTTGAAGATGGCAAAGAAAATGCCCATCCAGTTGAGCCCGCAGGAGCACACCGAATACCAATGGTTGTCTTGGCAAGAGGCGGCAGACACTTGCTTCTCTCCCTCCAATGCAGAGGCCATATTGATGCTGCCCCGTTGGCTGCAAGGTTTGCGATGAAAAAAGAGACACCTGCTTTTTTGAAAGTGGCCACCTACAACATCCACAAAGGCGTTCAAGGTATGGGCCCCGGGCGACGGCTAGAAATTCACAACTTAGGTTTGGCCATTGAGCAATTGGACGCTGACATTGTGTGTCTGCAAGAGGTTCGAAAAGTTCACCGTCGCGAAGAAAAATATTTCAAACATTGGCCCGAATTGCCTCAAGCTGAATTTTTGGCGCCGCCAGGCTATCAAGCCATTTATAAAACCAATGCCGTGACGCGGCACGGTGAACATGGCAATGCCTTGCTGTCACGCTGGCCAGTGGTCTCGCATCGCCATGAAGACATGTCAGACCATCGATTTGAGCAGCGCGGCCTGTTGCACGTGGAAATTCAAGTGGGTGAACTGCCTGTAGCATCACAAAGTAAGCTTGAAACGACAGTAGCAGCCATACAGTCATTGCCCTTGAATGTGCATGTGATCGTGGTGCACCTGGGCTTGATTCCTGCCAGCCGTGTGCGCCAAGTTCAGCAGTTGCACCATTACATTGAGCGTGAAGTGCCCAAAGACTCGCCGCTGTTGGTGGCCGGGGATTTCAATGATTGGGGTACGCGTGTGACCAAAATGATGCGCACGCAGAGCTTGAAAGAATGTGAAGGCGCCAAGTACCACACCTATCCTTCGCGATTGCCCATTGTGCAGCTAGACCATGTTTATGCCAAAGGATTGAGCCCCGTCAGTCAGATGGTGCCGCATGGCAAAATTTGGCGCCAGATGTCGGACCATTTGCCTTTGGTCGCGCAATTTGACCTATGAGAAGTCACCCTGTTCTTCGCGATGGCCACCAAATTAAACTGCTCCAAGGTGGCGCAGATTTTTTCCCTGAACTGATCCGTGCCTTGGATGCTGCGCGCTCGCACATCCAACTTGAAACCTATATTTTTGATTTTCATGGCGATGGTGCTTATGTGGCTGCAGCCTTAGAAAGGGCCGGCCGGCGTGGCGTGCGGGTGTGGGTGGTGGTGGATGGTGTGGGCACACCCAAACTGAAAGAGGAATGGCGAGCACGATTGGGTCGTGGTCGATGGCGTTGGAACGCCTAGACTCAAAGAAGAGTGGCGAACTCGATTTGACTCAGCGGGCGTGGAGTGGCGCGTTTACTCGCCTTTAGGTACGCTAGGTTTGCTCATTCCCAGTCGATGGCGCAGGTTGCATCGCAAGCTGTGTGTGGTGGATGGCCATGTGGCTTTTTGTGGCGGCATCAACATTCTCGATGATCTGTACGATCCGCAACACGGCACTTTGAAATCACCCCGCTTGGACTTTGCGGTGTGCGCCACTGGCGCTTTGGTGCAGCAAGTTCAAGAGGCGACCACGCAGCTTTGGTGGCGCATGCAAGCTGTCCGCCATGTGCGGCAGCAAAATTTTCCTGAGGCATTCAGCTCCTTCAGGGCTGCAGGCCTTCACATGCCCTGGACGCATGACACACGGCAAGCGCAAGGCGACACATGGGTGGCCAAGGCAGGCTTGTTGCTCAGAGACAACCTGCTGCATCGGGGGCAAATTGAAAAAGCTTATCGGCGTGCCATTGGCTTGGCCCGGCACGACATTGTTATTGCCAATGCTTATTTCTTACCTGGCCGAAAATTGCGAAAAGCCTTGGTCCATGCCGCTTTAAGAGGCGTCCGTGTGCGCTTGTTGCTACAGGGCCGTTATGAGTATTTCATGCAATACCATGCGGCAAGGCCTGTCTACCGTCAGATGTTGGAAGCGGGTGTCGAAATCTACGAATACGCAGAAAGCTTCTTGCATGCCAAAGTGGCGGTGATCGATGCCCACCATGATCGGCCTTGGTCTACCGTGGGATCCTCCAACCTCGATCCCTTTAGTTTGCTGCTGGCCAGGGAAGCCAATGTGGTTGTGGCAGACCCCTTCTTTGCCAAACGCTTGAGAGAGGGACTGGAGCATGCCATGTCGACCAAAAGCCAACGGATCATGCCCCAGTCACTTTTGGAGCGTTCGCAATTTCAAAGGGCCATGGACTGGATCGCATTTGGGCTCATGCGATTGGCAATTTGGCTAACGGGTAATCGATATTGACTGCAATTTTTGTCTTGATGGCGCATGCCCGTATTGCGAGAAGTGGCTTCATTCACTGGTACGATCTGGTTTTTGACCATTCAAATTAGACGTTTATGAATGCTCCCACCCACTTGCCCGCTGAAGATATCGGAACACCCGTCTCCGTGAAGATTCGCGAACGCATTCTGGCATCCCGCAAACGCTTCAATGCCAACGACAACATTGCGGAGTTTATTCAGCCCGGCGAACTCGATCTGATGTTGGACGAAGTCGCGGGAAAAATGCAAACAGTGTTGGACAGCATGGTGATCGATACCCAAAACGATCACAACACCCAAGACACTGCACGCCGTGTGGCCAAAATGTACCTGAAAGAAGTTTTCAAAGGCCGCTACGTTGAAAGCCCTGAAGTTACCGAATTTCCCAACGCCGAGCACCTCAACGAACTCATGATTGTGGGCCCTATCACGGTGCGCAGTGCTTGCAGCCACCACCTCTGTCCTGTGATTGGTCAAATTTGGATTGGTGTTTTGCCCAACGAGCACACCAATGTCATTGGCCTTTCCAAGTACGCTCGGCTGGCTGAATGGATCATGGGCCGTCCCCAAATTCAAGAAGAAGCTGTGGTGCAGTTGGCAGATTTGATTCAACGCAAAACTCAACCCGATGGTTTGGCCATCGTGATGGAAGCCAGCCATTTCTGCATGGGCTGGCGCGGCGTCAAAGACATGGACAGCAAAATGATCAACTCTGTCATGCGTGGTGTGTTTTTAAAAGATGCCAACTTGCGTCGTGAGTTCTTGGCGTTAATTCCCAGAAAGGCCTGATCATGTTAGTTCGATTACTTTATGCCAGCCGCGTGGTAGAGCCTCAGCCTAATGTCATTGAATCTATTTTGGCGCAATCCAGACAATTCAACCCTAGCACAGGCATTACCGGTATTTTGGTTTACAGCGGCGATATCTTTTTACAGGCCATCGAAGGCGGTCGTCAAGCTGTGAGTGAACTGTATGGCCACATTCAAAAAGACCCTCGCCACCAGCAAGTTGTGCTATTGCATTACGAAGAAATATCACAACGTCGCTTCAGCGGTTGGACCATGGGGCAAGTCGATGTTTCTCGTGTCAACACCAGCATCTTGCTGAAATACTCCGAGCGTGCGGAGCTTGATCCTTACAGCGTTTCGGGTTCTGTCTCTTTGGCATTGCTTGAAGAACTCATGGCCACAGCTTCCATCATTGGGCGTGCTTGACCTTTGTTTGATCGGCTGCGATTTCTCTAGCAGCCCGAGTCAACGCAAACCCATTGTGGTGGCGCTTGGGGCCAAGCAAGGCGGCGTTGTCAAGCTTGACCGCTTGGAAAAATTTCACACCCTTGAAGCTTTTCAAAAATTTTTGAATGCACCAGCGCCTTCTGGCGCGTTGTGTGTCGGCGGCTTTGATTTGCCTTTTGGCTTGCCTCGCGAGTGGGTGGAACACATGCAATGGCCGCTCACATGGCCTGAGTGCATGGATCGCTATGCCGCTCACTCTCGCGAACAATTGCGTCAATTGTTCAAGCAGTTTTGCGACAGTCGGCCAGCGGGGTCTAAGTTTGCACACCGCGCAACCGACTTGCCTGCAGGTTCTAGCCCCTCGATGAAATGGGTCAATCCGCCCGTTGCTTGGATGATGCATGCGGGCGTGCCTTTGTTGCGCGCTGCGCATTGGACTTTGCCAGGGATGTGCCAGGGCCATCCCGATCGCGTGGCCTTAGAGGCCTACCCTGGCTTGCTGGCCAGAGAAATTGTGAAGCAACGCAGCTACAAGAGCGACGACAAATCGAAACTAACGCCCGACCGCTGGATGGCTCGCAAAGACATTTTGCATGCACTCGATTTGGGACAAACCCGGTTGGGTCTGCGGCTCAAGCTCAGCGCGGCGCAGCACGACACTTTGTTGCTCGATGGATCGGGGGATTCTTTGGACGCTGTGTTGTGCATGGTGCAAGCGGCGTGGGCGCAGCAACAGCAAGAAGCTGGGGCTTCAAAGGGTTCAAAGGGGCCTTATGGCTTGCCCGAGTTTGATCCGCTTGAAGGTTGGATTGTGAGCGCCTCAAGCCTGGAGTGATCGCAAAGCTTGAATGGCCTCCGTGTCGTTGCGATACAAGCTCACTTGGCTGTCAGGACCCAACTCGCCTGCCAACTTAAGGGCTTTTTCTACTGGCAGCTTGATGCCGCTGATGTGCAACTGAATGCCTTTCCGAGTGAGGTATTGGAGAAGTTGCTGAAGTGTTTCAACGCCTGTGGCATCAATGCGGTTGATAGGTTGAGCAAACAGGCATACATGTTGAATTTGTGCTTGGTCACGGAGTTTCTCTGTGATGTATTTTTCAAAGCTGCTGGCGGCTGCAAAGTCTAGCTCTGCATCCATTCGAATGGCAAACACATGGGGTGCGAGGGGTGGCAAATGCCACAAGTGACGATCGCGCAAACTGCCATCTTCGTGCAAGCCCACTTCAATGATGCGAGGATGCAAT
>JAPLPO010000065.1 GCA_026400155.1 Burkholderiales bacterium | reverse complement strand
AAAAAGTCCAGATTGGTCTGCATGAGGCGCCAGCGCCAGAATCTCTTGATTCATTTTTGCAAGTATGGCAAAGCGCCTATTCGAACGTACGCAAAGGCGAGGCCAGTGTCCTCGCTGCTGCCGCAGCCCACCATCGATTGACTTGGATACACCCTTTCTTGGATGGCAACGGCCGAACCAGTCGACTGCATACGCATCTGTTATTCGATGCCATGGAACTGTCTGCAGGTCTTTGGTCGCCTTTGCGTGGTTTTGCCAGAACCGAGGCGCAATACAAATCACTTTTACATGCAGCAGATGAACACCGGCGTGGTGATCTTGATGGACGCGGTAATTTAACGCAAGCAGGCTTGGTCAACTGGATTCACTACGTTCTAGACATGTGCTTGGATCAAGTTGAATTTATGACACACAACTTAAAACAAGAAGGCATGTTTAACAGAATTGCGGCCTCGCTAACCTTTGATGCGGCTAGTCAAAACAATGGAATCCGAATAGAGGCACTCAGGCCACTACAATTTTTGTATGCCGTTCAAACGGACATGACCCGAGCCGAGTTCAAACAACTTTGCGGCTTGGGTGATTGCTCAAAAAGGGCTACTTAGAAACCGACAGTCCGCATGGCAATGTTCGTTTTGCAGTGCCTCAGCACGCTTTGCGCTTTTATTTTCCAGCGCTTTGGCCAGAAGCGGAGCAGGATCAAAGTCTGTCTGCGGGATAATGGCTGCATGGATACCAAGTGGCTTGAAGACTTTGTGAGCTTGGCTGAAACGCGGAGTTTCAGCCGGTCTGCTCAGTTGCGCCATGTCACCCAGCCAGCGTTTTCCAGGCGCATTCAGTCGCTTGAGCTGTGGGCCGGTACCGACCTCATAGACCGCAGCTCTTACCCCACCACACTCACGCCCGCTGGCAAGAAGTTGCATGCCAAGGCGCTTGAATTGCTGCAGTCTTTGCAAAAAGCCAAATCTGAAATGAAAGAAGATCATGACCCACAATCTGACAATCACCCGGCCTGACGACTGGCATTTGCATGTGCGCGATGGCGCTGCGCTGCAAACCGTGGTGCCCCACACAGCAGCCCAATTTGGCCGCGCCATCATCATGCCCAATTTGAAGCCCCCAGTCACCACGGCCGCCATGGCCGTCGCGTACAAGTCGCGCATTTTGGCGGCAGTGCCGCAGGGTGTTCAATTCGAACCCCTCATGACTTTGTACCTCACTGACAACCTGCCACCCGAGGAAATTGTGAAGGCCAAAGCGGCAGGTGTGGTAGCTTGCAAGTTGTACCCCGCTGGCGCCACCACCAACAGCGATGCGGGCGTGACCGACTTGAAAAAAATCTACCCCACTTTGGCTGCGATGCAAAAAGAGGGCTTGCTGTTGTTGGTACATGGCGAAGTGACCAGCAGCGACATCGATTTGTTTGACCGTGAGGCGGTGTTCATTGAAACCCAACTCATTCCGCTGCGCCGCGATTTTCCAGAACTCAAAATTGTCTTTGAGCACATCACCACCAAAGACGCCGCAGACTATGTCATGTCTGCCGACCGTTTCATGGGCGCCACGCTCACGGCGCACCATTTGCTTTACAACCGCAACGCCATTTTCACGGGCGGTATTCGGCCACACTACTACTGCCTGCCAGTGCTCAAACGCGAAACACATCGCTTGGCTTTGTTGAGTGCAGCCACCTCTGGCCATGCACGCTTTTTCTTGGGCACTGACAGCGCCCCGCACCCCGCTCATTTGAAAGAGCACGCCACCGGTTGCGCCGGATGCTATACCGCCCATGCCGCCATGGAAATGTATGCAGAAGCCTTTGACAGCGTGGACAAACTTGATCAACTCGAAGCCTTCGCCAGTTTCAACGGCGCCGACTTTTATGGCCTGCCCCGCAATCAGGGTCAGATCACATTGAAACGCGAATCTTGGACGCCCCAAGAAAGCTATCCCTTCGGTGAGGCCGAACTCAAGCCCCTTCGTTCTGGTGAAGCCTTGCCATGGCGCATGGCCTGAGCAGCATTGATTGGGATGCGCCTTGGCTCATGCCGTGGCGCGAGCAAGGTGAATGGGTTGCGCAGCGTGTCAAGCAAGGCGCTTCGGTTGAGCAAGCCTGCAATGAGGCATTGGCATTGCTCAAGCGGCAGCTGAACAAGCCTCAGTTGAACATGCAGCACCCCAGCACCCAGTCAATTTGTGAGGTGCAGTTTGTGCCGCAGTCTGCCTTGCCCGAAGGTCAGGCTTACGAGCAATTTATTTTTGACACGCACAGTGTGCCCACGCGAAATGGCCTGCACGATTTTTTCAATGCGCTGTGTTGGCTGCAGTTTCCCTTGGCCAAAAAGCAACTCAATCTAGTCCAAGCAAGGGCCATTCAAGCGCAAGGTGTGGGCTCGGTGCGTGGGCCTGTGCGAGATGCCGTCACGGTGTTTGACGAAAACGCCACCCTCATTCAATTGCCCGACAGCCTGTGGCATGCGCTGCAAGAACGAAACTGGCACACAGCATTCGGCGTCATGAAAGCGCATTGGGCTGACGTGCAGATCTGGGTTTTTGGCCATGCTGCTTTGGAAAAATTGGTCAATCCTTACAAGGCCATCACGGTGCACTTGTGGCGAGTGCCATCCAATTTGCCCCTTTCTGAGTGGGATGCTTGGTTGGCCCAAGACCTGCAGCCCGACAAGTTGGCGCTCAAACCTTTCTTGCCCACACCTGTTTTGGGCATCCCGGGGTGGTGGTCAGCCAATGAAAGCCCTGATTTTTATGCCGATGCACAGGTCTTTCGCCCACCCAGACGGGCCTAATTCCGTTCAATTTTGAGGAATTAAAGCGGCGCACTTGATTTTGTGTGCGCCACCCCTAATATTCAGCCTGTGTGCTTGGCCTTCGCTGGGCAGTGAATCTGAATTTCTCATGAAACGCATTATTTTGTTTGTACTCACCAACTTGGCTGTGGTGTTGGTGTTGGGTGTGGTGGCCAGTGTGTTGGGCGTCAACCGCTTTCTCACTTCCAATGGCTTAGATTTAACCGCCTTGTTGGGCTTTGCCCTCATCATGGGTTTTGGCGGCGCCTTCATTTCATTGCTCATCAGCAAGCCCGTGGCCAAATGGAGCTCGGGCGTACAGGTCATTGCGCAGCCTAGCAATTCCGACGAAAAATGGTTGGTCGACACGGTGAAGAAATTGGCCGACAAGTCGGGCATTGGCATGCCAGAGGTGGGTATCTTCGAAGGCGACCCCAACGCGTTTGCCACTGGCGCCTTTAAAAATTCTGCCTTGGTGGCCGTCTCGACGGGCTTGTTGCAAAACATGACCCACGAAGAAATTGAAGCTGTGTTGGCGCACGAAGTGGCCCACATCGCCAATGGCGACATGGTCACCATGGCCCTTATTCAAGGCGTGATGAACACCTTCGTGGTGTTCCTGTCCAGAGTGGTGGGCTATGCCGTCGACAGTTTCTTGCGCAAGAACGACGAAGAAAACACAGGCCCAGGCATGGGTTACTGGATCACCACCATCGTCTTGGACATTCTGCTCGGCTTTGTGGCTGCCATTGTGGTGGCCTGGTTCAGCCGCCAGCGCGAGTTCCGTGCCGATGCTGGCGCTGCCGAACTCATGGGCCGCAAGCAACCCATGATGAATGCCTTGGCCCGCTTGGGAGGCCTGCACACCGCCGAGTTGCCAAAGAGCATGGCGGCCATGGGCATTGCCGGTGGCATTGGCCAGTTGTTTTCAACGCACCCTCCCATTGAAGAGCGCATTGCGGCTTTGCAAAACAACTGAGCACAGGTAACCCATGAGACTTTGTCTCACACAGGCGTCCTTTATAGTGAAGGGGTGCCAAGATTTGTTCCCCCTTCACTGCAGCGATTTCTAACTCTCGCGCGTCTCCAAAGCTCACGTCGTTTTGAACGTCTGCCAGCCCCTGTTCGCGGCATGGCATGGATGGCCCTGGGTGGTTTCACCTTCTCCTTGCTGAACACCATTGCCCGAAGTTTGTCCATGCAAATGGATCCTTTTGAGGCTCAATTTCTGCGCTATTTTTGTGGCTTGATCGTCATGTTGCCTTTGCTGTGGTACCAAGGCTTGAGCGCCTATGTGCCAGTCAATGTCAAAGGGCAGTTTTGGCGGGGTGGCGTGCACACCATAGGCCTTATGTTGTGGTTTGTTGCGCTGCCCCAAATTCCCTTGGCCGACATGACGGCCATTGGTTTTACAGGGCCCATTTTCATCATGTTGGGCGCGGCCTGGTTCTTGGGCGAGCCCATGCGCAAAGACCGCTGGATTGCAGCCGCGATTGGCTTTGCTGGTGTGGTGGTGGTGGTGGCCCCCAATTTGTCGGGCAGTGGTGGTTGGTACAACTTGGTCATGTTGGCATCTTCGCCTGTGTTTGCGGCGTCATTTCTCATCACCAAGCACCTCACCCGAACTGAAAAACCTGGCGTGATTGTGATGTGGCAATCGATCACGGTCACCTTGTTCAGCTTGCCCTTGGCTTTGATGAATTGGCAAGCGCCAACGCTTTGGCAATGGAGTGGTTTTATGGTGGCAGGCTTGCTTGGCACCATTGGCCATTACAGCTTCACTAAAGCTTTCAGTGTGGCCGATATCTCTGCCACCCAATCCCTGCGGTTCTTGGACTTGGTCTGGGCCTCCCTTTTGGGCTGGCTGGTGTTCAGCGACATTCCCAGCAAATGGACTTGGCTTGGCGCAGCCGTCATTTTGGTGTCGACGATTTGGATTGCGCGGCGCGAGGGTCGCAGAAAAGAAGACCCCGATATCGTGAATTAGCTGGGCGGATTGCTGATACCGCTGGCCACATGGCCTGCCGGTACATGTTGGGCAGCCGACTCAATGTGGCCGGTTTGGTCGTCAAAAAAGAAGTCGGGTTCAAATTCTTTCAGAAACTCGCCTTTGGGCAAACCGCCCAAAAACATGGCTTCGTCGACCTCAATGTTCCACTGCATCAAGGTGCGAATGGCGCGCTCGTGAGCAGGCGCACTGCGCGCTGTGACCAATGCCGTTCTGACGCGCATGGCGGGCGTGCCCTCTTGCTGCAAGCGGTGAAGCGCAGCCAACAAAGGCTTGAAAGGACCAGCCAGCAAGGGCTGCGAGGCTTTGGCGCGTTCGTGCGCTTGAAACGCAGACAAACCTTCTGACTGAAAAACACGCTCAGCTTCGTCCGAAAACAAAACGGCATCACCGTCGAAGGCAATCCGCACTTCATGGGGATGTGCTTCGGAGGCGTGCGCAGAATGCGGATAGACCTGTGCCGCAGGCACACCGGCGTCCAAGGCGGCGCGCACATCGGAGAGATGGGTGGACAAAAACAAGTTGGCGTTCAGGGGTTTTAAATAGCGCCAAGGCGATTGACCCCGCGTGAAGCTGCCGCGCTGAATGGGCAGGCCATAGTGCTGGGCAGACCTGAACACCCGCATGCCCGACACAGGGTCATTGCGCGACAAGATGACCACCTCCACTCTGGGGGTGCTGGCATCGTTGAAGGCCAACAGTTTTTTCACCAAAGAAAAAGCAACGCCTGGCTTGGCGGGCTCTTCAAGTCGCTCCAACTGCAACTTCATGTAAGCCCGGTCATCGCTTTGTTCGAACACCAAGTTTTCTTCTTCAAAATCAAACAAGGCGCGCGACGAAATGGCCACCACCAACTGACCGTCTAAGCTGACTGGCATGGGAGGCTCCTTTTTAACGAACCCATTGGTTCAATTCCATGATGGGCATGAGCACGGCCAACACAATGAGCATGACCACCCCACCCATGGCCACAATGAGCAGAGGCTCCAAAATGGTGGCCAATGCCAAAGCGCGGCGCTGAACATCGGCCGAAAGTTGTTGGGCTGCGCGTTGCAGCATGAGGGGCAGTTGGCCAGTTTGCTCACCCAGTCGCGCAAACATGGCCAGCAAACTGGGAAAGCGCTTTTTCTGTCCCATGGCCATGGCCAAGGGCGCACCCTCGCGCACCAACACCAAGGCATCGAGCACATCTTCGCGCATGGCTTGGTTGGACAATGTGTCTGCTGCCGATTGCATGGCTTTCAAAATGGGCACGCCAGCACCGGTCAGCATGGCCAGGGTGCTGGCAAATCTGGCGGTGTTGTAGCCTGTGGCCAGCCTTCCCAAAATAGGCAATTTTAAAAATGTCGCATCAAACTGCACACGCAAATTGGGTTGTTTCATGGCCTGCTGAAAGCCCAACCAGCCCAATACCAACAGCAGCGCCACAGTCCAGCCATGGTTTCGCACAAAGTCACTGAGCGCCAACATGAAGACGGTGAGGGTGGGCAGCTTTCTTTGATTGCCAGAGAAAACTTGAGCCACTTGAGGCACCACCGTGCTGAGCAAAAAAATCACGATAAGCAAGGCAATGAGGCTAACGATGGCGGGATACAAGGAGGCACTCAAGAGCTTGGCTTTGAGGGTTTGCTGATCTTGCAAATCGTCGGCCAATTGCCCCAGCACAGCACCTAAATTGCCGCCTTGCTCGCCGGCACTGATGACCGAGGTATAAAGCGCAGAAAATTCGGAAGGATGCTGCGACATGGCTTTGGCCAAACCCAAACCCGCATTCACTTCGGCCCGCAGGTTGGCCACCAAATGCGCTTGCTTTTCTGATTCAGCTTCATCGCTCAATGCCGCCAAGGCGCGCTCTAAGGGCAAGCCACTGCCTACCAAGCTGGCCAGTTGGCGCGTCCAAACCGCCAGTGAATTGGGAGAGAAGCTGCGACTCGAACCGATGTTGTACTGCCAAATGCTGCGCTTGTCTGAGCTGCTGGGGGCCAAGGCTTGCACGCTCAAGGGCACCAAAGACTGACCCGCAGCTGAGTGCGAGCGGCTTTGGCGCTATCGGCCTCGACCACGCCTTTTCGCAAGGCGCCATCGTTTTGCAGAGCTTCAAAAGAGTAGGCGGGCATGGATTGAAGATCTAAAAAATACTCAATCGCGGGTCACGCGCAATAATTCTTCGGCACGTGTCATGCCCAACTGAACCAAGCGCTCGCCGTCTTCGCGCATGAGCACCATGCCTCCCGCAACGGCAGCCTCTCGAATGCTGGCTTCCGATTGCTTGGCGTGAATTTGAGCACGCAGTGCATCGTCTGTGATGAGCAATTCAAAAATACCGGTGCGACCGGCATAACCTGTTTGGCCGCATTGCGCACAGCCTTCACCGGCACAGTGCGTGCAAACTTTGCGCACCAGACGCTGCGCCAAAACCCCCAACAAAGAAGAGCTGAGCAAGAAGGGCTCGATGCCCATGTCGGTGAGGCGGGTGACAGCGCTTGCTGCATCGTTGGTGTGCAAGGTGGCCAACACCAAGTGGCCCGTCATGGAAGCTTGAATGGCAATTTGAGCCGTTTCAAAATCGCGAATTTCACCAATCATGATGATGTCGGGGTCTTGACGAAGAATGGCGCGCAGGGCTTTGGCAAATGTCAAATCGATCTTGGCATTGACCTGGGTTTGTCCCACACCCGCCAACTCGTATTCGATGGGGTCTTCCACCGTCATGATGTTGCTGCCTACAGCGTCCAAGCTTTGCAGTGCCGCATACAGCGTGGTGGTTTTGCCTGAGCCCGTCGGGCCTGTGACCAAAATCAAACCATGGGGTTGAGTGACCAATTGCTCAAAGCGTTTGA
>JAPLPO010000054.1 GCA_026400155.1 Burkholderiales bacterium | reverse complement strand
CCTCAGTCTGCCATTTTGGGTGTGCACGCTACCAAAGACCGCGCCATGGTTGAAAACGGTCAAGTGGTGGTTCGCCCCATGAACTATTTCGCCATGTCTTACGACCACCGAATCATTGACGGCCGTGAAGCTGTTTTGGGCTTGGTGGCCATGAAAGAAGCGTTGGAAGATCCGTCACGCTTGTTGTTTGACATCTAAGGACAAATTAGCATGAGCAAACAATTTGATGTGGTCGTCATTGGTGGCGGCCCCGGTGGTTATATTGCCGCCATTCGAGCGGCCCAATTGGGTTTCCAAGTAGCCTGCGTTGATGAATGGAAAAACGCGGCTGGGGCTCCAGCCCTTGGCGGTACATGCACCAACGTTGGTTGCATTCCTTCCAAAGCATTGCTCCAGTCTTCTGAGCACTTTGACCAAGCCAATCATCACTTTGCCGATCACGGCATTGAGATGAAAGGCGTTAGCATGGACATTGCCAAGATGATTGCCCGCAAAGACACTGTTGTGAAGCAAAACAACGATGGCATTTTGTACTTGTTCAAAAAGAACAAGGTGTCTTTCTTCCACGGCCGAGCCGCGTTTAGCAAAGCTGTTGAAGGCGGCTACGAAGTGAACGTCACTGGCGCAGCCAACGAAACCTTGGTGGGCAAGAACATCATTGTGGCTACGGGCTCCAATGCGCGTGCTTTGCCTGGTACCCCTTTTGATGAAGTCAATGTGCTGTCCAATGACGGTGCTTTAAAAGTTGGCGCTGTGCCCAAGAAATTGGTGCTCATCGGCTCTGGAGTGATCGGTTTAGAAATGGGTTCTGTTTGGCGCCGTCTGGGCTCAGAAGTCACCATCCTTGAAGGTTTGCCAACCTTCTTGGGCGCGGTGGACGAGCAGATTGCCAAAGAAGCCAAGAAAGCCTTCGACAAGCAAGGCTTGAAAATTGAACTCGGCGTCAAAGTGGGTGAAATTCAAAACGGCAAAAAAGGCGTCAAAGTGGCCTACACCAATGCCAAGGGCGAAGCCCAAAGCATTGATGCCGACAAATTGATTGTGTCCATTGGCCGTGTGCCAAACACCATCGGTCTAAATACCGAAGCCGTGGGCCTGCAATTGGACGAGCGCGGCGCCATTGTGGTTGACGCCGATTGCAAAACCAATTTGCCAGGCGTTTGGGCTGTGGGCGACGTGGTGCGTGGTCCTATGTTGGCGCACAAGGCTGAAGAAGAGGGCGTTGCTGTGGCCGAACGCATTGCCGGTCAACATGGTCATGTCAACTTCAACACGGTGCCTTGGGTTATTTACACCAGCCCTGAAATTGCTTGGGTCGGCCGCACTGAGCAACTGCTTAAGGCCGATGGCGTGGCTTACAAAGCCGGCACCTTCCCATTCTTGGCCAATGGTCGTGCGCGTGCCTTGGGCGATACCACCGGTATGGTGAAGTTCTTGGCTGACGCCAAGACCGACGAGATCTTGGGTGTTCACATTGTGGGCCCGATGGCCAGCGAGTTGATTTCTGAGGCTGTGGTGGCCATGGAATTCCGCGCCAGTGCCGAAGACATTGCCCGAATCTGCCATGCGCACCCCTCTTTGAGCGAAGCCACCAAAGAAGCTGCTTTGGCTGTAGACAAACGGACCTTGAACTTCTAAGTTTTTCAAGTCTCGTTACACTATGGAGCCCGGGCACGACCCGGGTTTTCTCATTCCAAAGAACCATTGTTGAAGCAGTTGCCCATGTCCGTTCGCTCAGCCTATGACCAAGAACTTCTGAACAGAGGCTATCAGGCTGACCCTGCGCAATTGCGCGCTGTAGAGGCTTTAGAGCGCTGCGCACATGAATGGGCTGCTTATCAAGAGAGCATCAGAAGCCCTTTCAGATTCTTGAAGAAAAAGCCCGAACTGCCTCGCGGTGTTTACATGTTTGGTGGCGTAGGGCGTGGCAAGAGTTTCTTGATGGACTGCTTCTACAACGCAGTGCCCGTGAAAGATAAAACGCGTTTGCACTTCCACGAGTTCATGCGCGAAGTGCATCGCGAGTTGGCCTTGATGCAAGGCACCGTCAATCCCTTGGATGAGTTGGGACGACGCATGGCCAAGCGCTACCAGCTCATTTGCTTTGACGAATTTCACGTGGCCGACATTACCGATGCCATGATCTTACATCGCTTGTTGGTATCGCTGTTTGAAAATGGCGTGAGCTTTGTCACCACGTCTAATTTCAAACCCGACAATTTGTATCCCGATGGCTTGCACCGCGATCGTTTGTTGCCTGCGATTGCATTGCTCAACCAGCGCATGGAAGTGTTGAACGTTGACAACGGTACCGACTATCGACGTCGCACCCTTGAGTTGGTCAAGCTATACCATTGTCCCTTGGGCGAATCGGCAGACATTGAAATGGCAGACGCATTCAATCGGCTGGCCAGCGGGCAAGATGAAGACCCTATTTTGAACATTGAAGCTCGCCAAATTACATCCAAAAGACGTGCAGGCGGCGTGGTGTGGTTCGACTTCAGAGCCCTGTGTGGTGGCCCTAGGTCACAAAACGATTACTTGGAAATTGCCACACAGTTTCACACGGTGCTGTTGAGCAATGTCCCTATGATGCCTCCCAGGTTGGCATCAGAAGCAAGGCGATTTACTTGGCTCATCGATGTTCTCTACGACAGACGTGTTAAATTAATTCTTTCAGCTGAAGTTGAGCCCGAGGCGCTTTACAAGGAAGGTCCGCTAGCACATGAATTTCCAAGAACCATATCCAGATTGCATGAAATGCAATCGTCTGAATTTTTGGCGCTTGAGCATCGTACGGTAAACACCCAGATCACCTAATTTCAAAATGAATTTTTGGTTCAAACCATTCTTGTTAGGGCTTGTTGGGTGGTTCTGCCTGCTCAGCATGGTTCAAGCTGACACGCCAAGTTTGACCCCCAACTCTGAATCAAATTTGATTGAAGCTCAACGAATGGTTCTGGCTGAAGAAAAAAAGAAAGTCTTTGATCAATTTCAAGACAACGCCAAGGCTTGTTGGCAGAAGTTTGCTGTCAATGATTGTCTGGCCAAAGCGCGTCAGCAAAAATACCAAAGTTTGAACCCTTTAGACCAACGAGAAATTGAACTCAACACACGACAAAGAGCACTCAAAGAGATTGAACGGCGTTTGCGATTATCTGACAAGGCCATCGATTCCAGCAATGACAAGGCGCGCCCTTGACACAATTCCTTCAGGCAGTCGCCGCTACTTTTTCAGATGAGGGCGTGATTGCGCAAGCAACCCCTCAATTTAAAGCGCGTGCTGGTCAAACACAAATGGCCATGGCCGTTGCCGAAACCCTCCAAAGTGGCGGGGAGTTGGTGGTTGAAGCTGGAACAGGCGTCGGAAAAACCTATGCGTATCTCGTACCCGTGCTGTTAAGCGGCCAAAGGGCATTGGTCTCTACGGCAACCAAGGCCCTTCAGGACCAACTCTTCTCGCGCGATATTCCCAAATTAATTGAGGCCTTGAAGTTACCCATTCGGGTCGCCTTGTTAAAAGGTCGCGGCAGTTACTTGTGCACCTTGCGCTTGTCACAAGCCAGGCAAAGTCACGATGCTTCACTGCGCATCCACATGCATGCGCTGAGCAAAATTGAAACGTGGGCGCAATCGACTCGCACGGGTGATTTGTCAGAGTTGTCTGGATTGGACGACCGTTCGCCAGTGATCCCGCTTGTCACTTCAACCCGTGACAACTGCTTGGGATCACCCTGTCCCAATTTCAAATCATGCCATGTTAACTTGGCTCGCAAAGAAGCCATGTCAGCCGACGTGGTGGTCATCAATCACCATTTGTTTTTTGCTGATTTGAATGTTCGCGACACGGGAATGGCAGAGTTGCTGCCATCGGTTCAAACGGTGGTCTTTGATGAAGCCCATCAGTTGAATGAAATTGGCATTCAATTTTTAGGGCGCCACCTCAGTACCAGCCAATTGCTGGAGCTAACGCGCGACATTTTGGGCGCGGGTGTTCAATTGGCCAGGGGGCTTGTTGATTGGAATTTGATTTGCAACGTGCTTGAAAAATCTGCACGTGATTTGCGCCTGACAGCGCAACATGTTCGCTCAGGGTCTCGTTTGCGTTGGATCGATCCAGTGCCCGATGACATTGAGACTGCCGAATGGTTAACGGCCATGGCACAGCTTCAAGTTGCACTGCAAGCGGCATTGGCTGCACTTGATACAGTGAGCGAGATGGCCCCTGAATTTGTGCGTTTGCATGAGCGGGTTTCGATGCAATTGCGCCTGATACAAGATTTTCAAGATCCCTGCGCAGAGGGGGCTGTGCGCTGGGTTGAGCTTGGCGCTCAAATGCGCATGGTTGAATCGCCGCTTGATATATCCAAAGCCGTGCAAACACACATGCTGCACCGACATGCTCAAAATGAGCAAGACGCTGCTATTCAGAAGTCTTGGGTCTTTACCTCAGCCACTTTGGGCGAAGACGATCAAATGCGCTGGTTTACCGAGCCTTGCGGATTGGGTGATGCACGCAAACTCAGAGTTGCCAGTCCCTTTGATTACGCCAACATGGCGGCAATTTATGTGCCGCCAACCATGCCCAAGCCCAACGATATAAACCACATACGCCGTGTTTCCGAATGGGTTGAAAAACATGCAAGAAGCTTAGGTGGCAGAACTTTGGTGCTTACCACTACCTTGAACGCCATGCGCCAAATAGGCGAATCTTTAACCGCTGCTCTCGGACACACGGGTGAATTAGAAATCCTAGTGCAAGGGCAAGGGCCAAAACGTCGCTTGATGGAAAGATTCAGAGAAGGCACCAGCGAAGGCGGACTGGGATGTGTCTTGGTTGCATCCGCTTCTTTCTGGGAAGGCTTTGATGTGCCGGGCGAAGCATTGCAATTGGTTGTGATTGACAAACTGCCATTTCCTCCACCAAATGACCCATTGGTTGAGGCTCGTTCACAAAGGCTTGAATTGTCGGGCCAGAGCTCTTTTTCTGACTACAGCATCCCTGAGGCCGCCGTGGCCTTGAAGCAGGGGGCAGGGCGTTTGATTCGAAGTGAAAAAGACCAAGGATTTCTGGTGGTGTGCGATCCTCGACTCACTGGCATGGCTTATGGCCGTCGCTTGATGGCTTGCTTGCCACCGATGAGAAGAATACACACCGAAGCTGAGTTTGTATCAGCGCTGGAGTTGCTTACCAAAACTTCCACCATGCGCTAGGCTTTTTACTGGGTGTGTTTGTGGTTTCGGGGAAATTTTTGTCTAGGATGCGTTGCGAGTCTGCCTTCAATTCTTTCATGCCCAGCGCGTCGTAGGACTT
>JAPLPO010000154.1 GCA_026400155.1 Burkholderiales bacterium | reverse complement strand
CGAAGCACCAATATCTGCGGCAAGGAGCCCTGGCACCATCGGGCCTTCGCCCGCCTTGCCAAAGAGTGGCAGTGCCCCGATGACACCAAGGTAATTGAGGTCATGCCCCGCAACACGCCGATAAGGTCCGTCCTGACCATATCCGGAGATGGCGCAGTAAACCAGGCGGGGATTGATCTTCTTCAGTTCTTCGTAACCTAAGCCTAGACGGTCCATGACGCCGGGACGAAAACCTTCGACCACCACATCGGACTGCGCAGCGAGTTCGCGAAAAATCATTTTGCCTTCTTCATGCTTGAGGTTCAAGGTCATGCTGCGCTTGTTTCGGTTGCATAGCAAGAATGTGCCTGAATCCACCTTGCCCATTGGCGGGAAACTGCGCTGGTAGTCGCCGCGTCCAGGCTCCTCCACCTTCAGAATGTCAGCACCAAGATCACCCAACAGTTGGGTGCAGAGAGCGGCAGGCAGCAGCCGACTTGCATCTAGCACTTTCAGTCCAGCGAGCGCGCCGCGCAAATCTTTTGAGGTGTGGGTATTGCGGTCACTGTTTGTCATGTGGAGGCTTTCCTTCGTGTGCCGCGGTGTTCGTGGCCCAATTGCTTGTCGATCTGATCGACACAGGCCCGCGCCTCTGTCAATATTTTGCGCTCGTGCGTTTTGGTGGCCCGGGTGGACAGCACCGAAACGTGCACTGCTGCAACAACCTTGCTCGTCCCGTCGCGAATTGGCAAGGCATAGCCCACCACGCCGGCCATGGCTTCCTCCTCGCTTCTCGAGAAGCCCGCGTCACGAATGCGGGCGTATTCCTTCTTTAACTGCAGCGGATCGGTGATGGTGACGGGCGTCATTTTGGGCAGCTTTCCAGCAAGCGCATGGGCTTCGAGCCGCCCATCAAGAGCAGCAAAAAGCTTTCCAGTGGCAGTGCAGTGCATCATCAAGGGCTCGCCCAGTCGGATGTCCAGCGAGATTCGTTGGTTGCCTAAAACGCGGTCCACGTAAATAACCCGTTGGCCAACTCGCATGGCCAGGTAAACGTCATCACCAAGCTCGCGCGCAAGGTCCTGCAGCGGCCGCCGTGCCACCGTGCGCAGGTCAAGCGACTGGACGGTGCGCAACGCAAGCGACACTGTGCGCGGACCGACGGCATAGCGCAGGTCGTCATCGATCGTGACCACCTCAGCACTCACCATGGTCTGCAGCATGTTGTGCAGGCTGCTCACAGGCAGGTCAAGCGCCTGTTTGATTTCTGTCAGCCGCAACGGGGTATTGCGCTCGGTCAGCAGCTTGAGGATGTCGAAGGTTCTCAGGTAGCGCTCTGGGCTCATGGTCAATGGTAACTCGCGTTAAAAATTCGTAATTTCGAAATAAAATTCGGATGATGGAAATTATCTGAAGTCAGACAATCCGTCAAGCTGTTATCAAAAAACAACTTGCCGAGCCGGCTCGGGTGCGTTAACATTTCCTAATTATGGAATAGTTTTCCAAATTTCGAAATACTGAACACCTCGCACAATGCCATGAGCATGCCCGAATCCCGGACCATTCCGCTGCTGATCAAGGAACAAGCCAGGCGCTTCGCCAGCAACGAAGCGCTGATCGACGGCTCGCGCCGCTATACCTATGCGCAGCTGCTTGATGAAACCAACAGCGTGGCGCGCGGGCTCCTTGCGATTGGCGTGACGCGTGGCGATCGCGTTGCCATCCTCATGGGTAACCGAGCAGAATGGCTGATCACTTTTCTGGCCATTCAGCAAATCGGCGCCGTTTCAGTGGGCCTGAACACCTGGTCCTCCGCGCGAGAACTCGAATACACCCTGTCTCATGCCGAGGTCAGTTGCTTGGTGGCTGCAGACCGACTGCGCAGCCAAGATTTCCGCGCTGCCATTGCTGGCATCCGTGGCCGCGGCTCCCTGCCCCTTTTGCAAAGCGTTGTCTGGGTCGATGGTCAGCTCGGTGAACTTATCAGCGAACTCAATGGCGAACTCAACTGGAGCGAATTGCTGCGTCGCGGTAAGGCTATAACTCAAGCACAGGTAGACATGGCAGCAAATGCTGTGCAACCTGACGACGATGCCATGTTGTTGTACACCTCAGGCTCCACCGCCGCGCCCAAAGGCATCCTGCTGCAGCACGGTTACTGGGTGAGCAACTCCTTCCAGATTGGTGAGCGACAGCATGTCACGGAGCACGACAGGCTGTGGTTGGCAGTGTCGCTGTTCTGGAGTTTTGGCATTGTCAACGCAGCGCCCAATCTGCTCACCCACGGCGGTTGCGTGGTGTTGCAAGAAAGCTTTGATGCCGGTGTGGCGCTGGCGCTGATCGAGCGCGAGCGCTGCTCCATTTTCTATGGCACACCCAACATCGTACAAGCCTTGTGGGAGCACCCTAAGCGCGCGCAGTACGACCTCTCGTCGCTGCGCAGCGGCGCTACCATCGGCACACCTGAGCAGGTTCAACGCACCATTGACCTAGGCGTGCGCGAGATCTGCAACATCTACGGTCTGAGCGAAACATACGGCAATTGCGCTGTGACGGATGCGCACGACCCGCTCACGGTTCGGCTGCAATCAGTCGGTCATCCTCTTCCTGGTGTTACCTTGCGCATTTGCCACATTGACTCGGGTGTACCGCAGCCCGCGGGCGAAGTGGGTGAGATCAGGGTCAAAGGACCTGTGATCAGGGAGTACCTCAAGGATCCGACGAAAACTGCAGAATCCTTCGACGAAAGCGGCTTCTTTCGCACAGGAGACTTAGGACTGCTCGATGCCGATGGCCGCTTGTACTTCAAGGGCCGCATCAAGGAAATGATCAAGAGTGGCGGTATCAATATCGCCCCAGCCGAAGTCGAAGAGGTGCTGATGCGCCATCCTGCTGTCCGCACCGCTTATGTGATTGGCGTACCGCATCCGGCACTTGACGAGGCGCTTGTTGCCATCGTCATTCCGGAAGCTGGGCTGATGCCAGCGCAAGCTGAGTTATTGGCATTCTGCAAGAATGAAATGGCCGCCTACAAAGTACCGCATCAGTTCCACTTCACCTCGGAAATCGAGCTGCCCCTGACCACCACTGGCAAGGTGCAGAAGGCCAGGTTGCATACACTTCTGCCAACCAACGGAGAGCCCAAACCATGAGCGAAGACAGCTTCTTGAACGAGCGCCCGAATGCCTGGGGCCGCTGGGGCGCAGAAGATGAAGCAGGCGCACTCAACCTCATTGGCCCCGAGCAAGTCAAGCGCGCAGCTGGCTTGGTGCGCACTGGCCAGGTGGTGCGGCTTGCACAACTTCTCTCCCACAAAACGCCAGTACCACGCCACCGTGCGGGGCTGCAACATTTCATGGGACGTGACGGCGGTGATTACGCGGCAGGTGCCAAGCGTCCCGGTGGTTTCCAGTTTGCCGAAGACACAGTGGTCATGCCTTTGCACATCGGCACCCACATCGACGCACTTTGTCACGCTTGGTGTGACAGCCATATGTTCAACAACTACCGTGAAGAAACCATGCGCAGCACCAGCGGCGCCACCCGACTTGGGGTAGAAAAAATGCCGCCAGCCGTCACCCGTGGCTTGCTGCTAGACGTGGTCGGCTTGCGAGGCCGCACCTTGCACGGTGGAGAAGTGGTCTCGCGGGCTGACCTTGAAGCCTGCCTTGCCGCTGCGCAACTTCAAATCGAGCCCGGCGACGCGGTACTGCTGCACACCGGTTGGTTGGCCGCTCAACAAGACGTAAGCGATGTCGACTTCAACACAGAGCCTGGCATCGACCACGAGGCGGGTCTGTGGCTGGCGCAACAAGACGTTGCCCTCATTGGTGCCGACAACTACGCCGTCGAGGTGTTGCCCTTCGCAAAGGGCACCGTGTTTCCTGTGCACCAATGTGTGATCCGTGATTTTGGCATTCCTTTGCTCGAAGGCTTGCTGCTAGAACCACTGGTTCGCACTGGCAGACGCGAGTTCCTTTTTGTCGCTGCAGCGCTGCCCATCGTTGGCGCCACCGGCAGTCCGCTCACGCCACTGGCAATTCTCTGAAACACAAGGTCATGAAACCCCAAAACACAAACCCTGGACCACTGGCAGGCATCCGCGTCCTCGAGATTGCCTCGATGATTCTCGGCCCGCTGGCAGGCCAATATCTGGGTGACCTCGGCGCAGATGTGATCAAACTCGAGCCACCTGAGGGCGATCTCACACGCTCAATTGGGCCAAGACGTTCACCACTGATGGGCTCGTTCTTTCTCTCCAGTAACCGCAGCAAGCGGAGTATTGTGGTCGACCTGAAAAAAGCTGAAGGTCAGGCCATCCTGCGCAGCTTGTTGAAAGACACCGACGTGTTGCTGCACTCGCTCAGAACACCGGCCGCCAACAAACTCGGCCTTGACTATGAAACGCTCAAGCAGATCAACCCAAGCATCGTGTACTGCCACGTCACAGGCTACAGCGACGATGGCGCCTATGCAGGGCGACCAGCCTACGACGACATTGGTCAAGCGGCCTCGGGCCTTGCGCAATTACAAACTGCCGTAGCAGGTCAGCCACGCTTCATGCCTTCTATCTTTGCGGACAAAATTGGCGCGCTGCATGCCAGCATCGGCATGCTTGCCGCCATCGCACACCGAACTGCTACAGGACAAGGCCAGCAAGTTGAAGTGCCGATGTTTGAAAGCCTGGTGGCTTTCAACATGGCCGAACACCAATGGGGGTTCTGCTTCGATCCGCCCATCGGACCCATGGGCTATCAGCCTGTTAGCACTGCTGCACGGCGCCCCTACAAAACAAAGGACGGATACCTCGCATTGCTGCCTTATTCGGATGCAAACTGGCGCAGTCTGTTCGAACTTGCAGGTGAACCTCAAATCATGGACGACCCGCGCTTTTCTACCTTCGCTGCGCGGCAGAAGCACTTCCGCGAGGTCTGGGACGAAATCGAGCGGCAGGCGGCGCGAAAGACCAATGCCGAGTGGCTGGCACTTCTATCAAATGCAGACATTCCGTTTTCGGTGGTTAACTCGCTGGAAGACCTGACTCGCGACCCACACCTTGAGAGCGTCGGATTCTGGACCATCGCCGAACACCCAACCGAAGGCCCACTGCGTTTTGCCGCTAGCCCCGTAGACCTGCGCACCTCTCCCATGCGCATGACACGCATGCAGCCACGTCTGGGTGAGCACAGTGCAGAGATCCTGCGTGAGTGCGGCTATGACGAAACATCCATTTCAAACCTAACCGCCGCTGGCGGCGCCTGCCGAGGCCAAGACATATGATCCCACGCACCATCTTCACACCCGAGCACGAGTCGTTCCGCGATACCGTGCGCCGCTTCATTGAAACAGAAGTTACTCCGTACCATGCAGAATGGGAAAAAGTGGGCCAGGTACCGCGCTCACTTTGGAAAAAGGCTGGCGAACTCGGTCTGTTGTGCGTCAACGCGCCAGAGGCCTATGGCGGTCAGGGCGCCGACTTTCTTTACAGCGCCGTCCTGATTGAAGAGATGGCGCGGGCCGGTGCAACGGGTCCGACTTTTTACCTGCACTCGGACATCGTCGCGCCTTACCTTGTGGACTTTGGCACCGAGGCGCAAAAAGCCAAATGGCTACCGCGGATGGCTACTGGCGACGTGGTGGTGGCGCTGGGTATGAGCGAGCCTTCCGGCGGCAGCGATGTGCAAAACATTCGCACACAAGCCATTCGCGATGGAGATGAATACGTGATCAATGGCCAAAAGGTCTTCACCACCAATGGTCACAGCGCAGACCTTCTGCTGCTGGCTTGCAAGACCGACCCCACGCAAAAAGCCAAAGGCGTGAGCTTGATTCTGGTTGAAACCGACCGGGCGGGCTTCACGCGTGGCCGCAAGCTTGAGAAGATTGGCTGCAAGGCCCAAGACACATCGGAGCTGTTCTTTTCTGATTTGCGCGTGCCGGTGGGCAACTTGCTGGGCACCGAAGGCGGTGGCTTCGGCATCTTGATGACTCAACTGGCGGGGGAGAGACTCATTCAGGCCATCCGTGCAGTTTCAGCGTCGGAGGCCGCGATTGAGTGGACGCTGGCCTACGCGGTCGATCGCAAGATGTTCGGCCAAACACTGGCCGACTTCCAAAATACTCGCTTCAGCTTGGCCAATCTGCACGCGCAGGTCCTCGCCCAACGTGTGTTTGTTGACCGCTGCATTCAATTGCATGCTGACGGCAAGCTCGACGCAGTTGACGCTGCTTCGTGCAAGCTTGTCACAACTGACTTGCAGTTCAAGGTCATGGACGAGTGCCTGCAATTCTTCGGTGGCTGGGGCTATATGTGGGAGTACCCCATCGCCAGAGCCTTCGCCGATGCGCGCATGTGCCGCATTGGCGGCGGCACCGCCGAAGTAATGAAGCAGATCATTGCCAATTCACTCTTGCCGCGCGTGCGAAAAGACTGACCTTGTGCAGCAGCCCTATTGAGCCATCCTTACCCAAAAAAATTCCTAACCCCTAACCTAAACAACCGGAGACAAGCCAATGCCCTCAAAACTTCACTTCCTTCTCAAATCCACCATCGTCGTGGCCAGCATCGCTACAGGCGTTTTCGCGCAAGCGCAGACGAGCTGGCCAGGCACCGCGTCCGTCAAGGTCATCGTTCCGTTTTCTTCAGGTGGTGCCTCGGACGTGCTCACTCGCACACTGTCCCAACGCCTACAAGACAAAATCGGCGGTAACTGGGTCGTCGAAAATAGAACTGGTGCAGGCGGAAACATCGGCATGGAAGCTGTTAAGAGCGCAGCACCCGACGGCACCACCATCTCTTCGGCAACCATCGGCACACTGTCGATCAATCAGTTCTTGTTTGCCAAGCTGCCCTATGACCCCGCTGTTGATTTCGAATATGTTTCAAAGATCTGGGAGAACTGCAACGCATTCGTCGTCGCACCTACCAACCCCGCGCGCAACGTCAAGGAATTTTTGGACTGGGCCAAGCAGCGGCCTAAGGGTGTGAACTTCGGTTCGGCTGGCGTTGGCACCACCCCTCACTTGGCGGGTGAATTATTCCGCGCACGCACCGGCATCCAGGCCGTGCACATTCCATTCCGCGGTGCGGCACAGTCGATGCCCGCCCTGATGGCCGGCGACACCGATTTCGCCATCGACAACATCGCCAGCTACACACCCCTGATCAAATCAGGCAAGGTGCGCGCACTTGCCGTCACTTGCCCAGAGCGTTGGCCAACCATGCCGGAAGTACCAACCATGGCCGAAGCTGGCGTGCCAGACTTCGTGGTCACATCCTGGGGCGCTTTCGTTCTTCCAAAGGGCACGCCAGCCGCTATCTCCACAAAGCTTTCTCAGGCAATCGCCGAATTGGCGGCCGATCCAGCGCTGAAGGCCAAGTACTTAGAGATTGGCGCCATCATCAAACCCACGTCACCGAAAGAGACAGCCGACTTCGCCGCCAGCGAGCGGGTGAAATGGCGTGAAGTGGTCAGGATCTCTGGCGCCAAGCTGGACTGACATCGTATGAGCATTCGTGTCGCTGTCATTGGCGCAGGTGCGGCCGGTCTGTGCTCGGCAAGGCACCTGCTGAATCGCGGCGTAGAAACCGTGGTCTTTGAAATTGGCAGTTGCATTGGTGGCCTCTGGGTCTATGGCAACGACAACGGTCTATCGCCGGCTTACGACTCGCTGCACCTGAACTCCGAAGCCAGGGTCACGGCGTACAAGGACTTCCCGTTTCCAGAGGGTGGCCCACTCTACCCAGACCATCGAAAAGTTCGAGAGTACTTAGAGGCTTACGCAGAAAAATTCGGTGTCACGCCGCACATCCGCTTTGGTTCGCGCGTAACGGAGGTTGCGCCTGTGGGGGCGGGGCGCTGGCGCGTCTCGCTGGCAGACGGCAGCAGCTCGGAGTTTGATGCCGTGGTGGTCGGTAGCGGCCACCAAGGCTTGCCATCCCACCCAAGCTGGCGCGATGATTTCACTGGCGAATATTTGCATTCGCACAGCTACCGCATACCCGAGCCCTTCAGAGGCAAACGGGTCTTGGTGGTCGGCATGGGCAATAGCGCGGTTGATATTGCGGCTGATATCTGTGTTGTCACGAAGTCTGCCACCATCTCGGCGCGTTCGCCGGTCCTAATGATGCCGCGCATGCTATTTGGCGTACCCACCTCACGCGTACTGGGAAGACTCGAAAAGCCTTGGATGCCCTGGCCCGTGCGGCGCACCATTCGCGAGACGCTCACACGCATCGTGCACGGTCGCATGGAGCAATGGGGCTTTGTCACACCCAAGAGTCGAACCCACCCAACCAGTCACCCAAGCCTGATGTCGCATTTCGTGTGGGACCGCATCAAAGCCAAGCCTGGCATTGCATCCGTCAAGGAACAAGAAGTCACGTTTGTTGACGGCACGAGCGAGACCTACGACAGCGTCATCGTTGCGACTGGCTATCAGGTCGACCTGCCCTTTCTAGCACCTGAGCTGAGGCCACTCAACGGGCACAAGCTAGAGCTGTTCCTGCGGGTTGTTCACCCTGCCCATAGAGGTCTCTATTTCGTTGGCATGTTCAACGTAGCTGGCGGCGGCAACATTCGCATGATGGACGATCAAGCCGAATGGGTGACCCAGCTTGTCACAGGCGAACTCCCACCGCCCGATCAAATCGACATCCGGGCTGGGATGGAAGAGGAGCAGGCATTCCTGCGCAAGCACTATCCTGCGGCGCCGCGTTATGCGCTGGAACTCGATCCGGTGTTCTACCGCAAGCAACTGCAGCGCGAGTTCCAACGCGCAAACGGTGCTCGCAACAACCCACAAAGGAACGCGAAGTGACACTGCGAGACAAGGCCTGCGTCACTGGCGTTGGCGAAACAACTTACATGCGAGGCTCAACCCAGAGCGCATTCGAGCTGCAAATCGAAGCCTCATTAAAAGCAATAGCCGATGCCGGACTCGACCCCAAACAGATTGACGGGGTCATTCCCATCGGCATCGTCAGTGCTACGGCAGAGGATTTCATCGACAACTTCGGTATCCCAGACTTGCGCTTTTCTGCACTTGTCCCTCATGGCGGCGCCAGCCCCGTCATGGCTTTGCAATGTGCGGCTGCAGCAGTCGCTGCGGGCATATGCAATCACGTACTCATCGCCTTTGGTCGCAACGTCACAGGCGCTGCCGCAACCAAGGCAGGTGCGCGCATTCACACGATGCCGCAGTTCCATTACGTGACCGAATTTGAGTACCCCATTGGCAACGCTGCACCAGCCCAAATTTATGCCCCAATGGCACAGCGTCACATTGCCCTGTATGGCACCAAGGTCTCGCACTTTGGCGAGGTGGCGGTGGCACACCGACAACATGCACTGCTCAACGACAACGCAGTCATGAAAAAGCCCATGACTCTGGAAGACCACGCAAATTCCCGCATGATCGCCGACCCATTTCGATTGTTCGACTGCAGCTTGGAAAGCGATGGTGGCGCGGCCTGCATCGTGAGCTCAGCCGAGCGAGCGTTCGACCTCAAACACCGGCGTATTTTTATTTCAGGCACAGCGGCAGGACACCCAGACCAACCTGGCGCCATTACCCAACGGCCCGACATGACAAGCCTTGGCATTGCCAAGGCCGCACAGCGCGCCTTCCAGATGGCTGGTGTCACCCATGCCGACATTGATGTTGCCGAAATCTACGACTGCTTCACTTATGCGGTTATCCGTCAGCTTGAGGATCTCGGTTTTTGTAAGAAGGGTGAGGGTGGGCCGTTCGTCGAGGGTGGCCGTCTGCGACTTGACGGAGCGCTCCCCACCAACACTCACGGTGGCCTATTGTCGCAGGCGCATGTCTGGGGCTTGAACCACATTGTCGAGCTTGTGCGACAGCTGCGCGGCAATGCTGGCAGGGCTCAGGTTAAGGACGCAGAAGTCGGGCTGGTCACAGGCTATGGTGACCTCGGTGACGGCGCTGTGGCCATCATGCGCAGGGGTTAAAAATGACACACGCATCAAACACCACCATGACAGACACCCCGCCAAGGCCATCGCCCAAGATCACGCCGTTGTCAGCACCTTATTGGGAAGCTGCCGCGCAAGGTCGCCTGCTGCTGCAAAAGTGCGCGAGCTGCGGCAAGGTGCGCCACTACCCCCGCATGTTGTGCGATGCCTGCTACTCAAACAGCACAGACTGGGTCCAAGCAAGCGGCCGCGGTAAGGTTCACAGCTGGACGATCTGCCACCACGCATTTCACCCATCTTTCGTTGCAGAGCTGCCTTACACCCTGGTCACCGTTGACCTGGACGAAGGCGTGCGAGCGTTGGGCCGTTGGCGTGGCACGGCTCTCTCCATTGGCGATGCAGTCCTTGCCCAATTCGACCAGCGCAGCGAGGGCCCTGAGTTGTTCTTCACTGCCGCAACCAGCACACCGTGATGAAAGCAACCGTCATGACACTAGCAGAATCTGCAATTCAACAACCCACCCCACGGCCGGTCTATGAACTGCTCGCGCACGACATCAAGGATGCAGGCGTAGAGGCAGTCTTCGGCCTGATGAGCGACGATACAGCGTTGCTGGTATCAAGCATCGACTCTCTTGGCGTTAGCTTTCACGGTGCTAGGCACGAGAGCGTGGCGGTGGCGATGGCCGAAGGTTACGCGCCGGCCACCGCCAACGCTCTGAATGGCGCCCTGTTCGCTGAGCGCAGCGGCGCCCGCGTCCTCTTGATCATGGGCGCCACGCCGGTTGCGCGGCCAAGCATCAACAGCCTTGGCCCCGACGGCAAACGCTTTGATGCCGACGCGGTTCTCAAGGCAGCTGGCTTGCGCACCTTCACTATCACCCACGCTAGTGCTGCCCGAGCAACGCTTGCCGCCGCCATGGCAGCGGCGCAAGAAGGTCTTGCCGTGTTGCTGTTACCCACAGATGTGCAGCGCGCCTGCCCGGTGCTCGTCGAGGAACCATCGACTCGGCTTAGCCCACGCGCATTGCGGCGTCCCACGCCCGGCTCACTGAAGGCGGCGGCGGCCTTGCTTGCCACCAGCAGCAAGCCTTTGATCATCTGTGGACTGGGTGCACACCAAGATGCTGCACGCCCACACATTGAGCGAATGGCTGAAAGCCTTGGTGCCGTGGTTGCAACCACCCTCAAGGCCAAGGACATGTTTTCCGGCTACGCCTTCAATGCAGGCCTCATAGGCTCGTTCTCGCACGCAGCAGGACGTCGGCTGTTTGATCAGGCAGATTGCATCATCGCTTTCGGTGCCAGCCTGAACCAGCGAACGACCAGCTATGGAGGCGCGATACAAGCGGGTGTGCCCGTGATCCAGGTCGACTGCGACCGCAGCCACATCGGTCGCTGGTGGACAGTCGATGTGGCCATGGTCTCTGACGTGCTGCCCGCTATCGAGGATCTGCTCAGCGCCCTGCCTGAGCGCAGCGCAGCCGAGAAGCCGTTCCACACCGAAGCCAACAGCAAGGCGCTGGCAAGCTTTGACCTTGCTAGCGAATTTCAGCCTGCGAACACGCCGCGAACGGTAGACCCGCGCTCGCTCACTTTGGCACTTGACCGGCTGCTCCCAACCAATCGCAATGTCGTTTATGACGCCGGCAACTTCTTCCAGGTGGTGCCTTACTTCAGCGTCCCTGGCCCCGCGCATTTCAAGACGTCGATCGACTCCTCATCGATTGGCATGGGCTTTGGCACTGCTTTGGGTTTTGCTCGCGCACGGGCGGCGCAGACCACTGTGTTGTTCATCGGCGATGGTGGCTTGCTCATGACGCTGGGCGAGCTTGAAACAGGTGCGCGCGAAGATCTTCCGCTTGTCATTGTGCTGATGAACGACTGCGCCTATGGTGCCGAGCTGCACTACCTCAAGGAGCGGAACATGCCAGTGGCCAAATCGCAATTTCTTGACATCGATTTCGCACCGGTTGCCGAAGCCTTTGGGTACCAGTCGTTCACCATCCGCACGTTGGATGAACTGCAGGCTATCGGGAGCACCTTGCAGGCAGCGGCGGGGCCACTTTTCCTCGACTGCAAAATCAATGGTGCCATCGCCGCACCCTTTGTGCTTGAGGCACTAGAACATGAGAGGCGCAAGCCCTGACAACCATGTCGCAAGCGCCACTTTCCAATCATCCAGCCGAGCAGGTTACCAAAGGCATGCGCAAGCTGATTGCTCAAGCCATCCCCTCGGCACACAACATTTTGCTGAGCAATCTGGTGCGAAGCGCTGGCGGTCTCTCGCGTGAAAACTGGTCGGTTGATGCAACCTGGACCGACGACACCGGTTCACACAGCCACCCTTTGATGCTCATGCGCGATGCGGCTGGCACGCTGTTGAACACCGAGCGCGAGCGCGAGTTCTCCGTGCTGAAGGCGCTGACCCTCACAGACGTACCCGCCCCCAAGGTGTTCTGGATTGACAAGCTCGGCAGCTGCTTAGGCTCACCCTCGGTCGTGATGGAGCGCATGCCGGGACACTGCGACTACATGATCCTCAACGGTTCAGCCCCGCTCGACGTGCGCCTGACATTGGCAAGAGCCTTTACCGGCCTGATGGCCAAAATACACGCTGTTGATTGGCAGGCGCATGGCCTCGCCACCAGCCTAGGTCTGCCTGAATGCCCTCTAGGCAAGCCTAGCAAGCAAGCTCAGCCAGAAAAGCCCTCATTGCAAGAGTTGGCTCACTGGGAGTCCGAGTACCGAAAAGCACAGCTTGAGCCGCACCCGGAACTCGACTACATCTTGGCTTGGCTCAAGCAACGAGCCCCAGCGGCCGAAGCCATCGTGCTGGTACACGGCGACTTCAAGCCGGGCAACGCACTGGTGGATGGCGGCCGCATCACTGCCAAGATTGATTGGGAGACCGCGCACCTTGGCGACCCATTAGAAGACCTTGGCTGGGTGACCAACCCCGTTCGCAAACGCGAGCACCAGATCACAGGTCACTGGGAGCGGCGCGAGATTGTCACCGCCTACCGCGATCTGACTGGCCGCACAGTGCGCGAAGCCGACCTGCTGTGGTGGAACGTGTTCTCGTGTTGGAAGCTCTCGGTCATCCAGCTCACGGCAGTAGCCGAGTTTGTGGCGGGTCGCTACAACCGAGTGTTCCAAACCCCGTCATGGTTATACCGGCCGATGTTTCAGATGATGGATGCGGCTGAGACAACTGAGGCTTCAGAGACAGCGCCAAGCGCAGAGATCGAAAGGAGCCTGCCATGAGGCCAAGTATTGAAGAGCAATTGCAAGGCACTTGCCGAGTTCTTGAAACTGTTGTGGCGCCTTGCGTCAATGACCCTATGGCCCGCACTATGCTAGATGGGCTTATTGCCAACTTGCGCATGCTCACTGTTGCCTTACCCGCTGTGCCAAGCTTCCTTCAACAAGACAACGAAACCACCGCGCAACTCCTATTGGTTCTGACCAACTCGCTGCCTGCCAAACTCCAAGCCCAGGTGATCGACACCATGAACAAACCCGATCCAGACCCCACCGATGTGGCGGCCCTCGATGCGTACAACACCAGCCTGCGCAATCTTCTGGCGCAGGCTGTTTGCATCGAGGGACTGTCTGCCGACCAACATCGCGCCATCGTGCAGCACATGAGCGAGCGAGCGTCTCGCGTCCCCATGCGCTATGTCGCAACATCGCCCAGCCCGCCATCTTCTGTGAAAACCTAAACCATGCTCACCCCCCTAGACGACACACTCTGTCACCAGCTGCCCACCACCTTCGACCATGTTTGGACCAGTGACCCCCGCTGGTTTGATCGCTACTGGTTTGCCATTTACTCAAAGGATGGCAGCGTCGCCATTCAGATCACCATGGGTGCCTATCGCAACATGAATGTGCTGGACGGCGGCGCCGTGATGATCGTCGACAACAAGCAATACAACGTGCGCGTCTCGCGCTCGTTGGGCAGCAGCGTTGAGACTGTCTGCGGCCCACTGCGGGTGCGCCCCATTGAGCCGCTTAAGTCGTTTGAAATCAGCATTGCCCCTGGAGAGCATGCCTTGCACGGTGAACTGCGCTGGGAGTGTGTGGAGCCAGCCCACGAAGAGTACCCGCACTTCACCCGACTCCAATCGCGCACCGTTGAAGATTACCGGCGCTTTGACCAAATCGGCGTGGCCAGTGGCTGGCTGGAAGCGGGCGGCCGCCGCATTGAAATCGACCGCTGGTGGGCCTGCCGCGATCACTCCTGGGGCGTGCGCCGCGGCATGGGCGTGCCAGAGCCCGTGACTGGGCCCAAGATCACGCTGGCCGAGAAAGGCCATGTGATGTCCTTTCTGTTCTTCTCAACCGACACCATGAGTGGTTCGCTGCTGTTCTCTGGGCGGGGCGACGACAAGCCTTACACCACCGGCGTTGTCACAGACCGCCGCACGCAAGAGCGGTACCACGCCACCAAAATCGACCTCAGCGTCGACCTGCATGAAGGGACGCGACGCTTCCGTCAGGCCAGCGTTGAAGCCACGCTGGAGGATGGCCGTGTGTTGCGCATCAGCGTGCATGCACGCGGTGCGTCAATTGCGATGCAGGGACTGGGCTACAGCGGTGGCTACAACGACGGCAAAGGTCTTGGTGCCTGGCGTTCAGAAAACCTTTTGGAGACGGATGTCTGGGATGTCTCGCATCCGTCAAAAGTTGTCTACCCCGATGGCACTCAGAAGGAACACTGGCACCGCATTCAACCGGTGAGCCTGTCCGCCGATTTGAGCGGGGAGATCAGCGCAGGGATGGGCAGCATGACGCTCACCATCGCTGGCAAGTTGCCGCAACACCTGCAGCTGCAGTCGCAGCAAGCTAACGCCTAACAAGTGCGCATGACTGATATGGCCACTTCCGCGCTCGCTGACTGCCTTCGTCCCGGTGACCGAGTCCTGATCGGTCAGGCCTGTGGTGAACCCGTCGGGCTGGTCGCAGACCTTTTTGAACAAGCGGCTCGACTGGGCCATCTCAACGTGTTCTGCGGTTACTCGCTTAATCCGGCTTGGGAGAATCATGTACCAGACAGCTTGCGTGTCACCACCTACTGTGGTCTGGGCACCATGGGCAAGCTACTGGCGCGCCAAGGGGCTCGGCTCGTACCGTCCTCACTGTCCCAACTATCGGCACAGCTGCGCTCGCGAAAACTTGCAGTCGATGTTGTGTTGCTCCAAGTCTCACCTGCTGATGCAGAGGGCTACCACAGCCTAGGCTGCGCAGTCGACTACGCTTGGGATGCGGTCCAGGTTGCGCGCCAGGTGGTGGTCGAGGTGAATCTCAACATGCCTGCCACGCGCGGTGCCCCTCGCTTGCACAGCAGCAAGGTGCTGGTGGCACGCCAAAGCAATGCGCCCCTGCTTGAATCGTTGGTCGAAGAGCCAGGCGATTTGCAACGGCAATTGGCCCGCCACGTTGCAAGCTTGGTGCCCGACGGCGCCACGCTGCAGTTGGGCATTGGCAGTCTTGCTAGGGCAATTGCAGAGAGTTGCAATCGCGTCGTGGGCTGAAAGTTCATTCGGGGATGGTGGGCGACTGGTTCCTGAGTTTGCTCGCCAGTGGCGCAATTGACACAGGCGCGCCAGACGCTTGCTTGGGCTCATTGGCAGTTGGTAGCCGGCAACTTTACAACACGCTGTCGTGCGACAGCCTTCTTGGATTTGCGCAGCCGGCTCTGCTGGCACAGCCCATAGCCGGATCGCCGATGATGGCCATCAACTCGGCCATTGAGGTAGACCTGTCAGGGCAGGTGAATGCGGAATGGTTGGGCGAACGCTACGTGGGCGCTGTGGGCGGCCAGACCGATTATTTCCGTGCAGCACGCGCCTCTGCCGGCGGACTGGCAATTTTGGCGCTGACATCCAGCACTGGGCGCGGTGCCAGCCGCATCGTCCCGCATTGCAGTCGTGTCACCTCCACCTATTGTGATTTCGATGTGATCGTGACGGAGCATGGTGTGGCAGACATTCGAGCCACCACACTGCAAGAGCGCTGCCAGCTGATCGCCGCCATTGCTTCTCCAGAACATCGAGAAGCGTTGTTGCAGGCAGGGCAGAAGTGAATACCCATTAGCGCCTCAGAAAATTGGCGGAGAAGGTGGGATTCGAACCCACGGTGATGTTGCCACCACGCCTGATTTCGAGTCAGGTACATTCGACCACTCTGCCACTTCTCCTGCATTCACATTTACGGCTGGTCACTGCCGTAAATTCTAACAGCGCGCTTGGCGCTCAAACTTAAGCACGCAGCTCAGTGATGCCGCCCATGTAAGGACGCAGCACCTCAGGCACCGTGACAGACCCATCCGCATTCTGATAATTCTCAAGCACCGCCACCAGCGCACGACCCACAGCCAAACCAGAACCATTCAAGGTGTGTACCAACTCGTTTTTGCCTTGCGCGTTTTTAAAACGCGCTTGTAAGCGGCGTGCCTGAAAGGCTTCGCAGTTAGAGCAAGAACTGATCTCGCGATAAGTGCCTTGTGCTGGCACCCAAACTTCTAGGTCATAAGTTTTGGTGGCGCCAAAACCCATGTCACCTGAGCAGAGCAGCATGACGCGATAAGGCAAACCCAGCTTCTGCAAAATAACTTCTGCATGACCGGTCATTTCTTCCAGTGCTTCGTAGCTTTTTTCTGGATGAACAATTTGCACCATCTCCACTTTGTCAAACTGGTGCTGGCGAATCAGGCCGCGGGTGTCGCGCCCTGCACTGCCCGCTTCCGAACGGAAGCAAGGTGTGTGGGCCGTGAGTTTCATGGGCAAAGCGGATTCGGCCAAAATTTCATCGCGCACCACGTTGGTCAAGGTCACTTCCGAGGTTGGAATTAAATAAAGCGCTTGGCTGTCTGCGCCTTCTTCTGACTCTTGTCCGCCTTTTTTAGCGGCAAACAAGTCGCCTTCAAATTTGGGCAATTGGCCCGTGCCGCGCAAAGTGTCTGCATTGACAATGTAGGGCGTGTAGCACTCGGTGTAGCCATGTTGCTGTGTTTGCGTGTCCAACATGAACTGCGCCAGTGCACGGTGCATGCGTGCAATCTGGCCGCGCATGAAGGTGAAACGTGCACCAGACAATTTGATGCCAATGTCAAAGTCGAGGCCGAGTTTTTCGCCAATGTCAACATGGTCGCGCACTTCAAAGTCAAAGGTCTTGGGGCCTTTGCCGTCCACGCTCCACTTGCGCACTTCGACGTTGCCATGCTCATCGGCGCCTACAGGCACGCTTTCGTGGGGTAAGTTGGGCACTGCCAACAGCATGTCTTGCAGTTCAGCTTGCAGGGCTTCTAAGCGCACTGCAGATGCATCGAGT
>JAPLPO010000022.1:11277-16354 GCA_026400155.1 Burkholderiales bacterium | reverse complement strand
CCAAGTCGCCACCGATGTGCGCCTGTGGCTGCGCGATGAAATCGACGCCATCCGCGAACTGCTGAACAACCTGCAACGCGCCCTGGTGGACGTCGCCACGCAGCACACCCAGACCGTGATGCCGGGTTTCACACACCTTCAAGTAGCCCAGCCCATCAGCTTCGCGCACCATTTGCTGGCTTATGTGGAAATGCTGTCGCGCGACGAAGAGCGCATGGGTGAAATTCGAAACCGCGTCAATCGCTTGCCTTTAGGCTCTGCCGCTTTGGCCGGCACCACTTACCCCTTGGACCGTGCCCGTGTCGCCACCACCCTGGGCATGGTCAACGCCCAAGGCGAGCCGCAGTTGTGCCAAAACAGCTTGGACGCAGTGAGCGACCGCGACTTCGCCATTGAATTCACGGCAGCCGCTTCTTTGTGCATGGTGCACATCAGCCGCCTCAGCGAAGAACTCATTTTGTGGATGAGTCAAAACTTTGGCTTTGTGAAAATTGCCGACCGTTTCACCACGGGTAGCTCTATCATGCCGCAGAAGAAAAATCCTGACGTGCCCGAGTTGGCGCGTGGCAAAACGGGCCGCGTGGTGGGCCACTTGATGGGCTTGATCACTCTGATGAAAGGCCAGCCCTTGGCTTACAACAAAGACAACCAAGAAGACAAAGAGCCTTTGTTTGACACAGTAGATACGCTCAAAGATACTTTGCGCATCTTCAGCGAAATGATTGGCGGCCAACACAATTCCAAGACTGGCCAAAAAGAAGGCGGCATTACCGTCAATGCGAAGGCCATGGAAGCTGCTGCCAAAAAAGGTTATGCCACGGCCACCGATTTGGCCGATTACTTGGTCAAAAAAGGCCTGCCCTTCCGAGATGCCCATGAAATAGTGGCACATGCCGTCAAAACGGCACAAACTCAAAACTTGGACTTGAGCGAATTGCCATTGGCCACCTTGCAACAATTCAACCCCGCCATTCAAGCCGATGTGTTTGAATGCCTCAGCTTGGTGGGCTCCTTGAATGCCCGCAATACTTTGGGAGGCACTGCGCCAAGTCAAATTCGTCAGCAAATTGTGCGTCATCATGCACGCTTGGATTTTTAAAAGGTATTTGTGATGGAAGCCACTCAAACTGAGCAACGCACTGTGTCCCCCTTTGCAGCAGGCCTTAATTGGAGCCCTGAGCTGCACACGGGCGATGGCCGCATGGACCACACACACGAAGAGTTTGTAAGCATGCTGAATGCTTTGTTGCTCACGCCGCAAACCGAGCAGCTCAACTTGTACCGCGAATTTCTCAATCACACGGTGGAACATTTTGCGCAAGAAGACCGCTGGATGGTGGCCACAGGTTTCAGCGAAGACAACTGCCATGCTGGGCAACACGCCACCATTTTGGAAACCATGCGCGCTGTGGAAACTCACTATGTACAAGGCGATCCAGAGATCATTTCACGCATGGCCGAAGCCATAGCCGAATGGTTTCCTCAGCACGCCGCAACCATGGATGCCGGTTTGGCCCAGCATTTGAAATCGGTCAACTTTGACAGCGAAACCGAAACGCTGGCCGACCCCTCCATCATCAAAAACGTCACCATGTCCGGTTGCGGCAGTGTGAGTTGCAGCTGATCAAATTCAAAGACAAGCCCTTAAAGCTTCAATCCAAATTGGAAACCTAATATGTCCGTGATCACCACCATCGAAGAATTGCGCATCCTGGCCCAAAAACGTGTGCCGCGCATGTTCTATGACTATGCCGACAGCGGTTCTTGGACAGAAAGCACTTACCGCGCCAACCAAAGCGATTTTCAAAAAATCAAATTGCGCCAACGTGTGGCTGTGAACATGGAGGGCCGCAGCACGGCCACCACCATGATTGGTCAGAAGGTGGCCATGCCTGTAGCCATTGCGCCTACAGGTCTCACTGGCATGCAACACGCCGATGGCGAAATTTTGGCAGCACGCGCAGCCAAAAAATTTGGCGTTCCATTTACCCTGTCGACCATGAGCATTTGCTCCATTGAAGATGTGTCCAAGGGTACCGATGGCCATCCTTTTTGGTTTCAGTTGTATGTCATGCGCGATCGCGATTTCATTGAGCGCTTGATTGAGCGCGCACGCGCAGCCAACTGCTCTGCCTTGGTCATTACCTTGGATCTGCAGATTTTGGGACAGCGTCACAAAGACTTGAAAAATGGTTTGTCTGCTCCCCCCAAACTCACCATTCCCAACATCATCAACATTGCCAGCAAGCCTCGTTGGGCGCTGGGCATGCTGGGCACACCGCGTCGTCAATTTGGCAACATTGTGGGTCACGTCAAAGGTGTTGAAAACATGGGGTCGCTGTCTGCATGGACCGCACAACAGTTTGACCCACGTCTTAATTGGGGTGACGTAGAGTGGATCAAAAAACGCTGGGGCGGCAAGATCATCTTGAAGGGCATTCAAGATGTGGAGGACGCCCGTTTGGCTGTTGAGAGCGGCGCCGATGCCATGATTGTGAGCAACCACGGTGGCCGCCAACTCGATGGCGCCCAAAGCAGCATTGAAGCCCTGCCCGCCATCGTAGATGCCGTGGGCAAGCAAATTGAAGTGCACATGGACGGTGGCATTCGCAGCGGTCAAGATGTACTCAAAGCCCGTGCATTGGGCGCACAAGGCACCTACATTGGGCGTGCGTTCTTGTACGGTCTGGGCGCCATGGGGCAACCCGGCGTCGAGAAGGCCTTGCAAATCATTCACAACGAGCTTGATTTGACCATGGCATTTTGTGGCCGCACAAAAATGGACACGGTCGACAAGAGCATCTTGTTGCCGGGCACATTTCCTCAATAACACGCACACTTCCAATTTGAGTTTGTGACGCCCAACACACCACTCAAAAGAAGAATTGCCCACCTCGACATGGACGCGTTTTACGCGTCAGTCGAGTTGTTGCGCTACCCCCAGCTCAAGGGCTTGCCGGTGGTCATTGGCGGCGGCAGACGCAAAGAAGATGACTTGCTTGGACTCCTGCGCGCAGCACACCCAGACCATGAATGGTCTGCGGACAATCTTTCCGAAATTCCATTGGATTTTTTCCCCCGCGTAGAGGGCTACACAGGCCGCGGGGTCATAACCACCGCGACCTATGCGGCACGGCAATTTGGTATTGGCTCGGCCATGGGCCTCATGAAAGCGGCCAAATTGTGCCCCCAAGCCATTTTGTTGCCCGTCGACTTTGACCAATACCGTCACTATTCCAGAGTCTTTAAAGGCATCATCACCGATATAGCGCCCCTCATGGAAGACCGCGGTGTGGACGAGGTGTACATCGATTTCACCGAGGTGCCTGGCGGCCAACGCGAAGGTGGCAGAGTTTTGGCTCGGCTCATTCAAAAATGTATTTTTGAAGCCACCGGGCTCACCTGCTCTGTTGGCGTTGCGCCCAACAAACTGATTGCCAAGATGGCCAGCGAGTTCAACAAGCCAAACGGCATTTCCATCGTGCACGAAGAGGACTTGCAAACGGCCATCTGGCCTTTAAGCTGCCGCAAAATCAATGGCGTTGGCCCCAAGGCCGATGAAAAACTCAAACTGCACGGCATTGAAACCATTGGCCAATTGGCCGCTTGTGAGCTGTCTTGGCTGCAAAACCATTTTGGCAAAGTGTACGGCGCGTGGTTGCATGAGGCATCATGGGGGCGAGACGATCGCCCTATCAGCACCGAAAGCGAACCCGTCAGCATCAGCCGCGAAACCACCTTCGAAAAGGACTTGCATGCTGTGCGTGACAAGGAAGAATTGGGCAAGGTTTTCACAAAGCTTTGCCAACAGTTGGCTGCAGATTTAAAACGCAAAGGTTATGACGGCAAAACCATTGGCATCAAGCTGCGCTACGACAACTTCAAAAGCGTGACACGCGACCAAACCCTGACTTTTTACACGCAGGATGCCAAAGAGATACGCAAATTTGCCGGACTGTGCTTGAAGCGTGTCGACCTGAGTCGAAAACTGCGGCTTCTGGGCGTCCGAGTTGGCTCTCTGGTCAAACATGGGACAGTGCCTGAAAGCATCGCCCGCTACAGTTCTGATTCATCTTCTCACTCTGCACTCAACGAGGCCAGCCCCAATGGACAAACTCAATTGCTTTTCTTTGACGACGAATGACCATGTGGCGCATTTGGTGCTGAACAAGCCCGAATCGCTGAACACCATGCACCCCACGTTTTGGCGTGAACTGGACTTGGTGTTACGCCACCTCAACGAAGCAGGTGAGGCACGTGCACTGGTCATTTCGAGCACTGGCAAGCATTTTTCAGCTGGCATGTCTCTGGACACATTTTCGAGCGCCATTGCCATGGACGCCGACAGTCCCGAAGGTCGCGCGGCCATTTATGACTCGCTCACCGACATGCAATCGACCTTCACTTTGCTCGAGAGCATGCGCATTCCGGTCATCGCAGCCATTCACGGCGGTTGCATTGGCGGCGCCGTTGACATGGTGACCGCTTGCTGTATTCGCTATGCCACGCAAGACGCATTTTTCTGCATTCAAGAGATCAACATTGGCATGGTGGCCGATGTGGGTACGCTGCAACGTCTCCCCAAATTGTTGCCCATGGGCTTGGTGAAAGAATTGGCCTATACCGGCCGACGCTTGAGTGCCGACAACGCCATGAAGCACGGCTTGGTCACCCACGTGTTTGAAACGCAAGAGGCCTTGGTAGCGGGCGCAATGGCTTGCGCCAAGGAAATGGCCAGCAAGCCACCAGTGGCCATTTGGGGCACCAAGCAAGCGCTTAACTATGCGCGTGATCACGGTGTGGAAGACAGTTTGCGGCAAATGGGTTGGCTACAAGGCGCGATCTGGAGTACGCCGCACATTCGTGAAGCCATTGTGGCTGCCAAAGAAAAAAGACCTGCCCAGTTTCCGCCGCTTAGCCCTCTCAAAGGCTTTAAAACTCTGGGCTAAAGCCCACTGACAGCGCCAAGGAATTATTGGCGCGCCGTGCGAATGTTGGGCGGCGGTGATTGCGGATGGCTGGTACGCCAAGGGTTGATGTCCAAGCCACCTCGCCGGGTGTAGCGCGCATACACCGA
>JAPLPO010000022.1:0-11257 GCA_026400155.1 Burkholderiales bacterium | reverse complement strand
TTCAAAGGTTTGCACCGCGTCCATATGTCCATGAAGATGCGCTCCACGCATTGCTCATGAAACTCATTGTGATTTCGAAAACTCACAATGTATTGAAGCAAGCCGGCCTGGTCAATTTGATCGCCCGAATATGAAATTTGAACACTGCCCCAGTCGGGTTGCCCTGTAACCAAGCAATTGCTTTTGAGCAAGTGACTCACCAAGGTCTCTGTGACGGGTGCCTCGTCTTTTTGTGCGCGAAGCAATTCAGGTGCAGGCTGATAGTGGGTGCACTCAATGTCCATTCGATCCAAATTGAGGCCATCCAATTCATGCACAGGTTCTTTGTCGAACTCTTCAGGCAAGATGATTTTGACGCCACAGCGAGCCATAATTTGGCCGCCATGCCACAAAGCGATATCTAGGTCCTCGCGCATGCAATCACGCACCGCTTGCGCGTCTACAAATCGGGTGGCATTGAAACTGTTCAAGTACAGTTTGAAAGACTTGCTCTCAATGATGTGCGTGCTTTCCGCGGGAACCATCATGTGGGCAATGGCCACTTGAGGCTTGCCCTTCAAATTCAGCCAGGAGAGTTCAAACGCCGTCCACAAATCGGCACCCAAGAAAATGGGCGCACTGCGAATACCCAACTCTTCTCGCTTGACGGCTCGTGGAATGGGAAACAACAAAGACGCATCGTATTGATCGACATAGGCGCTGTTTTTACCCAGCTGCGATTGTTCAGGCTGATTCATACGGCGTCCTTTTCACGTCGTCTGAAAACCAAGCGATTGTCATCAGACTCAGAGGCTACATAGGCATAACCCTCAACCTTGAATTCTTTTAACTTCTCAGGATTTTGAATTTTTTTCGCAATGGCATAGCGTGCCAACAAACCGCGCGCGCGCTTGGCAAAAAAACTGATCACTTTGTACTTGCCGCCTTTGTAGTCTTCAAATACGCAATCTATGACGCGTGCGTTCAAAACTTTTCGATCCACCGCCTTGAAATACTCTTGCGACGCCAAATTGATGACCACCGGTGTTTTGTGTGTTGCCAGCTGCTTGTTGAGATGCTGGGCAATGCCATCGCCCCAAAAATGGTACAAATTTTGCCCACGCGGATTGGCCAGCGCTGTGCCCATTTCTAAACGGTAGGGTTGCATCCAATCCAAGGGGCGCAATACGCCATACAAACCACTCAAAATACACACATGGTCTTGCGCCCACTCAAGGTCTTTGGGCTTCAAGGATTTTGCATCCAAGCCTTCGTAGACGTCACCATTGAATGCCAATACAGCCTGTTTTGAATTTTTCTGGCTGAACTTGGGGCGCCAGGCTTCATATCTGGCGACATTCAGGGCAGCCAAGTTGTCGCTCAAATCCATCAATTCTGATATTTGAGCAGGGGTTTTGTGCTTCAATACCTCAATCAATTCTGCGGATTGCGAGACAAATTGGGGCAAAGTATGGGGCACCCCTTCAGCCGGAGTGTCGTAATCCAACGATTTAGCAGGAGACAATAGAAACAACATGCGCAAAATCCTTTAAGGTCTCAATTATCTTGCATCAGCGAAACCTCACTCAACGTCCACGATCATGAGTCTTCTTTTTTCAGAGTATCAGCTTCCCTCTCCCAGTGGCCCCCTCACTTTGGCCAATCGCATCGTGGTTGCGCCGATGTGCCAATATTCAGCCGATCAAGGCAAGGCCACCGATTGGCACTTGGCGCACTGGGCATCCTTACTCAACAGCGGCGCTGGGCTGGTCATTCTCGAAGCCACCGCTGTGACCGAAGAAGGTCGCATCAGCCCTGGCTGCTTGGGTCTGTGGAATGATGCCACAGCCGAAGCTTTACAAGACAAATTGAGCCGCGCCAGAAAATTGGCTCCGCACGTGCCTGTCGCCATCCAAATTAGCCATGCAGGGCGCAAAGCCTCTAGTGCAGCGCCTTGGCAAGGTGGACAACTTCTAGATTTGGCCCACGGTGGATGGCAGGCACTCGCGCCAAGCGCTTTGCCACATCTGGCCTCAGAAAAATCTCCCACCGAGTTGGATGCTGCAGGGCTTGAGCGAATCAAAAACGCCTTTGTCAAAACAGCTGAGCGTGCGCAAGAAATGGGCATTGAAATGCTTGAACTCCATGCGGCTCATGGCTATTTGCTGCATCAATTTTTATCGCCTGTTTCAAACAAGAGAACCGATGCGTATGGTGGAAATTTTGAAAACCGCACGCGTTTTGTACGTGAGGTTTTCGACGCTGTGCGGGCCAAGTTCAATGGCGTTTTAGGCATCCGGATTTCTGCCACCGATTGGGTTGAAGACGGTTGGAACCCTGATGAAACAGCCGATTTGTCTGTCCGCCTCAAAACCGCTGGCGCAAATTTTGTCCATATTTCATCGGGCGGCGTTGCGGCGCAACAAAAGATTGCTATCGGTCCAGAATACCAAGTGCCCTTTGCCAAATCGGTCAAAGACAAATCAGGCCTGCCCACCATTGCCGTTGGCTTGATCACTCAAGCCCAACAAGCTGAAGCTATTTTGCAACGGGGTGACGCCAACCTGGTTGCCATTGCACGAGCCTTTTTATACAACCCCAGGTGGGCGTGGCAAGCGGCCGCCGAATTGGGCGGTGTGGTGCAAGCCAGCGAACAATATTGGCGCTGCCTACCGCGCGAAGCGCAATCGGTGTTTGGCAATGTGAAAATTGGGATGCGATAAAGCCATGAAAACCTCCGCCTTTCAAGACGTTCAGTTCACCAACGGCTACGAATTCACTCAAGGCACGGGCTATACCTTGCCCGAATATCCTTTTGCGACACCACCCGAGTTGGCCCAAAACAAAACCTTGCGACATGCAGTGGTTATTGTGGGGGGCGGCATCACAGGCCTCACTTTGGCTTGCGCCTTGGCCAATTTGGGTATCAAAGCAGTCCTTCTCGATGAAGACAACACGGTGGGTGTTAAAGGCGCATCTTCGCGCGGCATTTGCTACACCCAAAAGTCTCTGGAAATTTTTCACAAGCTGGGCATTTTTGATCGGATTGCCAAAAAAGGCATCCAATGGAGCGTGGGCCGCACCTTTGCTGGCAACGACGAGGTCTACAACTTTGACCTCAAGCAACAAAGCAACTTCAGCCTTTCAGAACAACCTGCCTTCATCAACATTCAACAGTTTTACATCGAAGGCTACTTGGTCGAACGCATTCAAGAACTGGGTCATGTCGATTTGCGCTGGCAATCGCGCGTCAAGGCTTTCAAACAGAACACAAATTTCGCTACGCTCACTGTCGAAACACCCGAAGGCACTTACGACCTTCAAGCCGATCATGTGATTGATGCATCGGGTTCGCACACTCCTTTTCATGCTTGGACTGGCGTCAGCATGGAAAGCAAAAAAGGTGACGACCGTTGGTGCATTGCCGATGTGAAATTTGACACCCGTCCCCCTACAGAACGTCACACCTGGATTGAAGCTCCCTTCAACGAAAACCGCGCTGTGTGGCAACACTTGATGGCCGACGATGTTTGGCGCATTGACTACCAAATGGAACCCAATGCCGATGCCGCCTACATCAGCCGCGAAGACGTGGTGCGCGAGCGCCTAGAGCGACAGTTTGGCAAAGATGTCAAGGTTGACATCGTGTGGGTTGGCCCTTATGCCTACAAAAGCCAGTGCCTCAACATATTGCGCATGGGCCGTGTGTTTTTCATCGGCGACACCGCAAAAATTGTGAATCCCTTTGGCGCACGCGGTGGCAACACGGGTGTGGCCGATGCAGATAATTTGGCATGGAAATTGGCAGCCGTGTTGCGCGGACATGCCGACGAAGCCCTGCTTGAAAGTTACAACGACGAGCGTCACGAGGCCGCGAAAGAAAACGTCAAGGTCACACGTCGCACAGCCAGATTTTTGCGACCTGCGGATGGCATTGAGCGTGCATTCAGAAAAGCCGCCATCAGCTTGGCCAAGCAGTATCCCTTTGCACGTTCACTGGTCAACACCGGTCGCATGGCGGTTGCCAACACCTACAGGGGTTCACGCATCTGCGGCGACAGCGGTGGCACTTCCGTTCAAAACGTGCGCTTTCACTGGCGACAAGGCAAGCCTGGTTGCTTGAATGACCTTATCCAATGGGCTGATGGTCGCCTTCTTATTTTCGTGTTTGGCCCCCAGCCCAAGGCCGCTTTGAAGCGCCTACAGGAACTCAGCGTTTCTGGCTTGCCCGTGCGTTGTGTTCAAGTGCTGGCAAAAGGCCAAGCGGCACAAGCTCGGGAACACCTGATAGACACACAGCATCATCTGCAAAACGCCTGTGGCAAAGTTCCGGCCGGTGGCTGGGCATTGATCCGTCCCGATGGCTATTTGGCCAATACGGGCAAGGGCGTGAACGGAGAGTTGATTGGCGATGTGGCCACTTCATTGGGTCTTTGATCACATTCGGAAATCATGATGAAAACAGAACTGAACTTTCAAGACGCCGACACTTTTTACGATCAATTACTCAATGCGCACGAGGGCTTGAGCGCTGAACAATCAGAGCAACTGAACTTGCGCCTGATTTTGCTCTTGGCCAACCAGGTGGGCGATGCAGCGGTCCTGCGCGATTGCATTGAATCGGCCAGTCAAAATCAATAATCGAGCCGCTCTCACTTAGCAATTTCTTTTCAGGTCTTTGAGGTATCTGATTTAGAGCTCTTTGGCGAGCGCTCCACCAATTTGCCATTGACATATTTGTGCAAAACACTGGTGATCAAGGTTTGGTAAGGCACACCCTCTTCCATGGCCTTCACCTGAATGTCTGTGAGGTCAACGGACGACAATCGAATGTTGACGCGCTTGTCCTTGATAGCGCTTGCCCTTGCAGCAGCTTTGAACTTTGCCAACTCAGATTTAGAGGCAATCGATTTGAGATGACCTGATTCAAAGGCCTTCAATAATTCCAACTCATAGGCATCAATGTCACTCATTTGGAGCCTTTCTGAAAGTAATCGCGGGTGGCTTTTCGACTTGGGATCATGGTTTTGAGGAAATAGTGGTCATCCTCTTCAATGAAAGGCACCAAATAAACATAGTTCATGATGACCACCAGCAAGATTTTTTGATTGGGGTATTTGGCTGCATTGGGATGCTCCAACAGGTCAAGCAAACCACCGCTTTCAAGGGCTACCACCACCGCCTCAAATGAAATGCCACGCTCTAAGCTCAAAAGTTTGTTTTTTTCAATATTCCATCTGAATGATTTCATTCTGCCATGTTATTGAAGTGTGTGCCTTTTGTCACCACATTTGCTTGCAAGGGCCCCGAATGGGAAAAACGCGGTTATGGCATTGCCGGCCATCGGGGTAGCCAAGCGCCCAAGGCGGAGGCATCCAACTTTGCCATTCAATTACCGCCCCCCAATGTCACAGGCACCCTGCACATGGGCCACGCTTTCAACCAAACCATCATGGACAGCCTCACGCGCTACCACCGCATGATGGGCTTCAACACCGCTTGGATTCCCGGCACTGACCATGCCGGTATTGCCACGCAAATTGTGGTGGAGCGCCAGCTACAAGGCCAAGGCATTAGCCGCCACGATATGGGCCCGACGCCTGCCGAAGCGCGCAAAAACTTTGTGTCCAAAGTGTGGGAATGGAAAGAACAATCGGGCAACACCATCACGCAGCAAATGCGCCGCATGGGCGACAGCGTGGATTGGACGCGCGAGTACTTCACCATGGACGACAAGTTGTCCAAAGTGGTGTCTGAAACCTTTGTGAAACTGTACGAGCAAGGCCTCATTTACCGTGGCAAGCGCTTGGTCAGCTGGGACCCTGTGTTGCAAAGCGCGGTGTCCGACCTTGAAGTCGAAAATACCGAAGCAGACGGCAAGATGCATTACATCTTGTACCCCTTTGCAGACGGCCCGCAACTCATTGATGGAATCATGCAAAAAGGCATGACCATTGCCACCACCCGTCCCGAAACCATGTTGGCCGATGGCGCATTGGCGGTGCACCCCGAAGACGATCGTTACAAAAATTTGGTGGGCAAAAAAGTCGACCTGCCTTTGTGCGATCGCCAAATCCCCATCATTGCTGACGACTTTGTCGATCGCGAATTTGGCTCAGGTTGCGTGAAGATCACTGGCGCGCACGACGCCAACGACTACGCATGTTCCATGCGTCACAACTTGCCGCTGATTACCATCTTCACTTTGACCGCTGCAGTGAATGAAAACGGACCCAAAGCCTATCAAGGCATGGACCGTTTTGTGGCGCGCAAAGCCGTGATCAAAGACTTGGAAGCACAAGGCTTGTTGATAGAAATCAAGGCCCACAAACTGATGCTACCCATCTGCGCACGCACCGGCCAAGTGGTGGAACCCATGCTCACAGACCAGTGGTTTGTGGCCGTGAACAAAGTCAGCCCTCAAGACCCCACAGGCAAGAGCATTGCGCAAAAAGCCATTGATGCAGTGCACTCCGGCCAAGTCAGTTTTGTACCTGAGAACTGGGTCAACACCTACGACCAGTGGATGAACAATATTCAAGATTGGTGCATCTCGCGTCAGCTTTGGTGGGGCCATCAAATTCCCGCTTGGTACGACGAAGAGGGCAATGTGTATGTGGCCAACTCGGAAGCAGAAGCACAAGCGCAAGCTGGGGCTGGCAAGAAGCTAAGGCGCGACGAAGACGTACTCGACACCTGGTACTCCTCTGCACTGGTACCCTTCTCCACCATGGGTTGGCCAGAAGCAGTAGCAAATACTGACACTCACAAAACACAAGACTACGACTTGTACTTGCCCTCTTCTGTGTTGGTGACCGGCTACGACATCATCTTCTTTTGGGTAGCCCGAATGATCATGATGACCACGCACTTTACGGGTAGGGTGCCCTTCAAACACGTCTACATCCACGGCTTGGTGCGCGATGCCCAAGGCAAGAAGATGAGCAAGTCCGAAGGCAACGTGCTCGACCCCGTCGATTTGATCGACGGCATTGCCTTAGAGCTCTTGCTTGAGAAACGCTCACAAGGTTTGCGCAAGCCCGAAACCGCACCGCAAGTGCGCAAGAACACGCAAAAAGAATTCCCTGAAGGCATTCCAGCCTACGGGGCTGATGCACTGCGCTTTACCTTCGCGGCTTTGGCCTCTTTAGGCCGCAGTATCAACTTTGACAGCAAGCGCTGCGAAGGCTATCGCAACTTCTGCAACAAGCTGTGGAACGCCACACGCTTTGTGCTGATGAACTGCGAAGGCCAAGACTGCGGCATGAAAGAGCACACCAAAGCAGAATGCGCCGTGGGTGGCCCTGCACATGGTTATTTGACTTTCAGCCAAGCCGACCGTTGGATCTCTTCCAAAATTCAGCGCGTAGAAGCTGACGTGGCCAAAGGCTTTGCAGAATACCGCTTGGACAATGTGGCCAACGCCATTTACGACTTTGTGTGGAACGAGTTCTGCGATTGGTATTTGGAAATTGCCAAGGTGCAAATCAACACGGGCGACGCATCACAGCAACGCGCCACACGTCGCACGCTCATTCGCACTTTGGAAACCATTCTGCGTTTGGTCCACCCCATCACGCCCTTCATCTCTGAAGAGCTGTGGCAAAAGGTAGCACCCGTGGCTGGCCGTGCAGGTCCCTCCGTGAGCATTGCGGCCTACCCTGTATCGCAGCCAGATCGCATTGACGAACAAGCTGAAGCGCATGTGGTCAAGCTCAAAACGCTGGTCGATGCCTGCCGCAATTTGCGCGGCGAGATGAGTGTCTCACCTGCCACCAAATTGCCTTTGTATGTGTTGGGTGATGCTGAGTTCATGAAATCTGCTGGCCCCGTGTTGCAAGCCTTGGCCAAGCTGAACGAAGTAAAAGTGTTTGACAACCAAGCCGAGTGGGAGAAAGCTGCTGCCGCGGCTCCTGTGGCCGTGGTGGGTGAAGCGCGCCTGTGCTTGTTCATGGAAGTGGATGTTGCTGCAGAAAAAGTTCGCCTTAGCAAAGAAGTAGCCCGCTTAGAAGGCGAAATTGGCAAAGCCAATGGCAAGCTCAGCAACGAAGCCTTTGTGGCCAAGGCACCACCTGCCGTGATTGAGCAAGAGCGCAAGCGAGTGGCCGACTTCGAAGCCACTCTCAGCAAAATGAAGGCGCAATTGGCTCAACTAGAAGCAAGACCTCAAAAATCCTGACACACAACAGCCTCGCAATTGTGTTATTTTCTAGAATGAATTGAACTCAGCGAGAAATCTTCCATGAGCGCCCAGCCCAGCATCAGAAAAGCCGTTTTCCCCGTCGCAGGACTTGGCACACGATTTTTACCCGCTACCAAAGCAGCACCCAAAGAAATGCTGCCTGTGGTGGACAAACCGCTCATTCAATATGCCGTAGAAGAAGCCTACTCTGCTGGTGTGCGGCACATGATTTTTGTCACTGGCCGCAGCAAGCGCGCCATTGAAGATCACTTTGACACAGCCTATGAGTTGGAAACCGAGCTTGAAAGTGCCCACAAAGAAGAGCTTTTGAAATTGGTTCGATCAGTTCAGCCAGACGACATGGTTTGCGCTTACGTCAGACAACCCCGCTCCTTGGGATTGGGTCACGCTGTTCTGTGCGCGGAGGCTATGGTTGGGCAAGAGCCCTTTGCTGTCTTGCTTGCAGACGATCTGATGGTTGGCCTCAAAGGTGGCCCTTCCGTACTGGCGCAAATGGTCAAAGCCTATGAACAGCAAGGCCGCTCTATTTTGGCCGTTCAGGAAGTACCTTTAGAGCACGTCAAGCGCTATGGCATTGTGGCAGGCGAATCGGCCGGCAAGCAACTCATTCGTGTTGAACAAATTGTCGAAAAACCCAGTCCTGAAAAAGCACCCTCTCGCATGGGTGTTGCGGGCCGTTACATTCTCACACCGGGTATTTTTGATGAAATTCGAAATCAACCGACTGGCGTAGGCGGCGAAATTCAACTCACCGATGCCATTGCAAGATTGAAGTCACGCGAGGCTGTGTACGCGTTTCAATACGAAGGCAAACGCTACGATTGTGGCAGCAAAGAGGGTTTCTTAGAAGCCACCGTGGAGCTCGCCCTTGAGCATCCTCAAGTGGGCGAGTCGTTCAGACAGTACTTAAAGTCACTCAGCCTTTAAGCTGATCAACGTCTTTTAAGCCAAATTGAAAACTTGTCGCCCTCTGTTTCTTGAAGCAACAGATCGTTGCCTGTTTGTTTGGCAAAAGCTTCAAAGTCTCTGAGTGCGCCCGGGTCGGTCGACATGATTTTAAGAACCTGCCCCGGCTGCATGACCATGAGAGATTTTTTAGCCTTCAAAATAGGCAAGGGGCAATTGAGACCGCAGGTGTCTAGTTCAATGTCAAAACTCAAACTCATTTCATCTCCAAATTGATTTTGATGGGCTATTAAGTGGCGCGGCCCTGTGCATCACGTTCTTCCCAAGTCATGAACTTGGGCTCAATGCCTTCAGTGCGCAGCCAGTCGCCCAATGCGTAGCCTGTACCGGCAGGCCAACAAACCAGTTCATCAAAATTGAACATTTTGTACTCTGCCAATTCGGGAGACAGCTTGACCGTGCCAGAGGCAAGTGCATGGTACGCAATGATCACTTGGTTCATGCGCTGAAAGTCGTAGACACCAATCAATTTAAGCGCACTGACTTGCAAATTGGTTTCTTCTGAAATTTCACGGGAAATGCCTTCTTCAGGCGTTTCACCGGCCTCCATGAAACCCGTGATGAGTGCAAATTTTCTGCCTGCCCATGCCGCATTTCGGGCCAACAAAATTTGATTGCCCACCTGCACGATGCCTGCCAAGACCGGTGTGGGGTTGTTCCAATGTGTGAAGTCACACTCGGTACAACGCAAGCGAAGTTTTTCTCCGCCATCCTCCATTTGCGGCATCCAAGACAGCGCAGCTCCGCAACAAGGGCAAAAGCGATATTCAATCATGCTGGGAATACTCCGGTCGAAAGATAACGATCGCCGCGATCGCACACAATGAAAACGATGGTGGCGTTTTTTTCTCGAGCAGCAATTTGCTGGGCAACCCAACAAGCGCCAGCCGCTGAAATACCCGCAAACAAGCCCTCTTCGCGTGCCATTTGACGGCATGTGTCTTCCGCATCATCTTGGCTGACATAAATCAACTCATCCACATTGGCTGGGTTGTAAATCTTGGGCAAGTATGCCTCTGGCCATTTCCGAATGCCAGGGATGCGCGAACCCTCGGTAGGTTGAGCACCCACAATTTGGATCTTGGGGTTCTTTTCTTTCAGAAATTGCGACACGCCAGTGATGGTGCCAGTGGTGCCCATGGAGCTGACAAAGTGCGTGACACGCCCTTCTGTTTGCGACCAAATTTCTGGGCCCGTTGTCTCGTAATGAATGCGTGGGTTGTCGAGGTTGGAGAATTGATCGAGGATGCGACCCTTGCCTTGGGCCGCCATGTTGTCGGCCAGGTCTCGGGCATATTCCATGCCCCCACTTTTCGGAGTCAAGATAAGTTCGGCGCCAAAGGCCTTCATGGTTTGTGCACGCTCAATGGACAAATCTTCCGGCATGATCAAAATCATTCGATAGCCCCTGATGGCTGCACCCATGGCAAGTGCAATGCCCGTGTTGCCCGAGGTGGCTTCAATCAGGGTGTCGCCAGGCTTGATTTCGCCTCGCTCTTCAGCCCGTTTAATCATGGAAAGTGCAGGCCTGTCTTTGACTGAGCCGGCCGGATTGTTGCCTTCGAGTTTGCCCAAAAGCACATTCCCTTTGGGGCCCGTCATTTCAGCCGCCATTCTTTGCAACCTGATCAAGGGTGTGTTGCCAATGGCATCTTCAAGCGTTAAATAATTCATTTTTTCTATTTACCAAGACTCGACTTTGCGGGAGACTGAAAAGCACACATGCATGTGCTCTAAAGGATTATGCTTCGAACATGCTGACCTTGTCATGAGAACAGCTTTAAATCAATTTTAGGAGAAGTCAATGCTGCTTGGTGCTTGGTGGATTTGGGTTGTAGCCTTAAGCCTCTACATTGTTTTTCGCCTCTGGTACGACAACTGGCGAGGCCCGCTAAGCACTCAAGAGGTGAGCGACTTGATGGACCAGGTCAGCAGTCTCAAAATGAGCGAATACAGCGACCCCCAAGATTTAAGAGCTTTCCTTGAAACAGACGACGGCCAAGAGTTTGTGATGGTCAATTTGGTTCGCGTTCACACAGGAGAGGTGGCGCACCCGCGCACGGGCAAACCCACCAAAGGCATCGACCTGCTTCGAGAATATGGCAACAG
>JAPLPO010000177.1 GCA_026400155.1 Burkholderiales bacterium | reverse complement strand
CCAAGCCCACCACCACCACGCCCCAAAAATTGGCGTGGGTGGCATAGCCGGCCAAGGTGCGCTCTAAGAGCTTCATGCCAAGGCCTTCGGTGTCCATGCCGCAGCCTGTGCCATGCGTGAGTGCCACCACACCATCGACATTGGGAAAGTTGGCCAAGGCAGCGGGATTGTTGCGTTTGGAAAAATGATCAGCAATGGCGCGTGCAGCGGTGGCCGAACAATTGACGCTAGACAGCACCCCAATGTAGTTGCGCGTGGCCACACGAAATTACATTGGCGTGCTCTCCAGTGTCAATTGTTCAGCCACGGCCGCACGCGCCATTGCCGATCATTTTTCCAAACGCAACAACCCTGCAGCGCTGGCCAACTTTCCCCATGTCGATGGCGTCGTGGCTTTGACGCACGGCACCGGTTGCGGCATGGACACGGAAGGTCTGGGCATGCAGTTGCTAGAGCGCACCTTGGCAGGCTATGCCACGCATGCTAATTTTTGGGGCGTGGTAGTGGTGGGCCTGGGTTGTGAGTCCAATCAACTCAAAACCTGGTTGGCACACAGCAGCTTGCGCGAAGGCGACACACTCAAGGTGTTCAACATTCAAGACACGGGTGGTACGCGCCTCACGGTTGAAAAAGGCATTGCCCTCATCCAAGAAATGCTGCCACGCGCCAACCAAGTCAAGCGCGAGCCTTGCAGCGCCGAACACATCACGGTGGGTTTACAGTGCGGCGGATCTGACGGCTACTCTGGCATCAGCGCCAACCCCGCATTGGGCGCAGCGGTTGACTTGTTGGTTCAACACGGCGGCACAGCCATCCTGAGCGAAACCCCTGAAATTTATGGTGCCGAGCATTTGCTCACGCGCCGCGCTGTCAAACCCGAAGTGGCGCAAAAGCTCATTGACCGCATTCACTGGTGGGAAAACTACACCGAAATCAACGGCGGTGAGATGAACAACAACCCTTCACCTGGCAACAAAGCCGGCGGCCTCACCACCATTCTCGAAAAGTCATTGGGTGCTGTGGCCAAAGGCGGTACCAGCAACTTGCAGGCAGTTTTTGAATATGCAGAGCCCGTCAATGCGCATGGCTTTGTGTACATGGACACACCAGGCTACGACCCGGTGAGTGCCACGGGCCAAGTGGCGGGCGGCGCCAACCTCATTTGCTTCACCACAGGACGCGGCAGCGCCTATGGCTGTGCCCCTTCTCCCAGCTTGAAGTTCTCCACCAACTCGGCCTTGTGGAAAAAACAAGAAGAAGACATGGACCTCAATTGCGGTGAGATTGTCGACAACGGCGTGAGCATTGCCGACATGGGCCAACGCATTTTCGAAATGATTTTAAAAACCGCTTCAGGCGAACCCTCCAAGAGTGAACTGCACGGCTACGGCCAAAACGAATTTGTGCCTTGGCAAGTGGGCGCCGTCATGTAATTTGAAAGTCAAACAATGAGCCAATGTATTCCAGCCGATCAGTTGCGGCAGCGTGTTACCAACATCATTCAACAAGCAGGCAGCCAAGCCGCGGAGGCTGAGCAAGTAGCTGCCAATTTGGTTATGGCCAATTTAAGTGGTCACGACTCGCATGGTGTAGGCATGGTGCCGCGCTATGTCGATGCCATTCTTGAGGGCGGTCTTCAACCCAACACGGGTGTGAAAGTGCTCATCGACACAGGTCCTTTGCTGAACTTGGATGGCCAAAGCGGCTTTGGCCAGATCACGGGTGTGCAAGCCATGCAAATGGGCATTGAACGCGCCAAGCAACACGGCGTTTGCACCGTGGCACTGAGCCGCTCGCACCACCTAGGGCGCATTGGCCACTTTGCTGAAATGGCGGTGGCGCAAGGTTTGGTGTCAATTCACTTTGTCAATGTGTTGTCACGGCCTGTGGTGGCCCCATTTGGCGGTGGTGACGGGCGCTTTGGCACCAACCCATGCTGCATAGGCGTGCCCATGGGTCAACGCAAACCTTTTGTGCTCGACTTCGCCACCAGCCGTGTGGCGCAAGGCAAGATGCGCGTGGCCTACAACAAGGGAGAGCAAGTGCCCGATGGCTATTTGATTGATGAAAAAGGCCATCCCACCAACAACCCAGGCGTGGTGGTGGTGCCGCAATCGAATGGTTTCTTTGGCGCACTCATGACCTTTGGCGAACACAAAGGTTTTGGCATGGCCATGGCTTGTGAGCTTTTGGGCGGTGCACTCACCGGCGGCGGCACTTGGCACCGCGAAGCCGACAACCAACGCACGGTGCTCAATGGCATGCTCACCATGATCATCGACCCAGTGCGCTTGGGCACACAAGACGCCTTCGAAAAAGAGGCCTTGGCGTTTGAAGACTGGTTGCGCCAAAGCCCCAACGCGCCTGGCTCAGAAGGTGTGATGATGGCAGGCGAGCCTGAGCGCAAGGCTCGCCTTGACCGCGAACAAAATGGCATTTGGGTTGACGATGCCACCTTGGCTGAAATTGAAGCATCTGAGGACAAACTCAAGCACCGCCATGTCTGAATTGCAACTCAGCCGGGCGACGCAATCGCGTATCCCGCAGTCTGTTCAATCGCCCTCTGACAGACCTACTTCTGCAGCGCCAGGCGTGTTGCATCTCGGATTGGGTGCCTTTCACAGAGCACACCAAGCCATGGTGTTTGAGCAACTACTGCGCCAAGGCGATGTGCGCTGGGGCATTCATGGTGTGGGCATGACGCAAGCCGGCTTAGTCAACAAGCTTCGCGCACAAGACGGCTTGTATGCGGTGCGCATCGCCGGCGCACAAGGCATTGAGTGGCAAGTACCTGGTGCACTGTGGCAAACCAGCGTGCTCAACACCGAACGTGAAAATGTATTGAACGCCATGGCAGCGCCCAGCACACGGTGGATCACCCTGACAGTGACAGAGAAGGGCTACACACCAGCTTTGGCACAACTGCTTCTAGACGGACTTCGCCTGCGACATACGGCTGTGCATGCGGCAGGGCATGCAGGTATCACGGGCCTCACCATTGCCTCCTGCGACAACCTCCAAGGCAACGGCCACAAACTCAAAGCCTTGTTGCAGGCCACTGCCACGCCGCAAGATGCAGTTCTCATGCAGTGGATAGAGGCCCATTGCACCTTTCCTTGCAGCATGGTCGATCGCATCGTGCCTGCTGCAACCGCAGAAGTGGCTGATGCCGCCAAGGCCGCTCTGGGTTTGACAGACCACGGCGCGCTGAGCACTGAAACTTTTTGGGAATGGGTGATTGAAGACAAGTTTGCCGACCCAAGCGATGCTGCCCTGCTCCGCCAGTGCGGTGTGCGCGTCACAGCCGATGTTCACAGCTACGAAGAAGCCAAGTTGCGCATGCTCAACGGCAGCCATTCGGCCATGGCATTGATGGGCGCAGTGACGGGTCGGGCCTACATTGCCGATTGCGTTGGCGCTTTGCACATTCGCGAATTTGTTGAACGATTAATGAGCCAAGAAGTCGCACCACATTTGAGTCGTGCCGATTGGGCCGACTACCGCGACGCCCTCATTCAACGCTTTGGCAATCCTTACTTAAAACACAGCGTGCATCAAATTGCCACCGACAGCTCGCAAAAAATTCCACAGCGTTGGCCGCCTTCTGCGTTGGGGCAAATGGCGGCTCATGCTTCGTTTGAACACCATGCTTTGGCTGCGGCTGTCTTTTTGCGATACACCTTGGGCGTCGATGAACAGGGCAAGGCCTATTCGCTCAACGATCCTCAGGCCAACAGCCTGATGACCATTGGCGCCAAACAAGCCACTGAATCTGATGCCTGTGTGCGTGCCTTGTTGGCACGCGAAGATTTGTGGGGCCCAGAACTGGCAAGCTCAGAAGCCTGGCTTGCGCGTGTCACTTATTGGCACGACCAGGTTTTGCACCAAGGCGTAGATGCCACCGTCAAATACATCATTCAGCAAAACGACTCATGAAAATCACAACTGCTCGCGTCATTGTGTGTTGCCCAGGTCGCAATTTTGTCACCCTCAAAATTGAAACCGATGAAGGTCTCACGGGCGTTGGAGACGCCACACTCAACGGCCGCGAATTGTCGGTGGTGAGCTATTTAGAAGAGCACGTCATTCCCTGTTTGATAGGCCGAGACCCGCAGCAAATTGAAGACATCTGGCAGTACCTCTACAAAGGCGCGTACTGGCGCAGAGGCCCCGTCACCATGACGGCCATTGCCGCAGTGGACACGGCGCTGTGGGACATCAAAGCCAAGATTGCAGGCCAACCACTTTACCAATTGCTAGGCGGCAGAAGCCGAACGGGCATCATGTCGTATGCCCACGCCACTGGCCGAGACACCGCCGAAACGGTGGAAGAAGTATTGCGCCACAAAGAAATGGGCTACATGGCCATTCGCGCACAAAGTGGCATTCCAGGTCTGAACAAAGTCTATGGCGTGAGTGGCAACGGCCGCATCTACGAGCCTGCGGATGGCCCCTTACCTGGCGAGCACGACTGGAGTACCGAAAAGTATTTGCGTCACACGCCTGGCCTCTTTCAAGCGGTGCGCGAAGCCGTGGGCCCCGACACGCATTTGCTGCACGACGCGCACCACCGCCTCACGCCCATTGAAGCTGGGCGCTTGGGCAAAGAATTGGAGCCCTTCCATTTGTTCTGGCTAGAAGACCCCACACCTGCTGAAAATCAAGAAGCCTTCAAGCTCATTCGCCATCACACCACCACACCTTTGGCGGTGGGCGAGATTTTCAATACCGTGTGGGACTGCAAAGATTTGATCGAGCAACAACTCATCGATTACATCCGCACCACCGTCACGCACGCGGGCGGCATCACGCACCTGCGCGTCATTGCCAATTTGGCCAGCCTGTACCAAGTGCGCACTGGCTCTCATGGCGCCACCGACTTGTCACCCGTTTGCATGGGCGCGGCATTGCACTTTGACACCTGGGTGCCCAACTTTGGCATTCAAGAACACATGGCGCACAGCGAAGAGATGCTGTCGGTGTTTCCGCACGATTGGCGCTTTGAAAAAGGCATGCTGTATTGCGGTGAGTCGCCTGGCCACGGGGTGGACATCGATGAAAAACTGGCAGCCAAGTACCCGTATCAGCGCGCGTACCTGCCCGTTAACCGCCTGCAGCACGACGGCACGCTTTGGAGTTGGTGACTTAAAGAATACGAGCCAACGAAGCCTGCAAATTCTCAGAAGGCAAACGCTTAAAGCCAGAACGCGCAAAGCGTTGCATGCGCCCCATCATGAAGGCCACCAACAAAGAGGCGGACACTTGCGCATCCACTGTGGGGGTGTCACTTTGTGGGCCGCCATCGCGCAAAGACTGTTTGAATGCACTTTCGAGTTTGTCAAACAACAAATTCATGCGCTCTTGCAAACGCTCGTTTTCAAACACCAGCGCGTCGCCCGTCATGACGCGGGCCATGCCAGGATTCTTTTCTGCAAATTGCAAAATGAGCGCCACGGTGCGCGCCACTTGCGCAGGGCCTGCGGGTTCGCGATCGGCAATTTGGCGCACAAACGCAAACACCGACTGCTCGACAAAATCGATCAAGCCTTCAAACATTTGCGCTTTGCTGGCGAAATGACGGTACAAAGCCGCTTCACTCACCCCCAACTTGGCTGACAGTGCCGCTGTTGTGATGCGCTCAGCACCAGGCTGCTCCAGCATGCCGGCCAAGGTTTGCAAAATTTGCAAGCGACGCTCGCCCGGCTTGGGGCGCTTGCGTGTGGGCGTAGCGCCAGCTTCTTCGTGGTCGGGCAAGTTGTCTTCGTGGCTTGTCTCTGTGGTCATGAAAGTACTCCTGCTCAGTGGCTGCGAATCATGGTGCCGAAAGCTTGATCGGTCAAAATTTCTAACAACATGGCGTGCGGCACGCGACCATCGATGATGTGCACCGCATTCACGCCACTCTTGGCGGCGTCCAAGGCGCCACTGATTTTGGGCAACATGCCACCGCTGATGGTGCCATCGGCAAACAATTCGTCAATGCGGCGTGCGCTGAGGTCAGTCAACAAATTGCCAGCCTTGTCCAACACGCCTGGGGTGTTGGTAAGCAGCACCAATTTCTCAGCTTTGAGCACACTGGCCAATTTACCGGCCACCACATCGGCGTTGATGTTGTAGCTTTCGTTGTTTTCGCCAAAACCAATGGGACTGATGACAGGAATGAACGCATCGTCTTGCAAGGCTTTGACCACACTGGGGTCAATCGATTCAATCTCGCCCACTTGGCCCACGTCGTACTCTTTGTTGGGATCGGCGTTGTCGACCATCTTCAGTTTTTTGGCGCGAATCAAACCGCCATCACGTCCGGTCAAACCCACGGCCTTGCCACCCGCTTGATTGATCAAGCCCACAATGTCTTGCTGCACTTCACCGGCCAAGACCCACTCCACCACTTCCATGGTTTCGGCGTCGGTCACGCGCATGCCTTGAATGAACTCGCCTTTTTTGCCCAAGCGGTTGAGGGCTGTTTCAATTTGCGGGCCGCCACCGTGCACCACCACAGGGTTCATGCCCACCAATTTAAGGAGCACCACATCTTCGGCAAAGTCGGCTTGCAAAGCGGGGTCGGTCATGGCGTTGCCGCCGTATTTGATGACCAAGGTCTTGCCATGAAACTTGCGAATGTAGGGCAAAGCCTGCGCCAAAATTTCTGCTTTGTCGCGAGGAGAAATGTGGGCCAATGAATCGTTGTCAGTCATGATGGTTCTTCAATTTGAAAACATGCAAGTCAGTACTTGCTCATGTGATGAAAGGCTGTCAGAGCCGTATTGTGAACACTTTTGGGACGTTTGAAACCCTCCAGGGGCCCAAGTTCACAAAATTTTTGCGAGCATGGCATCCACCCCTGTTTGCCAAGCCGGCAATTTGAGTTGGAGCGCATTTTCAAGCTGGCTGCAATTGAGCCTTGAGTTCAGCGGGCGAGCCGCAGGGGTTGGAAACTCGGTGGTGGCAACTGCTGCCACTTCTTTCACGGTGTATTTCAAATCTGGCTTGAGACTTTGCGCTTGTTGCAAGACGTATTGCGCATAAGCGTGCCAAGTTGTTTCACCTGCTGCTGCCAGATGGTAAATGCCAGACAAATGAGGCTTATGCGGCTTATGCGGCTCATGCTGCAGACACAAAGCCGTGATGTCGGCCAATAAGGCTGCACCGGTCGGGGCTCCAAATTGGTCGTTGATGACGGCCATTTTTTCGCGCTCTTGCGCCAAGCGCAGCATGGTTTTGGCAAAGTTGCCGCCTTCGGTGCCATACACCCAGCTGGTTCTGAAAATCACATGCTTCGCACCTTGCTTGGCAATGCCCTTTTCACCGGCCAGCTTGCTGTGGCCATACACATTGAGCGGCCCTGTGGCATCAGACTCAAGCCAAGGTTTTTGACCCGCGCCATCAAACACGTAGTCGGTTGAAAAGTGCACCAGGTAAGCGCCTATGGCAGCACAGGCCCGGGCCAAAACCTCTGGCGCCAAAGCATTGATCAAATGTGCCGTTGACTGATCTGATTCTGCTTTATCAACCGCCGTGTAAGCGGCGGCGTTGACCACCACATCGGGCCGAAACAACCGCACGGTCTCTGCCAGACCTTCCAAATTGCTCAGGTCGCCACAGTGAGATGTGCTGTTTCTGTCTAGGGCCAGTACCTCGCCCAATGGCGCCAAGCTGCGCTGCAATTCCCAGCCAACTTGACCGTTTTTGCCAAGCAATAGAATTTTCATGCGGTGTATTGCTTAGAGACCCACTCGCGGTAGGCGCCGCTTTGCACGTGCGCCACCCATTCGGTGTTTTCCAAATACCAGGCCACCGTTTTGCGAATGCCGGTCTCAAAGGTTTCGGCGGGCTTCCAGCCCAATTCTTTTTCAAGTTTGCGGGCGTCAATGGCATAACGTCTGTCGTGACCAGGTCGGTCTTTGACATACGTGATTTGTTGTGAATAGCTGGCACCATCGGCGCGCGGACGCAACTCGTCTAGCAAGGCGCAGACTGTTTTCACAATCTCGATGTTGGGCTTCTCGTTCCAGCCGCCCACGTTGTAAGTCTCGCCCAATTGACCGCCTTCCAACACACGGCGAATGGCGCTGCAATGGTCTTTGACGTAAAGCCAATCGCGCACCTGCATGCCGTCGCCGTACACCGGCAATGGCTTGCCCGCCAAGGCATTGACAATCATGAGCGGGATGAGCTTTTCGGGGAAATGTAAGGGGCCGTAGTTGTTGCTGCAATTGGTGGTGAGCACAGGCAGGCCGTAGGTGTGATGCCATGCACGAACCAAGTGATCACTGGCCGCCTTGCTGGCACTGTAGGGGCTGTTGGGCTCGTACGCATGCTGCTCGGTAAAGGCCGGATCTTGGGGCGCCAAACTGCCATAAACCTCATCGGTCGAGACATGCAAGAAGCGGAATTGGCTTTGGGCATTGGCTTCCAAACTTTGCCAGTAGCCGCGCACCGACTCTAGCAAACGGAAGGTGCCCACAATGTTGGTTTCTATGAATTCGCCGGGGCCGTGAATGGAGCGATCGACGTGGCTCTCGGCTGCAAAATTCAAAACTGCTCTGGGTTGGTGCTCGGCCAAAAGCTGGGGCAACAAAGCAGAATCGCCAATGTCACCCTGTACAAACACGTGCTGAGGCTTGTTTTTCAAGGGTGCCAATGACTCCAAATTGCCTGCGTAGGTCAGTTTGTCGAGATTCACAATCTTTTCATCGGTATGGGCCACCCAGTCCAATACAAAGTTGGCGCCAATGAAGCCCGCACCACCGGTCACAAGAATTGTCATTTTTTCTTTCCAAAACTGTATTTTATAAGCATTGGCATGCCGTGCCACAGCGGTTAAAGTGAGGTTTTGACGGTCCATCATTCGAAGTACGGAGTTTTCATGGCCCCCACCCGCCCTCAAAAACCCACCCAAGGTGCTGCAAGCCCTTCCAGCAAAGCAGAAGCTAAGCACACGGCGGCCTCCAAAGACATTTGGCTGGCCGGCCTAGGCGCCATGGCGCAAGCGCAGGCACAAGCCCGTGCTCAGGGCAGCAAAGCCTTTGAAGCTTTGGTGGCCGAGGGCTTGGCGTTTCAGAAAAAGTCGCAAGCTGTTGCCCAAGAAAAAATTCACGAAGCCACATCGCATTTCAACCAACTCACGCAAAATTTAGGGGCTGGTTTGGTTCAACCGGTTGGCGTCAAAGTAGATCGCTTAGAACACCTGTTTGAAGATCGCGTGGCTCGGGCGCTCAAAAGTTTGGGCCTACCCACTGCGCAAGAAGTGGCTGAACTGCAAGATCGGGTGGCAGCTTTGGAGGCAGCCCTGGCAAAGGCCAGCGCCAAATCGCCCACCCGAAAACGCGCCACCCCTGCCAAATAATTCATGGCCAAAAAAGCCCCCCGTCGCACCGCCGAGCGCATTGCCACCGTGTCTTTGGACCTGTTCAATCGCTATGGCGAACCCAATGTGTCGACCACCCTCATTTCGTCCGAGCTCAACATCAGCCCGGGCAATTTGTACTATCACTTTCCCGCCAAAGACCAACTGGTCAGCCATTTGTTTGACAACTACAAAGAAGACATTCTGAAGCTGCTCGATGCCAGCCAAGATGTCAAAGACGTGGAAGACGCTTGGTTCTTTTTGCACTCTTTGTTCGAGCTCATTTGGGCGCACCGATTTTTGTACCGAGACCTCAACGACTTACTGTCTAAAAATCGCCATCTGGAAACCAACTTCAAGCACGTGTTGGAAGTCAAAACCGCATCGCTTCACCAGTTGCTACAAGCTTTGGCCCGGCAAGGCCACATACGCAATGAGCCCGACACCTTCAACACCTTGTCGGCCAGCATGTCGGTGGTGGTCACTTACTGGCTCAGTTATGAGTATGTGCGCAACCCTCGCCATGCCATGGAGCCAGAAAGCGCAGGCGATGCCTTGGCCCGCGGTGCACGGCATGTTCTGTTGTTGTTAGCACCCTACTTGGAAAACCCAAGCGAACGCGCTCACTTGATGCAGCTTACGCATGCCTATGCGTCAGAGGTGAATTAAAGCGAGTTAAAGAAAGCGTGTTTGCGCCAGTTTCAAAAGGCCATCAAAAATCAGGCTGTCCACCAACTCAAATTGAATGGCCATGCTGGGAGCCATTTTCCAACCCGCACCACCGGTCATCACACACTGCGGCTCTTGGCCGGTGTGTTGTTTTAAGTGCTGCACCATGCGCTCGCAAGCGCCTGCAATGGCGTAGGTTCCACCACTGGTCAGCGCATCGCTGGTATTGGTTGGGAAGGGCCTGACTTCCCCAGTGGGAACATGCAATCCGGCCGTGCCCGACTCTAAGGCGCGCAACATGATGCCGTGGCCTGGCAAAATAAAGCCGCCTAAAAATTTACCGTGCTGATCCAAGGCTTCCACCGTGACGGCTGTACCCACCATGACCACCACCAAAGGTTGGGCATGCCCTTTGGCCAACATGCGGTGGCGCGCACCGATCATGGCCACCCAACGGTCGGAGCCCAAGCGAGTGGGATGGTCGTAGCCATTGCTCACGCCAGCCTCCTGGCTGGAAGACACCACCCATTGCGGCGCCACATCCCACAGTTCCATTTGTTCTTGCACGCGGCGCTTCACGGCATCGCCAGCGACCACACAGCCCAGCATGTGCTTGGGCGCAGGCAAGCCAGCCCAAGGCCCATCGGCGAGGGTTTCGATGTTCTCTAAAAATTCCGCCCCTTGCGCCAGCACATTGGCTTGGGTGTGCGGCCGATCGTAGAGCGCCCACTTCAAACGAGTGTTACCGACGTCGATTGCCAAAAATGTCATATGCTGATGATAATGATTTTTTGATCGTCTCGTGGCCGTGATGGGCATCATCCCTGAGCTTTGAGAACGGCACCCTTTAAAAGACCCCGCTTTTCATGATCATTCAGAACTTGTCAGCCCTCGATTTGTCGCATGCCATTCACAGCAAGGCTGTGTCTTGTCGTGAGGTGATAACTTCTTTTTTGAATCAAATTCAAAAACACAATGGCAGCAGCAATGCCTTGGTCAGCCTGGCATCGGAGGACCTGGTTTTAGCGCAGGCCGATGAACGCGATGCCCAACTAGCAAGGGGCGAGTCGATGGGTTGGATGCATGGCATGCCACAAGCCGTCAAAGACTTGACGGACGTCGCGGGTTTTCGAACCAGCCATGGATCGAACCTCGCCCCGCATGACCCTGCCAACAAAGACTGCATCATGGCCGCCCGCATGCGAGCGGCCGGGTGCATCTTCATTGGCAAAACCAACACCCCCGAGTTTGGTCTTGGCTCGCACACTTTCAACGACGTATTTGGTGCCACATACAACGCCTGGGACCGAACAAAAAGTGCAGGCGGTAGCAGCGGCGGTGCGGCAGTTGCCTTAGCGCAGCGCATGTTGCCCGTGGCCGACGGCTCAGACTTCATGGGAAGCTTGCGCAACCCGGCTGCATGGAACCATGTGTTTGGCATGCGACCCTCGCAGGGCAGATTGCCTAGATTTCCTGTGGCAGACGCCTTCATTTCTCAATTGAGTACAGAAGGCCCCATGGCCAGATCGGTTCGTGACATTGCCATGCTGCTTTCAACGCAAGCGGGCTACGATGCATGCTCTCCCTTGTCCATTGCTGAATCGGGTGAAGCGTTTGCACGCAGCTTAGACAACAACACGAAGGGCAACAGGGTGGGTTGGCTGGCCGATCTGGGTGCGTACTTGCCCATGGAAAATGGCATTTTGTCGGTTTGCGAAGAGGCTCTTAAAACTCTGGAATCCACTGGTTGCAAGGTGTCCAATGCTCAATTGGGCATGCGCCCTGAAGAAATTTGGGATGCTTGGCTGGTCTGGCGCAAAGCGTTGGCAGGCCGCAATGTTGGCGCCTACACCCACTTGCCCCACTGGCGTGAAAAAGTCAAACCCGAAGCTCAGTGGGAATACGATCAATCGCTGAACCTCACCGGCCACCAATTGATGCAGGCCAGTGTCACACGCACCCGCTTTTATCAAAGCATGCTCAAGATGTTTGAATCTGTTGACGTGTTGGCGCTGCCCTCTACTCAGGTCTGGCCCTTTGATGTCACTGAGCGTTGGCCGCGCCACATCAACGGCCAAGCGATGGACACCTACCACCGCTGGATGGAGGTGGTGATCTATGCCACCTTTGCTGGATTGCCTGCGATCAGCTTGCCTGCAGGATTCAATGCGCAAGGCCTTCCCATGGGCTTGCAATTGATTGGCAAACCACAAGGCGATTTTGAATTGCTGCAAGTGGCTTACGCCTATGAACAAGCTGCGCAAGATTTGATTCAAAAAACACCACCGGGCCTTTGATGGGCTAATTGATTAATTCTGTCCCCAAGGCAGGCCGCGCATTCGCCATCCGCCTAACTTGCCGCGATGCGCATGGGCATCGGGATCGCCTTCAAAGCCTTCCAAAATATTGAACGCCTCAATGCCCAAATTGGTGGCTCTTTGTGCTGCAGCAACAGATCGAACACCACTGCGGCACAGCAGCACAATTTTGAGGCCTGTTGCTGCAATGGCTCGAATGCCTGCATCAAACTCTGGGTTGACATCCACCACCGGCCATTGCTTCCAGGCCAGCGGTTTGGCTTCAGGCACAAAGCCAACCCAAGCCCGTTCTGCATCGGAGCGAACATCGACCAAGACGGCTTCGCCCGACTGCACCCAGTGCCAGGCCAGTTCAGGATAGACATCGCCGGCATAACCGTCTGCGGGCCGAATGGTTAAGACATCATTTCGCACAGTTTCTCCTCCGGCATCTTGCCGTAATCCAGAATTTAAATTAGCAGGGACCGCTTCATCAATTCGCCGCGGTTTGGGTAAATTGAGGTTGTTCATGATGGCCACAAACTGCGCTTCAGTGTGACCCGCCACACGCACATTGTTGTTGATCTCGTTGCCAATGCTTGAATGCGTTCGCCCTTGGTAATCGTGGCCTGGCCACACTGTGGTGTTGTGCGGCAACTTGAACAAGATTTGGGTGAGGCTGTGATAAAGCGCTTGCGCGCTGCCCGACTGAAAGTCTGTGCGGCCACAGCCCTGAATAAGCAGGGTATCACCAGAGAAAACATGCCCACCTTCTTTGGCAGCCAGATAAAAACTCATGCTGCCGGCGGTGTGGCCGGGAGTGTGCAATGCCTTGAGCGTAAAAGCGCCAAAGGGAATGATTTGGCCATCGACCAGTTGAACTGAAGCCGTACCAATGTTGCAGCCTTCAGGCGCTGCCGTTTTCAAACCAAAGTGTTCGGCCAGCAAACCCGCGCTGGTGATGTGATCTGCATGCGCATGCGTTTCTAAAGCCCAACGTACTTTCAGGCCCTTGTCTTGAATGAGTTGTTGATCGCGTTGAATTTGGTCGTCGACCGGATCGATGATGACCGCATCTAGAGAACCGGGGTCATAAACCAAATAGGTGTAGGTGCTGGACTGAGTGTCAAACAGTTGAATGACTTGAGCTTGTGAAGTGTGCATTTCAAACTTCAGGCAAATTTGGTGAGCATTTCAGCCACATGCTCAGCCGATTGGTCGCCTTGCTCAATCATGCAACCCACCATTGCAAAGAAAGCTTTGTCGAGGGCCTTCCGCGATGCTGCCATTTGTTGGGCAATTTTTTCACAATCGGCGTCACTGTCGATGAGTTTTTGCAAACCACGGACTTGGCCTTCAATACGGGCCAAGCGAGCACAAAGGGCTTTCTTTTTTTCAGGATCGGCAATGCGGCTCATGGGAATCTTTCTAAATGAGATCAAATTATGATAACTTTTGCCAGCTTTTTTGGAACCCATTTCGGGAACAGTGCTTGATGATTGTCAATTTACACCCCTATTTCGTTGCCGGTCTCGGCGGTATTCTCATTGGTTTGGCCAGTTGGCTGCTTTGGTGGGGCCTTGGCCGCATCGCTGGCATCAGCGGCATTGCCTCAGAAACAATGGCTGCGCCCGCCCAGCCTGACACTTGGCGCTGGGCTTTTTTAGCCGGCCTGATCATTGGCGGGTGCCTTTTGGGTCAGGGCTTAGAGATCCCCACACTGCCAACCCGGCCTTTGTACTTGCTCATTCCCGCAGGACTTCTGGTGGGCATTGGCACCGTCTGGGGCAGTGGCTGCACCAGTGGCCACGGCGTGTGTGGCTTGGGCAGGCTGTCTGTCAGGTCCTTGGTGTCGGTTGGGATTTTCATGGCCACCGGCATGGTGGCCGTCACTTTGATGCGAGGTGTCGTATGAACACCAACACCAACCTCAACACCACCCCCCACCGCGCCGGCCGTCTGGGACTGGCTTTTTCTGCAGGGCTCTTGTT
>JAPLPO010000064.1:2443-8677 GCA_026400155.1 Burkholderiales bacterium | reverse complement strand
GCCGCCTAACCGCCCCCAACCCTGGTGTGATGACGGGCCCCGGCACCAACACCTACTGGGTGGGCGACCCTCTCAGCGGCTTCGCCGTGATCGACCCCGGCCCTGCCGATCCCGATCATTTAGAAAAAATTTGGCGTGCCACAGGCGGTCAAATTCGAATGATTGTGTGCACCCACTCACACCCCGATCATTCGCCGGGCGCCAAACCCCTGCAGGCCCTTTGTCAGCAACAAGCGGGTGGCATGCCGCCCATCTTGGGTTTGTCTTCCGCCAGCACGGCCAATGCACAAAGCCAATTCAAACCCGATCGCGAACTGGCACACGGTGAAATTTTGAAGTTGGGTGAGCACAGCCTGAAAGTACTGCACACCCCCGGTCATGCCGCCAATCATTTGTGTCTGGCACTCTTGGAGGATGGCTTGTTGTTCACAGGCGATCACGTACTCAATGGCAGTACTACAGTGGTAAACCCGCCCGACGGCAGCATGAACGATTACCTCGATTCGCTAGACCTGTTAGCCCGCGAATGCAAAGCCCATCAGCTTGAATTTATTTTGCCGGCCCACGGCTATGTTTTGGGATTTGCCGCGCAAGCCATTGCCCAACTCAAAGCCCATCGCTTAAAGCGCGAAGCCAAAGTGATTGCCGCCATGCGCGCCTTGCCGCATGGCAGCTTAGAAGACTGGGTGGCACATGCCTACGACGATGTGCCTGAGCGTTTGTGGCCCGTGGCTGCGCGTTCACTGCAAGCCCACGTCGATCGCATTCAATCCATGCCACCCGGCAACCCCTGACCCTATGCCAACCCACAATGGTGTGAAGTCCAGCGAAGGCATTCGGCTGTCCAAGCGCGTGGCCGATTTGTTGAAATGCTCGCGCAGCGAAGCCGAGCAAGTCATTGTGGGGGGCTGGGTGAAAGTGGATGAGCAGGTGGTGGACGAACCGGCGCACCGTGTGAGCGATGAAAAAATTGAGGTTCACAGCACCGCACAGCGGGGCAAAGTGCCACTGCTAACGATCATCCTGCACAAAACCGCCGGGCAAAGTTGCTTGCCCCAAGGCACTCGCAACATTTGGCATAGTTTGACGCCCGAGATGCGCTCCAACCAAGACCGCTCGGGGATCAAGCTCACACCCCGACTTCTCAAAATTTTGCATTGTGCAGCCGCCTTAGAAGATGCCGCCTCAGGCTTGGTGGTTTTGTCGGAGGACCCCAGCATGCTTCGCAAGCTTCAAGACGAGCGCACGCCCTTAGAACACGAGTTGTTGGCTGAAGTACAAGCTTCAGTCAGCCCCGAGCAGCTCCATGACATGTGCCCCGTGGGCCTCAAAACCAGCATCAGCAGTGAGAGCCCTCAAAAAACGGGCTTGCGCATGGCTTTCAAGGGGTACCAACCGGGGTATGCGGCGGGTGTCATTGAAAATACAGGACTGCGGCTGATCGGCCTTAAAAGGGTTCGCATGGGTCGGGTCTTGATGGCGCCTCTCGCGCCCGGACAATGGCGCGCGCTCATGCCTTACGAGCGATTTTGAAAGAAAAATGTCTTTTTTAGGGCATTTTTGCGACATTCTTCTTGACCAAGCCCTTGAAATTCATCGGGGCATCCTCATTTGTGCTTGTAAGTTTGAGACAATGTTTGTAAGTTTGTAGCGTCGCTTATGCCGAAAGGAAGCCACCATGCGTTTGAGCACCAAAAGTCGTTTTGCCGTCACGGCCATGATCGATGTCGCATTGCGCGAAGATCGAGGCCCCGTCTCGCTCTCGGCCATTAGTGAGCGTCACCAAATTTCATTGTCCTACCTCGAGCAATTGTTCAGCAAACTGCGCCAACACCATTTGGTCGAAAGCACTCGGGGTCCAGGGGGTGGTTATTCATTGGCCCGCAATGCCGAAAAAATCACCATGGCCGACATTGTGAGCGCTGTCGACTTTTCAGCCGATTCAGAAGACAACGGCAGCTCCGAAGCCAACAACTGGATGAGCAGCGAATTGTGGGCCAGCCTGAACGAAAAAATGTTGGCACATTTGCAGTCCATCAGCTTGCGTCAGTTGGTGTCTGAGCAGCGCGCCAAAGGCATCACCGTTGAGCCCGCACCCTCAGTGGTCAAGCGTGGCGTCTTTGCCAAGCCCAAAAGCCAGCCTGTCAAATCGAATGTGCCCAATTCTGTGTTTGCATTGGCTACCAGCTTGGTGCCTACGCGCTAAATTAACACTTCAGCAGCCTTGTGCTGAACCCACAAAAAAACGCGCTCTAAGGCGCGTTTTTTCATGGCTTGGTGCCAACATAAAAGTGTGAAGCCTGCCGATAAGCCGGATTCTGTGCATTGAAGTTACCCTCAATGTGACCGCCATTACTCTGGGCCGAGGGTTGCCCGCTCGGCTCGATGCTACCTACCCGCACACTCTCCGGAACCAGATCAACGTGTGCCTATTTGGTATTGCTGCGCGTAGAGATTGCCCGTTTCACCCGAACTCAATCGGCTCGTCTCTGTTGCTCTGATCCTCACCTTGGTGCCTTGCGGCCTTTCGGTGGAGAGGTGTTACCTCCTACGCTGTCCTATGCAGTCCGGACGTTCCTCCAGTGCGGCCTTTCGGCCCACGGCTCAAGAAAATCTTGCGCCATGGCTTTTGTGCAATGGCTTGCGCCATCACATGTCTGCTAGCACCAGCGGCAGTCTGGCAAGCTTCACGCGCTCATTATCGCCTGACCCCATTCGCTTGTGCCAACATTTTGTCAAAGCAAACACGCGATAATCTGCAGGTCTGCTTGATAACCACAAGCCCAACCCCTTAGCGCCATGATTCGAATTTCAGAACTCAAACTGCCCCTCACCGCATTGCCGGTTGAGGTTCGCCGCGCAGCGGATGCGCCCTCCGAAACCGACGAGGATCGCATCCCTCCCCCTCACCCCGAAGACGCTTTGCGCCAATTGGCCGCCATCGCCATGGGCATTGATGCGCAGGCCATCGACCAACTGCATGTTTTCAAGCGCAGCTTTGATGCACGCAAAGCCGATTTGTTGGCGGTGTTTATCGTCGATCTCTCGCTCAAAGACACAGCATCAGAAGCTGCGCTGTTGGCGCGCTTTCCAAAGCATCCCCACATTCAAGCCACCCCCAACATGAGCTGGCAAGCGCCAAGTCATGCACCGGCCCACTTTGGTGTTCAAGAAGGCGAACGCCCCGTGGTGGTGGGCTTTGGGCCTTGCGGAATTTTTGCAGCGCTGTGCTTGGCGCAAATGGGCTTCAAGCCCATCGTCATTGAACGCGGGAGCCCCGTACGCCAGCGCACCAAAGACACCTGGGGCTTGTGGCGCAAGCAAACACTCAAACCCGAAAGCAATGTGCAATTTGGCGAAGGCGGTGCTGGCACTTTTTCAGATGGCAAGCTTTACAGCCAAATCAAAGACCCCCGCCATTTAGGCCGCAAGGTCATGCACGAGTTTGTCAAAGCCGGCGCACCCAGCGACATTTTGTTTGCGGCCCACCCCCACATCGGAACTTTCAAATTGGTCAAGGTGGTAGAAAATTTGCGAGAGCAAATCATTGCCATGGGCGGTGAAGTTCGCTTCGAGCAACGCGTAGTTGATTTGGACATTGAGACCACAGCGTCTGGCCGGCAAGTGACCGGCGTGCACATTGAAGATCGCCACACAGGCGTGCGCTCTCACTTGGCCACACGGCATGTGGTGCTTGCACTGGGCCACAGTTCTCGCGATACCTTCACCTTGCTCTACGAGCGGGGTGTGTACATGGAAGCCAAAGCCTTCTCGGTGGGCGTGCGCATTGAACATCCGCAAAGCGTGATCGATGCGGCGCGCTGGGGTCGGCATGCTGGCCATCCCTTGCTAGGCGCCGCCGATTACAAACTGGTACACCACGCTCAAAACGGCCGTGCCGTTTACAGCTTTTGCATGTGCCCCGGAGGCACCGTGGTGGCGGCCACCAGTGAAGCAGGCCGCGTGGTCACCAATGGCATGAGCCAATACTCTCGCAACGAGCGCAATGCCAATGCTGGCATGGTGGTGGCCATTGAGCCGTCCGATTACCCCACCGATGTTGCCTCTTGGCAAGCCGCCTTTGGCGAAGCAGATGGTTTGAAATGGGCCACACAAGCGCAAGCCATGGCACAGCAAACCCCCAAGGCTTATCACCCTTTGTCGGGCATTGTGTTTCAACGAACATTGGAATCGAAAGCCTTTGTGGCAGGCGGCGAAAACTACACTGCACCCGGTCAGTTGGTCGGCGACTTTTTAGCAGAGCGCGCGTCTCAAGATTTTGGCGAAGTGCAGCCTTCTTACAAACCAGGCGTCAGCCTGGGTGATTTGTCAAAAGTGTTGCCAGGCTTTGCCATTGAAGCCATGCGCGAAGCCTTGCCGGCGTTTGGTCGCAAAATCAAGGGCTACGACATGAAAGACGCTGTGCTCACAGGTGTCGAGACTCGAACCTCATCGCCCCTCAAAATGACACGCGGTGAGAATTTTCAAAGTTTGAACACGCGTGGCCTCTACCCTGCAGGGGAAGGCGCAAGCTATGCCGGCGGCATTTTGTCAGCGGGCGTGGATGGTATTAAGATTGCAGAAGCCTTGGCGCAAAAGCTCACTCAGGAGATGACATGAATTCACAGCCCTCGTTCAAAATGACGCTTGGCCTGGCCATGACCACTGCGCTCATTGGCACCTGCAACATGGCGTCTGCAAAAGACGCTGATGCTGAGCCCACTTGGGCGTTCAAGCTAACGCCTTCTCTGTATGCCACTCAAAATGAAGCCAATGCGGCCGATGTGAATTTGCGAGGCAACTTGGGCAATCAAACCACGTGGATTGGCCAATATGTGCGCGGCAATGACTTTCAGCAAACAAGATGGGGTTATGAATACAGCGCCGATTTTTCTTGGGGGCAAATAGTGCCCTCCGTGCAGCTGGCCTCCAAAGGATTTGTGGGCACGTCAGTCAACTTTCAAATTGGCGGGCCCACTTACCTCATCACGGGCTTGGGCAGAACCAATTTGAAAGAGTATTACAACTTGACCTTTGACCCAAATGACTCCTATGTCATTGGATTTGGCACCAAAACGATCAGAAACCACACCTTGAATTTGTTCTCCGTTAAAGACAATCGATTGAACACAGGCCAAATCGTGACACATGGCACTTGGCGCTGGAAAATAGACGATGCGCAGCGTTTGGTCATTGATGTGTCACGCAAGTCCGGCAGACTCACGCAATATTCGGACCCCATCAAAGGCAATGGCATTTCGATCAGTTACGACCACGGCAACCAATTTGTCAAATGGGCCAAAGAACAAAAAGTGAACTTCACTGACAACAACCAACAACGCATCTCTGCAGGCTTGCGTTTTTAAAATCAAACAGCATGAAAAATTCTTGGCTTCCATCAATTTTTTCAGGCTTGTTCATTTACTTTGCAGCGGCTTTGGGTCAAGCGCATGCGGCACGGCCCCTCAATACCGACGATGCCAATGTGGTCGACCCCAAAAGTTGCCAAGTTGAAAGCTGGGTAAAAAAATCAAGCTCAAGCATCGAGCGTTGGGCCGTACCGGGTTGTAATTTTTTTGGCGACACAGAAATCTCTTTGGGCGCCAATTTCCAGTCCGATTCCAACTTGCCTGCCAGTCAATATCATTTTATACAAGCCAAGAAAAGGTGGCGCGTCTTGGAGCCTGGTGATTGGGGCCTGTCAAGCACATTGGGAAGGCTTCAACATGCTGGGCACGTTCCATCAGAAACCGTCAATGACATTTACCTGAACGTCCCAGTCACATGGTCAATAGGCCACGACCGTTTCGTCCACCTCAATGCAGGCTGGATTAAGCATCAATCTCAAGGCTATAGCGCCCAAACTTGGGGCTTGGCATTAGAGCAACCTATCAACAGCCAAGTCATTGGCATTCTCGAAACCTATGGTGAGGCCAAGCAAAGCACCAAATATCAACTTGGTCTGAGAATTTGGGTTATTCCTCAGCGCGTTCAAATCGATACAACCTTGGGGAATGTTTGGGGTTCGTCATCAAACCCAGCGCAACGATGGCTCTCCATTGGTTTGCGACTTTTGTCACCACCCCTTTATTGAAGATCAGCGGGTGCTTGCCTGAACAAGACATGGGCTTCAAGCCCACTTCGATGGGATGAATTGCACAACCAAAATTGGGCCCCCAGCAACTGGGCATAACGTGTCACGATTGACAAACCCAAGCGTTGTGCCCGCCGCTA
>JAPLPO010000064.1:0-2372 GCA_026400155.1 Burkholderiales bacterium | reverse complement strand
TTGGCACCTTGAACGCCACGTTTCAAGATTCTTTCAATGTCCTGTGCATCAATACCTGGGCCATTGTCTAGGACTACCATCTCTACACCCTTTTCTTGAAATTGAATGGAAACTGTGACTTCTTGGATGGATTGATTGGGCGGCTTGCCGTAGCGAATCGCGTTGTCCAAAAGATTGTTTAGCATTCCTTCGACAAGCGTTTTATTGGCCAAAATGAGGCCCCCATTTTCTAGGCCGACAGCGCCTAAGTCAATATTCAATTCTCGGGCCAAGGCATTGCGTTGCAAGATGGCAGCTGTCACCAGTTCTTCCAAGTGAACTTCCTCACTTTTCATGTCAATGTCAACTTCATTGGCGAAGGCCAAGGCCAACAATTGATCGGTCAAGTGACTGGCGCGAATACTGCTTTCTCGAATTTTGTGCAATTGCGCTTTCAGCAATTCGGGCTCAGAGCGCTCGAGCCCATATTCAGCCAAGGCCCGAATCCCTGCCAAGGGGGTTCTCAATTCATGCGCCACGTTGCCAGTGAATTCTTTTTGTGCCTTGAGGCCTGCTTCAATTCGTCGCAACAGTGCATTGACCGCACCACTTAAATTTTCAATGTCAACGGTGTTGGCTTTGACATGCAAGGCGGAAAGATCAGAGCCATCGCGGGTCTGCACCAATTGGATCAACTTTGCCAGGGGCTTCAAATCCTGATCAATCACCCACCTCAACCAAGCGCCCATCAGCACCAATAACAAAATTTCAGGGATGATTGAATAGCCCAGTAATTTTTTGAGCAACTGTGTTCGACTCAAGGCTGTTTGAGCCACGATCACTGAAAATTTTTGTGGACGATCCTGACGCAAGACCACCGCGCGCATGTTGTTGCCTTGAAAGACGATGTTTTCAAACTCAATTGGATTGGCAGCTTGATTGGCAATCGAGGGTGAGGTCAAGCCCGGATGGCCCGATACCAGGCTGCCATCTTCTCTGAATAATGCAAATACAACCAACTCACTTTGATCAAACAACAAGCTTTTAAGCTCCGCTGCAGTGATATTGACTTCCAAATCGGAGGATCCGGGTGTTTTTAATTTCACATGGCTGGCGACCATGTAGGCGTCGTCAAGCAATGAGCGATCATAGGCTTGCTGAACAAAATAATTGGCAATGCCAGCCGACATCACTGTGAACAATAACCAGGCTATGACCAAAGGCCACAAAACATGCCTTAGAAGCCGATACTTGAGCGAAGACTTGGCCTGCAGCGGTTGAACACTTTGAAGCTGATTCACAATTCTTCCTCAATCACATAGCCAATACCTCGCAGGGTACGGATCACTGCGCCAGAGGCCTCTAGTTTTCGCCTTAATCGCGAGATGAACGTTTCCAAGGCGTTGTCACCCAATGACTCATCGAACGACGACAATTTGTCAGACAAGTTTCGCTTGTTGATCACACGACCAGGCGGACTCATCAGCTCCCAAAGCACCTCAAATTCTCGTGCAGGCAATTGAAGCGTCTCGTCACCAAGGGTGAAACGTCTTTGTTGGCGATTGAGCCTCAGCCGGCCTATTTGCGTCAAGTCATCAGCACCCTGACTTCTGCGCAAAATAGCCCGCAACCTGGCTTCCACCTCATTCAATTCAAAAGGCTTGCCAAGGTAATCGTCTGCGCCAGCATCTAAGCCGGCGATGCGCTCATCCGTTCGGTTTCTGGCGGACAGCACCAACACTGGGGTTCTGTCTCCTTTGACGCGCATCTTTTTCAACAGGCTCAAGCCACTTGCCATGGGCGCATTGATTTGTGTCGATGCTGGCAAATTCAAGTCCAATAAAACCACATCAAATGCCTGCACTGCCAACAAATACTCAGCAGATGCCAAGTCGATCAGAAGAATTCGCATGTTCAATTCATTCAAAAAGACCTTTGGTCAGGTCGTAGTCAGGTCGTTTAAAGGATAAACAGTGGATGAGCATACGACAATTGTTACTTTACGCTGTTTGTTTGGCCAATCTTTCCTTGGCCGCACAAACCATCCCCGCAGTCCGTCCTGCTATGGCGGGAACACTTTCCTTGGCACAGGTCTTAGAGGCTGCCAAGCTGAACGCAGCTGCCAGAATTTCTCAGCAAGACCTCGCTGCAGCCAAATCTGACATTTTGTCTGCCAACAGGGCACCACTGCCCACTTTTTCTGCCAAAGCCACAGATCCAGCTAACGGCTCAGGCAGCGCAACTGGCACAGGTTTGCCAGCTGGCAATTTGCCTCGCAGAACAGACAAGTCTTTGGGCTTGGACTGGACCTATGAACGAGGCGGCAAAAGAGCCCTGCGGACAGAAGCGGCACAACTCAATGCACAAGCGGCGCAAGCAGAGTATGCAGAAAC
>JAPLPO010000042.1 GCA_026400155.1 Burkholderiales bacterium | reverse complement strand
GAGGCCCCGAACGGGTTGTAAATTGTTCGAACGACTTGGAATCAGTTCGAAATAGTCTTGGCGGAGCGAAAAGGATTCGAATTGTTTCTGCGAAAACTTCTAAATGCTACTTTGGATAAATACAAAATCAAAGCTAATCCACATTTCATGTAGTTATCGCGTAAGTGCTTGATTTCATTGACCCGACAGGATGAACGGGCTTCGGTTGCCCAAACCGAATCAAAGAAAACAAACTGTAGCTCTGTATTTATTACTTTTAGGAGCACAGATGACACAAGCAAAAACACTCACAGCGGCTGAGCTACGCCGCGCAAACGATTACATAGCAACACGCCCGCACGCAGCACGCAACAGGGCAATGCTGCTAACTACCCACCTAGCTGGACTTCGCGTCGGGGAAGTCGCCCTACTCAGCTGGTCCGATGCTGTGGACGCCAATGGGCTGGTCCGCGAGGAAATCCGTTTGAACGCTGATCAAACAAAAGGCAGACATCCCCGCACAGTCTATGTCAGCCCAAAATTACGCAAGGAACTTCAAATCTACGTCAACTCAATTCCAGCCAGAGCACCCGAAGCGGCCTTCTTCTACACACAGAAGCATCCACGTCGCGGCTTTACGCCCAATACGCTCACACAGTTGTTCTTCAATCTTTATCGCGGTGCTGGCATTAAAGGCGCTAGTAGTCACAGTGGTCGCAGAACCTTTGCCACATCCTTGAGTAGTAAAGGCGCAAGCATTCGGGTGTTGATGAAGCTCATGGGGCACCGCAACATCTCGACCACGATTGGTTATGTTGACGCATCGGATGACATGCTGCGTCGTGCGGTCGAGCTTGCGTAACCCCGCCTAAAACAGAAAGCCCTGATGGTGCAGCGTCGGTTTAACCGACAACTTTCGGTGTGCCCCTGAACACCGTATGACCTCAGCACGGGCATTGCCCATTTCTTCTGCTCCCTGAGCAAATAGCTGTTGAGCACGGCACGCATCCGTAAAGTCAAAGCATCCTTGGGATTCGCCTAGCTTGGCTTTACAGGGGAAGTCATCCACTGCTGCATGCTCTGCCGTATTGAAAGCCCACTCGCGATGCCGCACTACGGTTAACGTTAAATGGCGACGGGCATGATCTTCCGATGCGTTCATCCTGCGTCCCATTGGGTCAATGGTGCCAATAAAGCGATCAACCAACATGGCTTCAGCACCAATGCGCCACAACTCCACATCGGGATTGCTAAACATCAAGTAACTGAGATAGATGTTCTTCCAAAGGTTTTTGACCACTACAGGAGTCAGCCTTGTATTGCTGCCCTCGCCTTTAGGCACATTGGCTTTGAGAAAAGCCAATAGCTCTTTATCGGTCATCTTGTTTACGCCATTTGGAAAGCGCAAGAGCAAATCAGATTTTGAGATTGAAGCTAACTCATTTGCGGTTCGTACTTCCACGGCATCCCGCTCGCTGAAACACTTACATTCCGGCCCTGCCATCCATTCACCGTATTGGCACTGATTCACATCACCATACACTTCAACGCAGCTGAGCACCTTCTTGCCATGAGCATTGAGCTTTGTCTTGGCTCCGTTAGCAATACGGTGGCATCCAGCTGCATAGCTTGGACTGAGCTTTAGATAGTTGAAGAACAACCTGCCAAATGGCAAACCTGCTCCAGCAGTGGCTGATGAAGCCCTGTTGTGCTTTGTTGTTCGTGTGTCTTGCTCCACCCTAACTAACCATTTTTTTTACATACTTTTTCTGGTTCTCAAATTTGTATGTATTCCAGCACGAAAAAAATAGTTGAAATAAATGCGTGGTCTTTGTCTTGAACTGATCACGTATTCATTAATTAACTAGGAGCTCATCATGAGTGAAGAAAAAGTACACGGAACGACACAAGAAAGTGAACTTAAAAATTCAGACGGACCAAATAAGTTCGCAACCAGCGTAGGGTATCTACTGACCCGTAGTAATCCAGAGCGGGCAGTTGGCGAAGCCATCGACCAATTAATTTCCGAACGTCAGCATTGGGAAAACCATGAACTTGCAAACTCGAACGAAACTCTCTACGCCCTACTCCAACACTGCTACTCACTGAACAATGCAATGTCTGGCTCTGACTTCACTGCCAAAGCATTGCGTAAAGGTTTAGCTAACTACATCCAGCAAAAAGGTTACCAGTTCAAAGAATCAAGCCCTCTCATAACCAAGATCGTCAAGTGCGTCTTTGGTGTGAACCGTCGCCGCGTAAATGCCTACAGCTCTGCTCTACGTGTTGCCATTGCAGAAAGAGTTGCCGTCATGAATCTGCCTAAGTTCTTCAAAGATAAAGGTGGTATTGAGGAAGTCCGTCGTCAGGCCACAACTGGCAAGGCTAAGACGATGAAGGACAAGGTTGAGTTAGGTCGCGCTGTACTTGAAAGCAATGTGCTCGCAAAGATTCAAAGTGACACCCTGAACAAGAATTTTTCAAATGACAGCTTAGAAGAAGGCGTTGTTTTACTAGCTACACGTGAAGACGATGGCAGCTTTGCTATTCGTCGTGTCGTTCAATCTAACGCCGCAGTCAAGAGCGCATTGGCAGCATGTGCCAGCGTTGGTCAAGACAAGGAAAAAGCTAAGCAGTTTGAAGACGAGCAGAGAGCAATTGAGGCTGAACGTCTGGCAGTTCAAGCAGCACTTAAAGCTGCTTGACTTGACAGCAAACACAAGAGTGATTGTAAGCATTTGCTTGCAGTCACTCACATAATCTAGGAGATTGATATGACTTCCAATTCCGTAATCGTTCAGCAACCTAAGTGTCTCAGAGACTTTGCTCTGCAACCCAATAGCAGGTACAAGCTAGAAAGTATCTTGGATTTGACCCTGCCATTTCCAGACAATGGTATTTGCGGGATCATCCTCTACGGTCTTTATGGCACAGGCAAAACTACCTTAGCAAACCTGTTGCCAGGTCTGATTGATACCGCACTCAGCGACCCTAACTCACAGATTATTCAACCCAGTTTGATTGTAGATACCACTGAGCCATACGCCGACCACTACGCCTGTGCCCAAGGTCAAAACGGTACGCAACTGACACAGCAAATCCAAAATCGAACTCAGTTGATATCGCTAAATAATTCAAGTAATCACTTTGTAATCATGGATGAAGTAGATAACTTAACTGAAGCAGCACAAGCAGGTTTCAAAGCAATCATGAATCGACACAACGTTGTTTTCATCATGACTACAAATAATCTAGACAAGATTGATGGAGGCATTGAAAACCGAAGCGTAGTCATTGATATGAACGTCCCTCCAGCTGCTAATTGGTTACCGATTTTGCGCAAGGTTTACACAGATGCCAACTTAACACCCCCGACAGATGAGACTCTAGAAAGAGTTGTCTTAGCAGGTCGTGGAAGTGCAAGAGCAATCTTTAGTGATGTTGTTATGGCAGCAAATCAAGCAAAGCGAGCTGGGCACACCGCCGTTTCTAACGTTGCAAACTTGCGAAGCTAAACCATCAAGCCCTCAATGGGGGGGTGAGTAAAAATCACTCCCCCCAAAAGCATAAGTACTTCACCACAAAAATCCGCAGCGCAGAAATTTAGAACTGCATGACCCATTTTGGACCTATCGATTGCTTGTCGGTTTAACCGACATCTTTGCGCGAGCCTTTAACGCAGTCATGTCCGCTTGCCTTGCAGTAAGTCAATGTTCATCTCGGCATTGAGATTTGATGCGTAAAAACGTTCAATCATCTCCACACTTGTACGGGCATTGCGTGCCAGTGTTAGCAAGTCAATCTTGCCGCCATAAAGCAATCTGAATGTCATGGCCGTGTGCCGCAAGCTGTAGATGGTTCGGGTTTGACCGTTGGCCGCATTGCCCTCTATACCAGCCAAACTCTGCAGGTACATAAACTGCCAGCCATAGACTACCAACAAATATCTCCGCTCCTCTAAGCTGGGCAAGAACAGATAGTCATTGGGTCGGCCATAGCCATCTGTTCGTTGTTGGGCCAACAGCCGTTCATAAACAAACACAGCAGGCTGCAGGGTCACGATGGGTTTATCGTGCTTCTTGGTCTCAGGCAGATTCAGTCGCAAGTAGATGTGTTTGCCCCGAACGATTGAGACATGCTTGTGTTTGAGGAACTTGATGTCTCCTGGCCGCATGAACCCATTGACCATGAACCGAATTAACCAATGCAGGTCAGCATTGATCTGTCCATACTGCTCCAGCATTTGCTTGCCAAGGCGGTATTTTTGAGAGAAGTCCAAGGGAACAGCTTCACCAATACGCTGGCGTGCAAGACGCACAAGGTCTCTATATTCGGCCACTGTGAAACTACCTCGAGGCTTGTCCGAGACTTTGATGACTGGAAACTTGGGCAAATTCTGGATGATGCTGTTACCGTGTGCATGTGTAAACACTTTGCGAATGGCTACCATGTGCTGATGGACTGTGGTGGCAGTCAGGTCTCGGTTGCTCATCATCTCCATAAAGGCTGACAACTCTTTATAGCCAATTTTGTCCATGGCCATATCACCAAAGTACGGCAGGATGCTGTTGTGCATCCGTTGCAAAAAGATGGGGATGTTGGCTGCGGCGAACTCACCTCTCTTGACCCTTGCTTGCAAGCCCACAATCACGCCCGGCAACAGGTCGGCAAATTTGGGGCTCTTGTCGCTGCGTGCAGTCACATGATCTGAATACAGCTCAGCAGTCTTGATGTGAAAGAACTGCTTGGCCTGACTGATGGCCGCTTGCTTGTTGGTGGTCTTGAGGCTTTGTGTGTAGGTCCGGCCTTTAAGAAAACACCGCACTTGCCAATACCTGCTGGCATTGGTCAGAAAAATACGCAGCTTTGCGGGATAGTTGGCAATGGGTGAGATAGACGCCAAGATGGGCAGTGTGCGGTGCCGTGACGGTAGATATAGGTTGTCGTTTGCTGCCTGCTGCTTTGCCAAATCCTGCATAGCTACAAGCGTAGTTTCTGACCAGCGGTCAGGGCAACCTGAATTTAAGATTTGTAGCTAACCTGAAGGCACAGCGTGGGACACGCTCGCATACAGGCTCGAAAACGGTTCTAAACATTGCCGTAATCCAGCCAATGTCCAGCGTGAAAAATCGTGACGCTTTTGCCACTGCCCGCTCCACTCAACCCCCACAAAAAGTAGCACACCGAAAGGTTAGCTACAAATGCACCACCCACAATAGCAGTCAAATGACATGATCAATGTCCAACTCATGGCCATCACAATGAAGTTGTCGCAGTGTTTTATGGCTTGGCTTGAACACAATCGAACCACTGTGAATGAGGCTACTACGGACGGTGTTTGGCACCCTCTTGAGTGTTAGAAAACACAGTAAATTACTATTAAAGTACGCTTTGGAAACTGGAGCAGCTACTACGCCATGGCGGTCATTGACTTGGGCCAAGCAGTTGCGCGGGAATTGCAAAGCAAGCCCTAAGAGTGGTCTAGCATGAACCCTTTGAACCCCAAAAAACTGCGGCTGACCAAATGGACGGCTGTCAAGCCGATTGCCAAACAAAAGCACTTTTTGGTGAGTCGGGTGATTCAACCCGAACAGCCCACCGATCCGATTGAATCTGTGGAAATTGAAGCAGTGTTTTCCAAGGCCACGCAAATCATTGCGTGGCGTGAACTGCAAAACGACGCTGTTTGGAGGCAGGGTTGGGTTTGATGGGTCATCAAACACTTCTCGAGTCAAAGAGCAACACAAGTCAGAACTGTTGGGGTTTGAACTCAAAGTTCTGAAAATTTTTCAGATATGTCAATACTCTGAAACATCATTTCCATTCTTTGGTTTACCAAAACACCAAGGGCCTCATCGTTGTTAATTCTCGCCATTGAATCGCTCATTCCCTGAGCCAACAAAGACGTCAAGGCTCGTAGGGAAACGATAAGAAAGTTTGGAGCATCTGCAGCCCCCATAACTGGATTCTCTGCATGATCTACATACGAAAGAATTCGCGCGCGTTGAAGACGAACTTGTTTGGAAATGGGTGTGTAACCGTGGAGAAATCCACACCTAGAACCCCACAAGTCAAGTCCCGTGAGGCTATGACTTTGTCCGCCAAGTTTCATATGTACATCACACCAGCGAATGAAAATATCACCTATTGTTTCCTCTTTTTCTGCCGGACGCTCTAGCCCAGACACTACATCAATCGCTGAAAGAATAAGTTGAGCCGCGGCCAAATTGCGTTCCGAATCAATCGCCCATTGGATATCGTTCAAAATATGATCAATGAAGATGTTTTTCCAACGATCAAGATTTAAGTGATTTGCCATAGTGAATTATTTCCAAGAATTAACTTCAATCATTCTTGTTTACTTGCATTCATCATCAATTACTTTTTACAGATAAGTGGGCTGTTACGGAAATAGCCTAAACCAAACCATACGAAAGACTAAAGATGTCGGCTGGGATTGCTGGAGTTGCGTGCCTTCGAAATGCCACCTCACGCACGCATGAGCGTGGTTCAACAATTGTTGTTGCGCGCCTTGGTGGCTCGTTTTTGGAATGACAACTACAGGGCCCCCATCACACGTTGGGGCACCTCTTTGCACGATCGATTCATGCTACCCACCTTTGTCAAAATGGACTTTGACGATGTACTCCATGATCTGGCTGGTGCTGGATTCAACTTCGATCCATTGTGGTTTGCTCCCCACTTTGAATTCAGATTTCCACGCGTAGGCGACTTTTGCATTGATGCCATCAAAGTCACATTGCGCAACGCACTTGAACCTTGGCATGTGATGGGCGAGGAGAGCACCTCTGGCGGAACGGCCCGGTACGTGGACTCTTCACTAGAGCGACTTGAAGTTCATGTCACAGGGCTTAACCCAAGCCGCTACACAGTCACCGTCAATGGCCAGCCGTTGCCATTGCAACCCACGGGCACATCGGGTGAATATGTGGCCAGCGTGCGTTACAAGGCTTGGAATCCACCCTCATCGTTGCACCCCAGCATTGGCGTTCATGCACCCCTCACATTCGATGTCCTTGACACTTGGATGAAGCGCTCCATCGGTGGCGCTCAATACCACGTGGCCCACCCAGGTGGTCGCAATTACGACACCTTGCCAGTCAACGCCTACGAAGCGGAAAGCCGAAGATTGGCCCGCTTTTTCCGGTTCGGTCATTCCCCTGGCCCCATGGCCATACCGTCCGCCAATGTCGAATTGGCAGCGAGTCCAGAATTTCCTTGGACTTTGGACCTGCGCAGGACCAGATGAGGCGACAAATGAGGCGACAATTAAGGCATTGTGGAATTTAAAAACAGCTCCTCGCCCTCTCAATCCTTGACTCAGTCGCAGCGTTCACCGCATGAGTCTGAGAAGATTGAACAGGCCCCTTCTTTGCATGAAATTTTGCACGCTCTGGCCTTGGCGCCAAATGGCCATTGGGATGAGTTAAGAGGTGGCGTCAGCACCACCCCAGGAGAAGGCACAGATTCTATTTTTGGTGCTGTCTTTCAATCGACACAAGTGACACCGCATTGGGCAGATTTTCTATCACACTTAGGTGCTGAAGGTCTGCAGGGACTACCCCTTCGTCACGAATCCATGGCGCGACAAATTCGGGATAACGGCATGACGTACAACGTGTATGCCAATGCCGACCAACCCCAGCGTCCTTGGTCACTCGATTTGTTGCCCCTGATTCTTTCAAGTCAAGATTGGCAACACATTCAAACTGGCGTGTTACAGCGCATGCGCTTGCTTGAAGGCATCATGTCCGATGTTTATGGCATGCAGCATCTCTTGAAACAGGGCGCACTGCCCTACGCCCTGGTTCAAGGGCACCCTGGCTACTTGCATGCCATGCAAGGCAACGCCCCTGTGGGTGGTCGACATTTAAACTTGGCAGCCTTCGATTTGGTCAGAGGCCCAGATGGTTGTTGGTGGTTGCTGTCACAGCGCACTCAAGCGCCCTCTGGTTTGGGTTACTTGCTAGAAAACAGACAAATTATTTCTAGCCAATTTGCCCCCGCATTCGAGTCGATGCCCGTCACAGGTTTGGCAGCGTCTTACCGCTCCTTTGTGAATGCGCTCAAGCTTCGAACGCGTGCTGGTATGCAAGCCCACATTGCACTGCTAACACCCGGCCCTTACAACGAAACTTATTTCGAGCAGGCCTATCTTGCTCGCTACCTCGGCTTGTCTTTGGTTCAGGGAAGTGATTTGTTGGTCCGAGACGAAAACCTTTATCTCAAAACACTAGAAGGTCTCAAGCCTGTCCATGGCCTCTTAAAACGTGTGGACGATGACTGGCTTGACCCCCTTGAGCTGCGCGCCGAATCGACTTTGGGCGTCCCTGGTTTATTGCAAGCAGTCAGAGCTGGCAATGTGTTGGTGGCCAACACACCGGGATCGGGATTTTTAGAATCCAATGCACTGCTGGGATTTCTGCCCCAACTTTCACGCACCCTTCTTGAAGAAGAATTGTTGCTTCCAGCCATCCCCAGTTGGTGGTGCGGCGAGCCTGCTGCTTTACACGATGTTCTGCCGCGCATTCAAGATTGCGTCATCAAACCCACCTATCCATTTTCGCCTGGTCGCAAAAGCTTTGAGCCTGTTATGGGTCACCAACTTGATTGGCGTGGCTTAGATGAATGGCGCGCGCGCATTGAAAGCGATCCTGAAGCGCACACCGTGCAAGGCTTCCTGCCCTTGTCTCACACGCCCACTTTCTCCTCCTTGACATCCTTGCCATCACGGCCTGTCATTTTGCGAGTTTTTGCCTTGGCCAATGAGGAAGGTGGCTGGCAAGTTTTGCCAGGTGGCTTGGCCCGTTTGGGGACTCAAAATGGCATCGCTTCCATGCAACAAGGCGGCAGCAGCGCTGACGTTTGGGTGCTGTCAAACCAAGCGGCAACGACCACTCTATCCAAGTCCCAAGAAGCTGTTTTTGTTGGCAACTCACAACGCCAGCGTTTGGTCACCAGTCGAGCCGCAGAAAATCTTTTTTGGATGGGCCGCTATTCTGAACGCACAGAAAACACCTTGCGTCTATCGCGTCTGGCGCTGGCAAGTTTAAACAGTGAGGCACAGCACAGCCCTTCCCTTATTGAATGGTTGAATATGCTTTGCGTCAGGCATGGCCTGGTGATGCCGGGTGTACCTCAAGCACAGCAATCTAGGCGAGTGTTTGAACGTTCGCTCATTGCTGGCTTTTGGGACACTCAACACACCACAGGTGTGGGCTACAACTTGCGCGCTGTCAAATTGGCTGCTGCTGCTGTTCGAGAGCGCTTGTCGCCCGAGCACTGGAGCTTGATTGAGCAAACTGAAAATGCATTTTTTCAGCCTTCACCCAAAGATGCGCCATTGGCCAGCAGCATTGGGGCCCAGCAACTGCTGGCCCGAACCAGTCAACTGATGGCCGCGCTCACTGGCGCGCAAACAGATCGAATGACGCGAGACGATGGTTGGCGCTTGTTGTCCATTGGCAGACACATTGAGAGAATGGACTTTTTGGCAGATGCTCTGCATGGCGCCATCGAAACCCAATGCATCCAAACTCAAGCAGGTTTTGATGCCGTGCTCAATTTGTTTGACAGCACCATTTCATTTCATGCGCAGTACCAACAAAGCAGAACACTTGGGGCTTTGCTAGAGTTACTCTTAACTCACACTGACAATCCACGCGCATTGGGCTGGGTTGCCCAAACTTTGCGCGGTCGATTGGCCAAAATGGAGCATTTGGCACAAGGCGCGACTCTAACCATGGCGCAACAAATTCCCGTATTGTCAGACATTGACTTGCTCGCCTTGGTACCTGATGGACAACACCATAGCCCAGACTTGCTCACATTGCTGCTAGCTTGCAGACAAACTGCCAGGACAGTCTCTGATCAATTGAACAGCTTGTTCTTTTCTCACAGTGGTGATTCGCAACAAAGCGTTGGCGCTTAAGGTCATTCACAAGATGAAACTGAGCATCACACACGAAACGCATTACAGCTACACGCCAGCCGTCGAAACAGCTCAACATGTAGCGCACTTACAAGCGCCCACCACACCCTGCCAGCTTTGCCTAAAACACGATCTCTTCATAGAGCCTGAAGCCGCAGTGGTCTCAAAGAACCTGGATTCATTTGGCAATCACCGGCTTTACTTTTCACTGCCAGCCCCTCACAGCACCTTGACTGTCAGAGCTGAAAGCCAAGTTCAAACCTTTGTGCTTGAAGACCAACGCTTGGCTGCACTTTCACATTATTCACAACGCCTTTCATGGGAGAGTGCCATCTCGGCTTACCAGTATCGTGCAGGCATGGCCAGCGATGAGGCCTCGGGATTTTCGTATGGCTCACACCATGCACCCATCGACGTGGCATTTGCTGTTTATGCTCAAAGCAGTTTTACGCCAGGGCGAAATTTGATGGAGGCTGCCAGACATTTGATGCAGCGCATTCACGCTGATTTTCAATATCAATCCTTGAGCACCGACATCAGCACACCCGCTTTGTCGGTTCTGCGAGAAAAGCGCGGTGTTTGCCAAGATTTTGCCCATGTCATGTTGGCTTGTTTGCGCAGTTTAGGGTTGGCCGCTCGGTATGTCAGTGGCTATCTGCTTACCCAACCACCGCCAGGCCAAGCCAGACTTTTGGGCAGCGATGCGTCACATGCTTGGATTTCCCTGCGTATTCCCAACCCTCAAGCCGTTGAAGGGGCAGAATCTTGGTACGATTTCGATCCCACCAACAACCGTGAGGGTTGGTGCAGTCCGGGCAATGACTATGTTCGACTTGCTGTGGGTCGTGACTTTGCAGACGTCTCACCCTTAAGAGGGGTCCTGCAGGGTGGCACTCACCACACATTGAATGTCAGCGTAACCGTACAAGCCCTTTAACTCTCTTCAAGCCACACATCATGTCCATCTACCAACGATTAGCAGAACTTCAGATTACCTTGCCCCCCGTTGCAACGCCCGCAGCAGCTTATGTTCCCTTCGTGCAAACAGGCAATTTGGTTTTTATCAGTGGCCATATTGCCAAGAAAAACGGGCAAGCATGGACCGGCCAACTGGGCAAGACTATTCAAACAGAGGAAGGCAAAGCCGCTGCCCGCGCAGTGGCCATTGATCTGCTCGGTACGCTTCATGCCGCCGTCGGTGATTTGAACAAGGTCAAGCGCATCGTGAAGGTCATGAGTTTGGTGAATTCAACTTCCGAATTTACCGAGCAACATATCGTGACCAATGGTTGCAGCGAGTTGTTGGGCCAGGTTTTTGGCGCGGCTGGCGTACATGCTCGCAGTGCCTTTGGCGTCGCTCAGTTGCCCATGGGAGCCTGTGTAGAGATCGAATTGATCGCTGAAGTAGCTTAATTCAACAAAATTGCCACACTAGCTTTCTTTGCAAGTTCAAGGCAAGGGAATGCAAATATTGCTAGTTTTGAGAGGAGGAATTTAAATTTACAAGAAATTTAAATCACTTTTAACATCAAAACTGGTTAAATTTGTTCTAAATATGTATACAAAAAGAAGTACTATGAATTCTTAAGTAAACATTTATAAAGGACAACCGCCATGAAACCCCTCTGCGTCAGTTTCGTCGAACAAGACTCAATTTTGGCGGAACAAGTCCTTGCCCACCTGCAAACTGCTGGTATGCAGGCGTATCACTTCATGGATGCCCATGACCTCAGCGCTCAATGCACCCATCCAACCAGCGATGTGGTGGTTTTGGACGCACACACTTTGGGCGAGCAACGCTTGACTTACACCGCCAAATTGGCAAAACATCCAGAAGTTCGAGTTGTCATGATTGCCCCAGCAACCGAACCGCAAGTGCGGATTGCGGCCATTGCAGCAGGTGCTGATGTTTGCATCAGCAAGCCCTTCAATCCCAGTGAATTGATTGCCATCATTGAAAGACTGGCTGCCAGAATGCCCAGAGCCCTCAAAACAGATTGGACCATCGATCCAGTCAGAGCATTGCTCACTGGTCCTTCTAACAACGCCATTGACTTGACTGCCATGGAAACTGTGCTGCTCACCCAATTGGCCATGGCACCAGAACAAGCCCTTCGAAGCGACGCACTAGAGCTTGCAATATGGGGACTTTCTGATTTTTACAACAACAAACGTTTGCAAGTTTGTGTGTCGCGTCTTCGCAAAAAACTGACGAAGAGGCACGGCCCTGAAGAACTGCTCGCCACCTGCTGGCGATCCACTTATCAGTTTGTGCCGCGCATGCACTTTGCGCCCAAAAGATAAGAACGTTAGCACTCAAGATTCAAGCACCTTACCAGGTGCTTGAATGAGCAACAGGTTCGCCAAGGTGCGTTATTCAACTCGCACAATGTGCGTTGGCTTGAAACCCAAATCTGCGGCCTTGCCCTTGCGTGCTCTAGCAGCGCGGGCATTGTTCAAGCTTCTAATCTCCAAAGTTTCTTCGCGGTCTTTTCCGCCACGGCCAATGCCGATCAGTTTCACACTGCGCCTGTAGGCCGCTGCACCGGCCAATGTATCTTTGGCTTCTAAATCAAGCAACATCAAGCCACGTCCACCCTTCTCCATCAACTTGAGTTCGCTGATTTCAAAGGTCAGGATGCGCCCGCCGGTAGAGGCACACGCCACATGCGTTGCCGCTAGCATGCTGGTCGCGCCAGGCTGAAGCGTGGCGTTAGAACCCGAAACGTGAGAGGGCGCACACACCGATTCACCTTCACCCACCGTGATAAAAGCTTTGCCGCCCTTTTGACGAGAAATCATATTGTCCACGGTGGCCATAAAACCATACCCCCCCGAACTGGACAGCAAGAGCGTGGCGTTTGATGGACCTGCAAAGTAGTGGGCAATTTGCGTTCCGGCTTCCAGTTCAATGAGGGTGGTCACAGGTTGACCATCGCCTCTGGCGCCAGGCAAGGACGCAACAGGCACGGAGTAAACACGGCCACTGCCCTTTTGCGCTGTGCCAAAGGCCAGTAGTGTGTCGATCGTGCGGCATTCAAAGGTGCCATACAAACCATCACCGGCTTTGAAAGCAAAGCTGCTGGCATCGTGGCCGTGACCTTGGCGTGCACGCACCCAACCTTTTTGTGACACCACCACCGTGACGGGTTCGTCCACCACTTTCACTTCGGCCACTGCTTTCTTTTCTTCTTGAATGAGCGTGCGGCGGGGATCGGCAAAGGCCTTGGCGTCTTGCTCAATTTCTTTCACCATCAAGCGTTTGAGCGATGCAGGGTTGGCCAAAATTTCTTCGAGTTGAGTTTGCTCTGTGCGCAACTCTTTGAGCTCTTGCTCAATCTTGATGCCTTCCAAACGCGCCAATTGGCGCAGGCGAATATCAAGAATGTCTTCGGCTTGACGCTCGCTCAATTTGAAGCGGCCCATCAAGGCTTGTTTTGGCTCATCGCTTTGGCGAATGATGGCAATCACTTCGTCAATGTTGAGCAACACCAACTGACGTCCTTCCAATATATGGATGCGGTCCATCACCTTGCCCAAGCGATGCTCGGAGCGGCGAACAATGGTTTGCTGACGGAACGTGATCCATTCCGAAATCATTTGGCGCAATGACTTTTGCACTGGCTTTCCATCAATGCCCACCGAGGTCATGTTGATGGGCGACGATGTTTCTAAGCTGGTATGCGCCAGCAATGCGGTGATGAGTTCTTGCTGTTCAATGCGACTGGTTTTGGGCTCAAACACCAAGCGCACCGCGGCATCTTTGCTAGATTCATCGCGCACCACATCGAGCACCGACAAGATGCTGGCCTTGAGCTGCATTTGGTCTGCACTCAGGGCTTTCTTGCCCGCTTTGACTTTGGGATTGGTGAGCTCTTCAATCTCTTCTAGTACTTTTTGCGAACTGACACCAATGGGCAACTCGGTCACCACCAACTGCCACTGACCGCGCGCCATGTCTTCAATTTTCCAGCGTGCACGAACCTTCAATGAGCCTCGTCCAGTGCGATACGCATCGGCAATGTCAGAAGCTGGACTGATAATCTGGCCGCCACCCGGATAGTCGGGACCGGGTACCAATGCAAACAACTCTTCATCGGTGAGTTTGGGTGACTTGATGAGCGCCACGCAAGCATCGGCGACTTCGCGCAAATTGTGACTCGGAATTTCGGTGGCCAAACCCACCGCAATACCGCTTGCACCATTCATCAAAACAAACGGCAATCGCGCTGGCAATTGGCGGGGCTCTTCGGTAGAGCCGTCGTAATTGGGAATAAAGTCGACTGTGCCTTGGTCAATTTCATCCAGCAACAAAGTGGTAATTTTGGAGAGGCGCGCTTCTGTGTAACGCATGGCCGCAGCGCCATCGCCATCACGGCTGCCAAAGTTGCCTTGGCCATCAATTAGCGGGTAGCGTTGGCTGAAGTCTTGTGCCATGCGCACCAGTGCATCGTAAGCCGCTTGGTCACCGTGAGGGTGGAATCGACCCAGCACATCGCCCACCACGCGGGCACTTTTTACGGGCTTGGCGCCGGTAGCACCCGAGAAGCCCAAGCCCATTCGGGACATGGAATACAAAATGCGTCGCTGAACAGGTTTTTGGCCATCGCACACATCGGGCAGGGCGCGGCCTTTGACCACACTCAAGGCATATTCAAGGTAGGCGCGCTGCGCATACGTGGCCAAATTCAGCGAGTCATCGGACTCGCTGTTTTGAAGGTCTAAGGTGGGTTGATCGTTCATGATTAAATATCCACTTCGATGTCGTCACCATGCAGCTCCATCAACTCGCGGCGGGCAGCGGCCTCGCCCTTGCCCATGAGCTGAGTGATCAGGCTTTCTGTTTGTGCAAAATCCAGGGTGCCCAATTGCACGGGCAACAAACGGCGGGTATCTGGGTTGAGCGTGGTTTCCCACAACTGCTCGGCACTCATCTCGCCCAAGCCTTTGAATCGGCTGATGCTCCATGCACCTTCGCGCACACCGTCTTTGCGCAGCTTGTCCAAAATACTTTGCATCTCGGCTTCGTCCAAAGCGTACATCTTGGCCGCCGGTTTTTTGCCACGAGCGGGTGCATCAACGCGGAACAAAGGTGGGCGCGCCACAAAAACATTGCCTGTTTCTATCAGCTTGGGAAAATGACGGAAGAACAGCGTGAGGAGCAACACTTGAATGTGCGAGCCATCGACGTCGGCATCGCTCAAAATACAAATCTTGCCGTAACGCAGTCCCGACAAGTCGGGCGAGTCGTTGGGGCCGTGCGGGTCGACGCCAATGGCCACCGAAATGTCGTGAATTTCGTTGTTGGCAAACAGTCGATCGCGATCGACTTCCCAGGTGTTGAGCACCTTGCCGCGCAACGGCAAAATGGCTTGGCATTCTTTGTCGCGGCCCATCTTGGCGCTGCCGCCGGCTGAGTCGCCTTCCACCAAAAACACTTCGTTGTGAGCAATGTCTTTGCTTTCGCAATCGGTGAGTTTGCCTGGCAACACAGCCACGCCCGAACTCTTTCGCTTCTCCACTTTTTGGCCTGCCTTTTGGCGATGCTGCGCTGCCTTGATGGCCAGCTCGGCCAGTTTTTTGCCGTACTCCACATGCTCATTGAGCCAGAGCTCTAAGCTAGGACGCACAAAGCTAGACACCAATCGAACGGCATCGCGCGAGTTCAATCGCTCTTTGATTTGGCCTTGAAATTGCGGATCGAGTACTTTGGCCGACAGCACAAAACTGGATCGCGCAAACACGTCTTCGGGCATGAGCTTCACACCCTTGGGCAACAAGCTGTGCAGCTCAATGAAGCTTTTCACAGCGGTGAACAAACCATCACGCAAGCCACTGTCGTGCGTGCCGCCAGCAGTGGTGGGAATCAAGTTGACATAACTCTCGCGCACAGGCTGGCCGTCTTCAGTAAACGCCACCGCCCAGCTGGCGCCCTCGCCTTCGGCAAAGCTGTCGTTGTTGGCGTCAGCAAAGCCTTCGCCTTCAAACAAGGGAATGACGGGCTCGCCATTCAAAGTTTGCATGAGGTAATCGCGAAGTCCGGCCTTGTATTGCCAGGTTTGGGTTTCTTTGGTTTTCTCATTCAGCAAGGTGACCGTCACACCGGGCATGAGAACCGCCTTGCTGCGCAGCAGATGCGTGAGCTCGGTCATTGGTAGCACACTGGATTCAAAGTATTTGGCATCAGGCCAAACACGCACTGTGGTGCCCTGTTTGCGGTCGCCATCACCCGCTTTGCGCGTGACAAGCTGCTCAATGACATCACCACCGGAGAACGTCAAAGAAGCCACTTGGCCCTCGCGGTAACTGGTGGCTTCCAAACGTTTTGCCAACGCATTGGTCACGCTCACACCCACACCATGCAGACCACCAGAAAAACTGTAGGCCCCGCCCTTGCCTTTGTCGAACTTGCCACCCGCATGCAAGCGCGTGAAAACCAGCTCGATGACCGGTGCTTTTTCTTCCGGATGCAAGCCAAAGGGAATGCCGCGGCCATCGTCTTCAATGCTGACCGAACCATCGATGTGCAAAGCCACCTTAATTTTTTTACCGTGACCTGCCAAAGCTTCATCGGCCGCGTTATCCAATACCTCTTGAATGACGTGCAAGGGGTTGTCGGTTCGGGTGTACATGCCCGGTCGCTGTTTGACGGGCTCTAGGCCTTTGAGGACTCGAATGGAGCCTTCGCCATATTCGGGAGATGATTTTGCTGAGGTTGTAGTAGCCATGGGCGCAGATTGTAGTGTGAAATCAGGCAAAGTACTGGATAAATTTACAGCCCAAGTGCCAAGCCAAAACAGGCCGTCTTCGTGCATCATTCAGGCCACCTGGCTTTCAAGCCAACCAATTTCATCAGGAGTTTGAAAAGATGCATGGCACAGAAGCCCCTTCCTCTTGGGTTCAAAAATGGTCGCACTTGGCCAAACCTCAAAGTCAGGTCTTGGACCTGGCCTGCGGCGCTGGCCGGCACATGCAGTATTTCAAGTCGCAAGGTCACCATTGCACGGGGGTTGACCGTTCTGCAGAAGCCCTGGCAGAGGCGGCTGCTCATGGGCGCGTCTTGGAAGCAGACATTGAAGGCGGTCCATGGCCTCTGAGCGGTCAAACTTTTGATGTGGTGGTGGTCACCAATTACCTTTGGCGCCCTTTAATGGCCCAAATTTTGACCAGTCTGGCGCCAGAGGGGATTCTGATATACGAAACATTTGCAATGGGACACGAAAAAATTGGCAAACCTTCCCGGCCCGACTTCTTGCTTCAACCGGGGGAGTTGCTTCGAACATTCGCCCCTCTGCGCGTCATTGCATATGAAGACGGTTATTGGGAACAACCCGCCAAATACATCCAAAGAATCGTGGCGGTTCAGCAAGTCGCCAATCAGGCTGGTCAGTTTTGCCTTAGCAGTCGTTAGAATGCTCATTTGTCGATCAATTCACTCGCCATGACGAAACCATTTCAACCCATCACAGGCAGCATTCCCGCTTTGGTCACTCCCATGCTGGAGGACGGTTCTGTGGATTACGTCAGCCTTCGAAAATTGATCGATTGGCACATCGCCGAAGGCACCGACTGCATAGGTGTTGTGGGCACCACGGGTGAATCGCCCACAGTCAATGTTGAAGAGCACCGCGAAATCATTCGCGTATCGGTAGAGCAAGCCAAAGGGCGTGTACCCATCATGGCGGGTTGCGGTGCCAACTCCACAGCCGAAGCCATTGAGTTGGCTCAATTTGCGCAAAGTGTGGGCGCTGATTGCCAGTTGCAAGTTGTTCCTTATTACAACAAGCCGACCCAAGAAGGCATCTATCAGCATTTCAAGGCCATCGCAGAATCGGTACCCCATTTGCCCATCATTTTGTACAACGTGCCTGGCCGAACAGTGGCCGACATGCTGCATGAGACTGTCCTCAGACTTGCACAGGTTCCTGGCATTGTGGGCATCAAAGAGGCCACAGGGAACATTGAACGTGCGCAGTGGCTCATTCGCGATTTGCCCAAAGAATTTGCGGTTTACTCTGGCGACGACCCCACCGCCGTGGCCCTCATGTTGTGTGGTGGCAAGGGCAATGTCAGCGTATCTGCCAACATTGCACCTCGCTTAATGCATGAGCTCTGCATGGCTGCCATGGCTGGCAACGTTCAGAAGGCCATGGAAATTCAATTTCAACTCATGCCCATTCACAAAAACTTGTTTGTTGAAGCCAACCCCATTCCAGTCAAGTGGGCCATGGCTCGCATGGGCTTGTGCGGTGGTACATTGCGTCTGCCAATGACCGAACTCTCAAAATCTCAGCATCCAGTGGTGGAAGCTGCTTTGCGTGCCAGCAGACTTATTTAAGGACAACCCAGTGAATCGATTTGCCACTTCTGCTCGTCAATTGACTCCCCTGGCTTGTGCTGCCACCCTCACCTGTTTTTTGTCTGGTTGCTCAACACTCGAAGACAGCAAAATTGACTACAAGCGTGCCAGTCAAGCCACAACGCTTGATGTCCCACCCGACCTAACCCAATTAAGACGCGATTCTCGATATCAAGTTTCCAGTTCCAACAGCGCCTCCGGCATGGCAGCGGCTCCAGGCTCCATGGCTCGCTCTGCCAACGATGCAGGCACTGCCACCAATCAAGCAGGCAATGCGCGCATTGAAAGATCTGGTTCGCAACGTTTTTTAATCGTTCAGAGAAACGCCGACTCTGTCTGGGAACCTCTGCGTGAGTTCTGGAAAGACAATGGCTTTGTGCTCACGCTTGATCAGCCAGAACTGGGCATCATGGAAACAGATTGGGCAGAAAATCGCGCCAAACTGCCCCAAGACTTTATTCGCAGGACCTTGGGCAAAGTCATTGATTCCATTTACTCTACTGGTGAACGCGATCGCTTTAGAACGCGTGTTGAACGAACAGCCAATGGTTTGGAAATTACCATCACACACAGAGGCATGATGGAGGTTTACACCACCAACACCAAAGATGCCACTATATGGACGCCTCGCGCTGCTGACCCCGAATTGGAAATTGAATTTCTGCGTCGACTCATGATGCGCTTGGGTGATCAGAACCAAACAGCTGGCTCTTCCACCAACAAAGCGGCCATTGGCGCAAGCCCCTCTTCCCCAAGTACCAGCATGCCAAGTGATGTCAAAGTCACCAAGCTGAACAACTTGCCGGCCATTGAAATTAGAGATGGTTTTGACCGCGCATGGCGCAGAGTCGGTGTTGCCATTGACCGTACTGGTTTCACAGTCGAAGACCGCGATCGTGCACAAGGCGTGTTCTTTGTGCGTTATGCGCCGCCGGGCACTTCAGACAAAGAGCCTGGTTTCTTTGCCAAGCTTTTCGCCAGCAACAAGGTCATTCCAACGCTTGCCAAGTATCGCATCGCTGTGACCAGCAAAGGCGATATCTCTTCGGTTCAGGTTCAAGGTGCAGACGGTATGCCTGAAACCTCTGCCAATGCAGAAAGAATCATCAAGCTGTTGGCAGACGAAATCAAATAAGAACCGATCTAGTTCACGACTGAAAGGTCTGGACGAAAAAAAACCCCGCCAAGCGGGGTTTTTCTTTGACTGCCAAGAATTACTTCTTAGGAGCTTCTGCAGGAGCAGCAGCAGGTGCTGGTGCAGCTGCGGGAGCAGCAGCTGGTGCAGCAGCGTCAGCTGGCTTGGCATCAGCAGCGGGAGCTGCAGGTGCTGGTGCAGCTGCGGGAGCTGGTGCTGGAGCTGGTGCGGGAGTTTCTTTTTTACCGCAAGCGGCCAAAGCAGCAGCAGCGATAACGGCAGCCAAAACGAGGGACTTGTTCATGATTATTATCCTTAAAGTGAATGAAAAACAATTTCCGGGAAATTGTCATCAAGGTTGGAAACCCTGTTGACAGAACAGCAAGCACTCGAGCTCTTGCTGCTCAGCCTCGAATTATAGCTTTTTTGACACATCCCCTGCGCTGACACCATTCAGGGTTTTGAATGCCACCAGCCTTCTTCCCACCAAGCCTGCATCAATTCAGCGGCAGGTGCGCTCAAACTAGATGCCTCTTTGGCACTCAGCGCCTTTTCATTGGCCAACTTTTGGAGCAACTTGGCATCTCGGCCAGAAGCGCGGTAGCTTTCACCATTGACGAAGATGTGTTTGGGGTCAAAGAGCATTTTGGTACGCCGATCTAGGTGAACGGCGCACGGCCATGCCCAATGGCCTTCGTCATCTGGCTGGGGTGGGTCGAACCAGACATTGGGTTTGGGCTCGGTCAATGCCTCGCCCAACAAACAATTCAAAATTTGGGGATCTTTCACCGCTTTGGTGACGGCTTGAAGTGCAAATTTTTGCAAAGCAGGCGGAATGGAAGCATCGCGAACAGCGGCTGTTTGTCTGGGATCTCGGTAAATCACGTCCGAACTTGAACCCGCTTTATCTGAAGTTTCCTCTGACATTTCCTCAGACAGCCCCATCAGCAGTTCGCTGGCCAATTGAGCGCTTCGCGGGGCCTTGAACCCAATGGAGTAAGTCATGCAATCGCCCACTGCAATACCATCGTGGGCATATCCCGGGGGAAGATACAGCATGTCACCAGGGCTCAGTAAATACTCAGCCTCAGGCTTGAAGTCTTTCAAAATTTTGAGGGGGACGCCTTCCTGTAATTCAAATTTTTTCTGTCGCCCAATTCGCCACTTGCGCTGTCCATGGACTTGCAACAAAAAAACATCATAACTGTCGAAGTGCGGCCCAACGCCTCCGCCATCGGTGGCAAAGCTGATCATCAAATCGTCAAGCCTGGCATCGGGCACAAAGCGAAATTGCTGCAACAGTGCATGAATAGCATCGTTGTGCAAATCGACGCCTTGAACCAACACCGTCCAATCTGGCGTCTTCAACGAAGGCAAGCTTTTCCGCTTCAAAGGACCTTTTTTCAAGGTCCATTTTTCGCCTTTTCGAACAATTTGGCGCGACTCCACCTCTTCGCTTTCAAGCATTTCAAGGAGGCTGCATCTACCAATCAGAGACTTCATGCCTGGGATAGCTTGCCGAATGAGCAATGGTTTTTTCTGCCAATGGCGCTTCATGAATTCGACTGGGCTCAATCCGCCGAGCAAGTTCAAGGGGGTGTTTTTTTGCATCACATTCAATTCAAAAGGATTTCAAAACTGCGACAATTCTCAGATGGATATTACTTCTCAATGTGTGGTCGAACTGACCTGGACGCTCAAAGATACTTTGGGCGAAGTTTTAGACGAGCTTGACGAGCCGGTGGCCTTCTTCGTGGGAGGACATGATTTGCTACCCAAAATTGAAGAGGCACTGCAGGGTCATGCTGCGGGTGCGAAAGTCGATTTACACCTCGAGCCCGAGGATGCCTTTGGCGACTTTAACGAAAATTTACTTTTCTTAGAACCCAAAGCGCTCTTCCCCAAAGATATCCAAGAAGGCCTCACCATTGAAGGCACTGCACTTCCCTCTGGCTGCAACCCCGATGCGCCGCGCAATGTGCTTTACACCATCACCGAAATTTACCCTGATCATGTGGTGTTAGACGGCAACCACCCCCTGTCGGGCATCGCTCTGCGCATTAGCCTTCAGGTGAAGCACGTTCGCCTCGCCACCGACGAAGAACAAGAGGCTGGCACTTGCGGCACTGGTTTTTTCAAAATTGAAATTGGTGACACCCCAGACTCGGCCGGCGGTTTATTGCACTGAGGCTTCCATTCAGCTTTTTGGGGCGATCAAAGACATAGCCCTCAAGCTTTGCCCGTTGAACCATAGCCGCCTTGGCCACGCTCACTGGATGCGCCAAATTCCGTCACCACATTGAAACGCGCTTGCACCACAGGCACGATCACCATTTGCGCAATGCGCTCCATGGGTTGAATGGTGAAAGCCTCTTGGCTGCGATTCCAGCAACTCACCATGAGCGGGCCTTGGTAGTCGCTGTCAATCAAACCCACCAAATTGCCCAAAACAATACCGTGCTTGTGGCCTAAGCCCGAGCGAGGCAGCAGCATGGCTGCAAAGCCAGGATCTTGAAGATAAACCGAAAGCCCCGTCGAAATTAATTGCCAAGCATTGGGGGCCAGCGTTAGGGGCGCATCCAAACAAGCACGCAAATCGAGCCCAGCACTGCCGGGCGTTGCATACGCTGGCAGTTGATCTGCCATTCGGGGGTCTAATATTTTGACGTCAACGTTCATCATTTTTAGCATGACTCAAAGTTTGGAGAGGCGGCTGGCAATGTCTTGAATCAACTGATGCGCCAGTCGAATTTTGGTATCACGGGCTAACTCTTTGGCACCTTTTGCATCTACCAGCAACAGCGCATTGTCGTCTTGACCAAAGGTACTGGGGCCAATGTTGCCCACCAGCAAAGGCACGCCTTTTCGAGCACGTTTGGCGGTGCTGTGCGCAAGTAAATCATGGCTTTCTGCAGCAAATCCAACGCAAAACAAATCGCCCTTTTGAGCACGGGCCGATTGAGCCACCATGGCCAAAATATCTGGGTTCTCGACAAAGCTCAGTGCCGGTGCTTCACCGGATCCGTCTTTTTTAATTTTTTGCTCTGCCGAATTTGCAGGCCGCCAATCGGCAACGGCGGCGGCGGCAATGAACACAGTGGCATTTGCAGCGGCTGCTTGAACCGCTTCGTGCATTTGCAAGGCCGATTGCACATTGAGGCGTTTGACATCTCGCGGGGTAGGCAAACTGACAGGGCCTGCGACCAAAGTCACTTCTGCGCCAGCATGCTGCGCAGCCCGCGCAATGGCAAAACCCATCTTGCCGCTAGACAAATTGGTAATGCCGCGAACCGGATCAATGGCTTCATACGTAGGGCCCGCCGTGATGAGCACGTGTTGGCCTGACAGCAGCTTGGGCGTCCAGAAAGCTTCCAGCGCATCCACAATTTCATCGGCTTCGAGCATCCGGCCATCGCCGGTTTCTCCACAGGCTTGGTCACCTTGACCGACGCCCAACACATGAGCGCCATCGGCTTTGAGTTGGGCCACGTTGCGCTGTGTCGCTGGATGCGCCCACATTTCGCGGTTCATGGCGGGTGCCAAAATAAGGGGCACGGTTTGAAGGGGCCTGGCCAAGCACATGAGACTGAGCAGCTCGTCTGCCTTGCCATGAATGAGTTTGGCCATGAAATCGGCACTGGCCGGCGCTATCAACAGGGCATCGGCTTCGCGGCTTAAATTGATGTGGGCCATGTTGTTGCCCTCGCGCGCATCCCATTGCGAGGTAAAAACAGGCTGGCCCGAAAGCGCTTGCATGGTGACAGGGGTGATGAATTGCGCTGCAGCTTCGGTCATGACCACCTGCACTTTGGCGCCCGCCTTGACAAGCGAACGGCACAATTCGGCCGCCTTGAAACAGGCAATGCCCCCTGTGAGTCCTAAAACAATGCGTTTTCCGTGCAAATCGTTCATGTTTGGCAATGTAGCAGATCGGGAGACCTTTATAATCTCGTTTTCCATCTCCCGGGTGCTTTGCATCCCGTCCTGGACATGACCAAATTCGTCTTCGTCACCGGTGGTGTGGTGTCTTCCCTCGGTAAGGGAATTGCCTCCGCCTCGCTCGCCGCGATCCTTGAATCGCGCGGCCTCTCAGTCACCCTCATCAAGCTTGATCCGTACATCAATGTCGACCCCGGCACCATGTCGCCGTTCCAGCATGGCGAAGTGTTTGTCACCGACGACGGTGCCGAAACCGACCTCGATTTGGGCCACTACGAGCGCTTCATCAACACCCGCATGAAGAAGGCCAACAACTTCACCACGGG
>JAPLPO010000220.1 GCA_026400155.1 Burkholderiales bacterium | reverse complement strand
TCCGCACTTAAAGGCCACGGGCGGCTTAGCACCCGTTGAGCTCAACGATGGCCGCAGCATCAGCACGGTGTTGCTGCCCCTCAGCATGAACCAAGAACGCTTGAAGGTTCGGCAATCTGCCCCTCGCTTGGGCGAGCACAACGCGCCACTGCTCAGCAGCTTGGGGTACAGCGCCGAAGACATTCAAAAACTCAGCAACCCAAGCGACTAAAACTCAACACATCAACACCTTGACACCATGGACAAACTCAAAGTTTTTGAATCTTTTGTGTCAGTGGCCACCCGTGGTAGCCTGAGTGCTGCCGCGCGCGCAGAAGGTGTGGCGCCGGCCATCATTGGGCGGCGACTGGATGCACTTGAATCCCATCTGGGCGTGAAGCTGCTGCTGCGCACCACACGCCGTATCAGCCTCACGCATGAGGGCAGTGCCTTTTTGGAAAACTGCCAACGCCTCTTAAGCGATGTAGCCAATGCTGAAGACAGCGTGTCTGCTGGCGGTCTGAAAGCCAGCGGTCATTTGCGCATCACCGCGCCAGCTGGCTTTGGCAGGCGCCATGTAGCGCCCTTGGCACCCCTTTTCCACGCCCAAAACCCCGATGTCAAAATTTCCTTGAACCTGAGCGACCGGGTGATAGACCTTGCTGCAGAAGGTTTTGACTTTGCTGTTCGCGTGGGCGACTTGCCAGACTCGTCCTTGGTGAGTGTTCGCTTGGCCGACAACCGCCGCCTGTGTGTGGCCACGCCCGCTTACCTGTCAAAGCATGGCACCCCCCAACATCCGTCCGACTTGCTGCATCACAGCTGCCTGACCTTGTCTAGCGATGCCTCTCAAACCCGAGGCTGGGCCTTCAAAACCAATTCTCCAGACAACGCCGAAGGCCCAGAAGTGACTCACCTGCGACCGCACGGCCCCTTAGATTGCTCGGACGGCCAGGTGTTGCACAGTTGGTGCTTGGCCAGCATGGGCATTGCCTGGCGCAGCACTTGGGAGGTGGAAAACGACATCCAATCGGGCCAATTGGTGGAGATTTTGGCCAATTTTGCGGCCCCGCCCAACGGCATTTACGGCGTTTTTCCCCAGCGCAAGCACTTGCCGCTGCGTTTGCGCCTCTGGATCGACTTTTTAAAGCATCACTACAGCTTGCCCGCAACATGGCAAAGCGCCCCGTAAAATCGGGGGATGCTTCAAGCCAAACAAGATTTAGTCTCGGCCCTTGCCGCCGAACTCGAACGCCTGCACGCTGGTGCCGGCGCCAAAGCCATTTTTGAATCACCCAAGGTGGCCGCCCATGGCGATTTGGCCTGCACTGCGGCCATGCACTTGGCCAAACCCTTGGGACAAAACCCAAGGCAAGTAGGCGAGGCTTTGCGCACAGCGCTCATGGCCACACCTGCGTTCAGCCAATGGGTTGAAAGCATCGACATTGCGGGCCCCGGCTTTTTGAATCTCAAGCTCAAGCCCAGCGCCAAACAAGCGGTGGTCAAAGAAGTGCTGCATGCGGCATCCTGCTTTGGCAAACAAGCCGAGCGCCATGAAAAAGTATTGGTGGAATTTGTGTCTGCCAACCCTACAGGTCCGTTGCACGTTGGCCATGGCCGCCAAGCTGCTTTGGGCGATGCCATTTGCAATTTGTTTGCCACGCAAGGTTGGTCTGTATACCGCGAGTTTTATTACAACGACGCGGGCGTGCAAATCAATACCTTGGCCACCTCCACCCAATTGCGTGCGCAAGGCTTTAAGCCGGGTGATGCGCAGTGGCCCAGTGGCGAAAACGCTGCCGCCTACAACGGCGACTACATCCACGACATTGCCCAAGATTTCTTGGCCAAGAAAACCGTCAAGTCAGACGACCGCGAATTTACCGGCAGCGGCGACCTCAACGATTTGAATGGCATGCGTGAATTTGCCGTGGCCTATTTGCGCCACGAGCAAGACCTCGACCTCAAAGCCTTCGACGTCAAATTTGACAACTACTACCTGGAGTCCAGCCTCTACACCAGCGGCCGTGTCGACAGTGCCGTCAAGAAATTACAAGAAGCCGGCAAGACCTATGAGCAAGACGGCGCCCTGTGGCTCAAATCCACCGACTACGGGGACGACAAAGACCGCGTCATGCGCAAAGGCGACGGCACCTACACCTACTTTGTGCCTGACGTGGCTTATCACATCACCAAGTGGGAGCGCGGCTTTACCAAGGTGGTCAACATTCAAGGCACCGATCACCACGGCACCATTGCTCGCGTGCGCGCTGGCTTGCAAGCCGCCGGCGCCGGCATTCCACAAGGCTATCCCGACTACGTGCTGCACACCATGGTGCGCGTGATGCGCGGCGGCGAAGAAGTGAAAATTTCAAAACGCGCAGGCAGCTATGTGACTTTGCGCGACCTCATTGAATGGACCAGCAAAGACGCCGTGCGCTTCTTCTTGCTCAGCCGCAAGCCCGACACCGAGTATGTGTTTGACATTGATTTGGCCTTGGCCAAAAACAACGACAACCCCGTTTACTATGTGCAATACGCACATGCTCGCATTCACTCCATCCTGCGAACTTGGGGCGGTGATGTGGCCAGCTTGGCCCATGCCGACTTGTCTAGTTTGGACAACCCCAAAGCACAAGCCCTCATGCTGCTCTTGGCAAAGTACCCCGAAATGCTCAAGGCCGCCTCCGAAGATTTTGCACCGCACGACGTGACCTTCTTCTTGCGTGACTTGGCGGCCAGCTACCACAGCTACTACGATGCCGAACGTATTTTGGTAGAACAAGAGCCGCTCAAATTGGCGCGCTTGGCACTGGTTGCAGCTTGCGCGCAAGTCTTGCAAAATGGCTTGAAAATCTTGGGTGTGTCCGCGCCTGAGCAAATGTAATTCGGACGTCACTTTTTCAGATCGACTTTGAGAGCACTTCACAACATGTCCCACTCCAACATCCAACGCCAGCGCGGTGGTACCTTGCTCGGTTTTGTTCTGGGTTTGGTCATTGGTCTTACGGTGGCACTCGGTGTGGCCATGTACGTGACCAAAGTGCCCATGCCCTTCAGCAACAAAAATCAAACTCGCTCTGCAGACCAAGATGCGGTCGAAGCCCAGAAGAACAAAGACTGGAATCCCAACGGGGCATTGCAGAGCAAACCGGCTACACCCGAAGTGCCGCCTGATCCAGCAGCCGCCGCAAATACGGGAACTGCGGGTGGTGCAGGCACCGCAGGTACCCCGGGCTCTGCCGGCGCAACTTCGCCAGCCGCCAATCCGCCTGCGCCCGCTGTCACGGCCGATCCACCTATCGCTGCGCCAGCCCCTGCGGCCACACCTCAGCCGGCCCCCAAAGCTGCCGCCTCCAGCGATCCTTTCACTTACTTTGTTCAAGCCGGCGCCTTCAAGTCTGCCGCCGATGCAGACGCTCAAAAAGCCAAGATTTCCATGATGGGGATTGAAGCCAAAGTGAGTGACCGTGAACAAGCCGGACGCGCTATTTTTCGGGTTCGCAGCGGCCCCTTTGATGACAAAGAACAAGCTGAAAAAATCAAATCACGCCTTGACGCCAGCGGC
>JAPLPO010000103.1 GCA_026400155.1 Burkholderiales bacterium | reverse complement strand
GTTTCAGACCCCAAGCGGGTGAAACCTTAAAATTCAAGATTGATCACGAAAAGCACCCAATGACTCAAGCGCTCATCGGCGTCGTCATGGGTTCCAGTTCCGACTGGGACACCATGCAACACGCAGTGCAGATTCTCCAACAGTTTGGCATCGATCACGAGGCCAAAGTGGTATCTGCCCACAGAATGCCGGATGAAATGTTCACTTATGCTGAATCGGCGCTGGAACGTGGTCTTTTTGCCATCATTGCAGGCGCTGGTGGCGCAGCCCACTTGCCGGGCATGTTAGCGGCTAAAACAGTGGTTCCGGTGTTGGGTGTCCCTGTCGCCAGCAAACATCTACAAGGCGTCGACTCTTTGCACAGCATTGTGCAAATGCCCAAAGGCATTCCCGTGGCCACTTTCGCCATTGGCGCTGCCGGCGCTGCCAACGCAGCGTTGTTTGCGGTGGCCATGCTGGCGCAGCACGATGCAGGCTTGCAAGCCAAGTTGGAAAAATTCAGACAAGATCAAACGGCTGCCGCACAAGCCATGAGCTTGCCGCCAGTGGGTGGCTCGTGAACGTCAGTGAACCGCTAACCTTGGGTGTGATGGGCGGCGGCCAGTTGGGCAGAATGTTTGTGCATGCGGCGCAAAGCATGGGGTATTTCACGGCAGTGCTTGATCCCGATGCCAACAGCCCTGCAGGTTTGGTGAGCCATTACCACATTCAAACTGCATACACCGATCCTGAAGGCTTGAAACAATTGGCGGCATGCAGTGTCGCCATTACCATTGAATTTGAAAATGTTCCCGCGCCTGCTCTGCGCGAATTGGCCAAGCACAGGCCGGTTTCACCAGGCGCTGAGGCAGTCGCCATTGCGCAAGACCGGATGGCAGAAAAAGCGCACTTTGCAAAATGTGGTGTCGCTTGCGCCCCCTACGCGTCCATTGAATCTGCCGATCAATTGGAAGCCGCCTCGTTGCAAAACTTGCTGCCCGGCATTTTAAAAACGGCGCGCATGGGCTATGACGGCAAAGGGCAGGTGCGTGTCAAAGATGCACACGCTTTGCGCCAGGCATGGCAAGACTTGAAGCAAGTGCCTTGCGTGCTTGAAAAGATGTTGCCTCTTGCGCTGGAGTGCTCCGTCATTGTGGCGCGCGGGCAAGATGGACAGATGGTGAATTTTCCGGTGCAACGCAATTTGCATCGCGAAGGCATCCTGGCCGTTACCGAAGTTTATGAAGGCCACTTGCCTGCCGCTTTGCAGAGGCAAGCGATTGCTTCGGCGCGCGCCATTGCCGATGGCGTGAATTACGTTGGTGTTTTGTGCGTAGAATTTTTTGTGCTGCAAGATGGCAGCATGGTGGTCAATGAAATGGCACCCCGCCCGCACAACAGCGGCCACTACACGCTCGATGCGTGTGATCAATCTCAATTTGATTTGCAAGTGCGCACCTTGGCCGGTTTGCCTTTGACGCAGCCCCGTCAACACAGCGCGGCCATCATGCTGAACTTGCTGGGCGATGTGTGGTTTGATGACCAGAGCAAAATGCGCACACCCGATTGGGCTGCTGTGTTGGCATTGCCTGGTACCCATTTGCATCTGTATGGCAAAACACAAGCGCGCAAAGCGCGCAAGATGGGGCACCTCAATGTGACAGGGGCCTCCATTTCAGAGGTGCGCCAGGTGGCTCTCAAGGCCGCAGCCATTTTGGGCATCGAGGCTTTTTAAGTTGCGCCCAAACAGCAGCAGCTTGACCAAACCATGATCATTTCTGGCGCTCTTCCCTTGAATGTGCAACAAGCTGTGGATGCTTTGTGCTCAGGTGAGCTTGTAGGACTGCCTACAGAAACAGTGTATGGCTTGGCAGCGGATGCCAGCAATGCAGCGGCCGTGGCCAAAATTTTCAATGCCAAAGGCCGGCCTTCCAATCACCCTCTCATCGTTCATGTGGCCTCGGCCGATGAAGTCAAAAAGTTTGCCAGTGACGTGCCCGCGTTTGCGCAAAGCTTGATGTCGCAATTTTGGCCCGGCCCCCTCACACTCATCTTGCCTCGACATGAACACATGGCGACTGCAGCAACAGGCGGGCAAAATTCTGTGGGCCTGCGCTGTCCCTCGCACCCTTTGGCGCAGCAAGTGCTGAAGGCTTGCACAGCCAAAGGTGTGTGGGGTGTGGCGGCGCCCAGTGCCAATTTGTTTGGCCGTGTGAGCCCCACCTCTGCCGCCCACGTGCAATCAGAATTTGGCGACTCACTCTTGATTTTGGATGGCGGTGAATGCGAGGTGGGCATTGAGTCCACCATTGTCGATTGCACCCGTGGTGTGCCCGTGTTGCTGCGGCCCGGCCACATTGGCAGAACGCAAATTGAGCAGGCTTGCGGCTTGAAGCTGGTGAGCCCAGAATCATTGGAAGCAGAAGCACCGCGCGCCTCGGGTACCTTGGCTTCGCATTACGCACCGGCTGCCAAAGTGCGGCTCATGAGCCCCCTCGATTGGCAAAAGGCATTAGAAGCCTTGGGCCCACACACGCAAAACGTGGGTTTGTGGTCGGTGCAAAAACCTTCACCAGAGCTGCTGGGTGGTGGTTTGTTTTGGCGCGCCATGCCGGCCAATGCAACGCAGGCTGCACACGAGGTCTTTGCTGTCCTGCGCAACTTTGATGCGCGTGGCGTTCGCAGCATTTGGATTGAGACGCCACCCGACACCCCAGAATGGGAAGGGGTGCGTGACCGCCTTCAAAGAGCGGCCGCTTGAAGCCCAAAAAAAGCACCTCGAAAGGTGCTTTTTGGCGAGGGCAGTTTTAGAACCGCATACCCACACCCAGGCTAATGCCAATGGGGTTGAGTTCAATGTCCAAGGTTTGGCCTGTCGACAAAGTGTTGCGTGTTTTCAGGGGCGTTTTGGTAATGGCACCATCGACAAACCAACGCTCATCTATTTTGTAAGATCCGCCAAACTGCAGGGCAGGTGCAATCTTGGATTGAATCGACAGCATGGTGGGTGTTTGGGGCGTACCGCCTGTGAGGCCAGACAGCGTGGCCGTTGCGTGCTCACTGTCAAATTTGGCATACGTGATGCCCAGTCCTAAATAGGGCCGAAACAAGGCGCCAGCTTCACCAAAACGATACTGCACCATGACGGTGGCGGGAATGGCTTTGGTGTCACCAATTTTGCCCACGCCGGCAAT
>JAPLPO010000004.1 GCA_026400155.1 Burkholderiales bacterium | reverse complement strand
GACTTCAAGCGTTATGAGGCCCTGTTGGCCCAAAACTTCATCAGTGCCGCCGAGTTGGAAAGGCGTTCAACCAGTCTGAAGGCCGCGCAAGCTTCATTGGACCAAGCGCTGGCACAAGCCCAAGCGCAAACCAATCAAGTGAGTTATGCCAAATTGATGGCCACTGTTTCTGGTGTTGTCACAGGCGTCGAGGCTGAGCCGGGGCAGGTGGTTTCGGCTGGTCAGCCTGTGTTGAGATTTGCCCATGATGGGCCTCGCGATGCTGTGTTTGCAGTTCCTGAACATGTGGTGGGGCGTCTTAAATTGGGACAAAAAATGACGGTCACAGTGGGTAACACCAACCAAACCATTCAAGGGCAGGTGCGAGAAATTGGTGCCAGTGCCGACCCCGCTACTCGAACATTCGCGGTCAAGTTAGGGCTAGACAAAGCGGAGTCATTGCCCTTGGGCATTACCTTGAATGTGCAAGCGCCCCAATTGGCAGGCAGTACTTCAGATGTGATCAAAGTGCCCACCAGTGCCCTGCGCCAAGAGGCCAATCAGACCAGCGTCTGGGTCTATGACCCCCAAACTGCCACCGTGCTTTCCCAAGTGGTTCAAGTGGCCACTGCAGATGGCAATGAGGTGGTCATTGCGTCGGGTTTAAAGCCGGGCCAACAAATTGTGAGTGCAGGCGTGCATGTCTTGTCGCCTGGCCAAAAAGTGACGGTTTACAACGCCGCCGCAGTCCCTTCACCTGCTGCAAAGTAAATCATGCGCGCAGAACCAAAAACGGGTTTTAACCTGTCGAAGTGGGCTCTTGATCATCCCGCTCTCACGCGTTATTTGATGCTGGTGTTGATGCTGTTGGGCGTCTTTGCTTTTTTCAATTTGGGTCAAGACGAAGATCCCCCCTTCACATTTCGCGTGATGGTGGTCAGAGCTTATTGGCCAGGCGCTACCGCCCAACAAGTGGCAGAGCAAGTAACCGACAAAATAGAGCGAACACTCCAAGAAGTACCCTTTGCAGACAAGATTCGCAGCTACTCCAAACCAGGCGAATCGCAAATCATTTTTCAAGTCAAAGACTATTCCAAGCCCGCAGAGGTGGCCAATATTTGGTACACAGTGCGCAAGAAAATTGGCGACATGCGCGGCAGCTTGCCTGCAGGTGTGGTGGGGCCTTTCTTTCTAGATGATTTTGGGGATGTGTATGGTGTGATTTATGCCTTGCAGGCAGAGGGCTTCACACCTGCCGAAGTGAAGCAATTTGCTGACGATGTCAGGCAAAAAATATTGCGTGTTCAAGACGTTGCCAAGGTCGAACTTTTCGGTGTGCAAGATGAAAAAGTGTTCATCGAAATTTCGCAAAAGAAATTGGCGGCCATGGGCATCGACATGGGTGCCGTCATTGCGCAATTGGCACAACAAAATGCCGTTGAATCGGCGGGCACTTTGAATCTGCCCCAAGATGCCATTCAACTGCGTGTCAATGGGCAATTCAACGACTTGGAGTCACTCCGGCAAATGCCAATTCGCGGCTTTTCGGGGCAGCAAATCAAACTGGGTGATCTAGGAACCATCAAGCGCGACTACATTGACCCACCGCAAGTCAAAGTGCGTCACAACGGTGAGCCAGTCATTGGTTTGGGTGTGTCCATGGCCAAGGGTGGCGATATCATTCAACTTGGCCAGGCCCTTAAAGTGAGCATTGCCAGCATTGAAAAGTCATTGCCTGTGGGCGTGAAATTGGTCCAAGTGCAAGACCAACCTCAAGCTGTGTCTAGTTCGGTCAATGAATTTTTGAAAACATTGATCGAAGCCGTGGCCATTGTGTTGGCGGTGAGTTTCTTGTCTTTGGGTTTGCACAAGCGGCCTGGCATCCATCCTTTGTGGCGCCGTTGGACCTTAGACATTCGGCCTGGCTTGGTGGTGGGCATCACCATCCCATTGGTATTGGCCGTTACGTTTTTGGCCATGGATTATTTCCACATTGGACTGCACAAAATTTCTTTGGGCTCTCTCATCATTGCCTTGGGCTTGTTGGTGGACGATGCCATCATTGCGGTTGAAATGATGGTGAGAAAAATGGAGGAGGGCTACGACAAAGTGCGTGCAGCCACTTTCGCCTATGAGCTCACAGCCATGCCCATGCTGACGGGCACCCTGATCACTGCGGCCGGTTTCTTGCCTATTGGTTTGGCCAAGTCCCTCACAGGTGAATACACCTTTGCCATCTTTGCTGTCACTGTCATTGCCTTGTTAATCAGCTGGGTGGCCTCGGTCTATTTTGTGCCTTACTTGGGCACCTTGCTGTTGAAAGCGCCACCTCATGTGAACGCATCTGACCAAGCCCTCATTCATGAAATGTTTGACACGCCTTTTTACAACAGCTTTCGAAGCGCCGTCACTTGGTGTGTGTTCAATAAATGGAAAACCATTGCCATCACGCTGATCTTGTTTGTGCTGGGCTTTGTGGGCATGGGCAAAGTTCAGCAGCAATTTTTTCCAGACTCCAGTCGGCCAGAAATCATGGTTGAGTTGTGGTTGCCTGAAGGTGCTAGCTTTGTGGCTAGCGAAGATGTTGCCAAGCGCGTTGAAAAACGCTTGATGGCTGAGCAAGGCGTGAACTCTGTGAGCACGTGGGTAGGGTCCGGCGTGCCACGTTTTTATTTGCCGCTTGATCAAATTTTTCCTCAGTCCAATGTTTCACAGCTCATTGTGGTGTCCAAAGACTTGAAAGTCAGAGAGTCGCTGCGTGTCAAATTGCCCGCCCTGTTGGCGTCTGAATTTCCGGAGGTGAGAGGGCGCGTCAAGCTCTTGCCCAATGGCCCCCCTGTGCCATATCCGGTGCAGTTTCGGGTGGTGGGCGCCGATCCTTTGGCGCTGCGCTTGAAGGCCGACGAAGTGAAGGCTGCATTGCGCACCAACCCCAATACGCGCGGCGTGAACGACAACTGGAATGAGTCTGTCAAGGTTATTCGTTTGGAAGTCGATCAAGCCAAGGCGCGTGCTTTGGGTGTCACCAGTCAATCGATTGCCCAAGCATCTCGAACCATTTCGTCTGGCTCGACCATTGGTCAATACCGCGATGGCGACAAGCTGATTGACATTGTGTTCAGGCAGCCCCAGTCTGAGCGCGATGCCATAACCGATTTGGCTGGCGCCTATGTTCCCACCGCTTCTGGTAAGTCTATTCCCTTGTTGCAAGTTGCCAAACCTGTGTTCAATTGGGAGCCGGGCGTTATGT
>JAPLPO010000194.1 GCA_026400155.1 Burkholderiales bacterium | reverse complement strand
GGCAGAATTTTCCAAAGGCCTGTGGGCCTTGGCAGATCTTTACCAGTGCGATTTGATTGGGGGCGACACCACCCGCGGTCCGCTCAACATTTGCATCACCGTGATGGGCGAAGTGCCTGCAGATCAAGCGCTACTGCGCCGAGGTGCGCAAGTGGGAGACGACGTCTACGTGAGTGGCCATTTGGGCGATGCGCGCTTGGCGCTGGAAGTTTTTCGAGGTCAAATGAGTGTGCCGCAACCGGTTTTTGACGCTGCGCGTTTGCGCATGGAAATGCCCTCCCCTCGAGTGGCGCTGGGCTTGGCGTTGCGAGGGCTTGCGCACGCAGCAGCTGACATCAGCGATGGTTTGCTGGGCGATTTACAACACATTTTGAAGGCCAGCGAGGTGGGTGCAGAAATTCACACCGCACAGGTACTCAGCACCATGGCTTGTGCGAATAGCTCTGGTTTGCCGGTTGAGGTTTTGCTGCCCCTTTGTTTGTCGGGTGGTGATGATTACGAATTGGTTTTCACTGCGCCAGAACACCAACGCAGTGCCATTGTGGCAGCCAGTGAGGCAGCCAGAACCCAAGTCACGCGCATTGGCAAAATCACCGCATCGCCTCAACTGACTTTGTTGGACAGTCAGGGCCGTTTGGTGGCCAATACCTTTTCTTCCTTTGACCATTTCAAAACGCCATGAGACCTGATGCTGGTTTCATGTTCCGTCATCCGGCCCATTGGGTGGCGCTGGGCTTTGGCGCGGGTCTTTCACCCAAGGCACCCGGCACCGTGGGTACGCTTTGGGCTTGGCTCAGTTGGTGGGCGCTGCAAGATTTTTTCACGCAGAAAGAGCAGTTTGCGATCATTGTGATCGCCAGCTTGGTGGGCGTTTGGGCTTGCAAGGTCACCGCTGAGAATTTAGACATTTCAGACCCTGGTGCCATTGTTTGGGACGAGGTGGTGGCCTTTTGGTTGGTGCTGTTCATGCTTGCACCTGCCAACTTTAGTACGCAATTGGTGGCCTTTGCCTTGTTCCGATTTTTTGATGCGGCCAAGCCTGGCCCCGTGGCCTGGGCCGATCAATTGTTCAAAGGATTTGGTTGGCGCGGTGCCTTTGGCATTTTGTTCGATGACTTTGTGGCCGCTTTTTGCACGCTGCTTTGTATTGCACTTTGGAGAGCATGGTGACACCCCACATTGAAACCCTTTGTGCTTCGCTGGCCCAAGTTTTAGGGGCTCGACAGCTCAGTCTGTGCACGGCAGAAAGTTGTACGGGCGGTTTGATCGCTGCCAGTTGCACCCAATTGTCGGGTTCAAGCGCTTGGTTTGACCGCGGCTTTGTGACCTACTCCAATGCCGCAAAACACCAGCAGTTGGGTGTGCCATCGGCCCTCATTGAAGCGCATGGCGCCGTGAGCGAGGAAGTTGCCAGGGCCATGGCCTTGGGGGCTTTGGCACATTCAAGTGCCCATCTCAGTGTGGCCGTGACCGGGGTTGCAGGGCCCACGGGCGGCAGTCCAAGCAAACCTGTGGGCACGGTGTGGCTGGCTTGGGCTTGGCGCGATACCAATCAGCAAACACATTGCCAATCTTTGCTGCAACACTTTAAAGGCACACGCTCTGAAGTTCGTTTTGCCACCACCGAGTTGGCACTGTCAGAATTGACCCAGATTGCTCAAAAGTTGTATTGATGATCGATCTACCAAAAAAAATACCCATCGAAGTGGGTATTTTTCAATGTGCAACAAGGCGTTTGCCTTGGCTTCATTTGGTTGCGGGGGCCGGATTTGAACCAACGACCTTTGGGTTATGAGCCCAACGAGCTACCAGACTGCTCCACCCCGCGGTAAAAACCAGAGTATAGCTTGTTAATCAGCTTGAATACTTAAGATTGAAAATTAAAGCTGAAATCAAACCATTGATTAAGCGGCAGGCGCTTGATCGGCCACATCAGGGCGGTCGACCATCTCGACCAAAGCCATGGGCGCATTGTCACCCACGCGGTAACCCATTTTCAGGATGCGTGTGTAACCACCTGGGCGTGCATTGAAGCGGGGGCCGAGGTCTGTGAACAACTTGGTGACGCTGTCGCGGTCGCGCAAGCGATTGAAGGCCAAGCGGCGATTGGCCACTGTGTCGACCTTGGCCAAAGTGATCATAGGCTCGATCACGCGGCGCAATTCTTTGGCCTTTGGCACTGTTGTTTTAATCACTTCGTGCTCAATGATGGAGTTCATCATGTTTTGCAACATTGCCAAGCGGTGTGAGCTTGTGCGATTGAGTTTACGTAATCCGTGTCCGTGACGCATGGTGCTAGTCCTTTCTTTATTAATCAAGCAGCCGTATCAGGTACTGCCCGTGCACTGCCCACTTCTTTCGTGCAAGTGGGACTTTTTTGAAACGCAGTTTGAGCTGCGTTTAAATTAACGCTTTTCCAAACCGGCAGGTGGCCAGCTCTCGAGCTTCATGCCCAATGTCAAACCACGTGAGGCCAAAACTTCTTTGATCTCGTTGAGTGACTTGCGACCCAGGTTAGGGGTCTTGAGCAATTCGTTTTCGGTGCGCTGAATGAGGTCCCCGATGTAGTAAATGTTTTCTGCTTTGAGGCAGTTGGCAGAGCGAACGGTGAGTTCGAGCTCGTCGACTGGGCGCAGCAAAATAGGATCGAAGCTGCTGGCACCACCGCGCTGTGCGGGTGCGTCGAATGCAGACAATTCGCTGCCTTCAAGCTGTGCAAACACAGCCAATTGCTCAACCAAAATCTTGGCAGATGAGCGCACTGCGTCTTCGGCCGTGATGGCGCCGTTGGTTTCCATTTCAATGACCAACTTGTCGAGGTCGGTACGTTGCTCAACGCGCGCGCTTTCTACGGTGTAGCTGACTCGCTTCACAGGAGAAAAAGAGGCGTCGAGCACAATGCGGCCGACAGACTTGGTTGGCTCATCGGCAAAACGGCGCATGGAACCGGGCACATAGCCACGGCCTTTTTCAACCTTGATTTGCATATCAATTTTGCCGCCTTGTGACAGGTTGGCAATGATGTGCTCAGGGTTGATCACTTCAACGTCGTGCGGTGTTTGGATGTCGGCCGCAGTGACAGGGCCTTCGCCATCTTTGCGCAAGCTGAGTGTGACTTCGTCGCGGTTGTGCAGTTTGAAAACCACGCCTTTGAGGTTCAACAAGATGTTGACGACATCTTCTTGCACGCCATCAATGGAGGAGTACTCGTGAACAACACCAGCGATGGTGACTTCGGTGGCGGAATAACCCACCATGGAAGACAACAAAACGCGGCGCAAGGCATTGCCCAGCGTATGACCATAGCCGCGCTCGAAGGGCTCCAAGGTGACCTTGGCGCGGTTGGGGCCGAGTTGTTCGACTTGGATGGCTTTGGGTTTCAACAGATTGGTTTGCATTCAGACTTCCTCTCAATACCCCCGGTCCGTTACACCGGTAAGGCTGATGAAGCACCCAAGCTGCGATGCGACGCAGCGAGGGAACGATTGAAACAAGATGAAATTAGCGTGAATACAATTCAACGATCAATGATTCGTTGATGTCAGACGCAAATTCATCACGATCAGGGGCCTTCTTGAAGACACCTTCCACTTTTTCGATGTTGACTTCAACCCAAGCTGGCAAGCCAACTTGTTGAGCCAATTGCAAAGCTTCCAAAACACGTGTTTGTTTTTTGGACTTTTCGCGAACAGCCACCACATCGCCAGCTTTGACGAGGTAGGAAGGAATGTTCACTGGATGGCCATTGACCGTCACAGCTTTGTGAGAAACCAATTGACGTGACTCAGCGCGTGTAGAGCCAAAGCCCATGCGGTAGCAAACGTTGTCCAAGCGTGACTCAAGCAAGCTCAACAGGTTGGAGCCTGTGTTGCCTTTGCGACGGTCGGCTTCGGTGAAATAGCGGCGGAATTGCTTTTCGAGCACACCGTACATGCGTTTCACTTTTTGCTTTTCACGCAATTGCAGACCGTAGTCTGATGTGCGCTGACCGGAAGTGCGGCCATGTTGGCCGGGCTTGCTGTCAAATTTAGACTTGTCTGCAATAGAGCGACGTGCGCTCTTCAAAAACAGGTCGGTGCCTTCACGGCGGGATAGTTTGGCCTTAGGGCCTAGGTAACGTGCCACTTGATCTTCCTTTTCTGTCAACTACCGCATGAGACATGCGGGAGCCATTGCCAGCACGGCAATGGCGGTGGGCTTTGCTAATTAAATACGACGACGCTTTTGAGGGCGGCAACCGTTGTGCGGCATGGGCGTAACGTCTGCAATCGAAGTGATGCGGATGCCCAAGGCGCCCAATGCACGAACTGAAGATTCGCGACCTGGGCCGGGGCCTTTGATCTCGACGTCTAAGTTCTTGATGCCTTGTTCAATGGCAGCACGGCCGGCCACTTCGGAAGCAACCTGCGCTGCAAACGGTGTGGATTTACGTGAACCTTTGAAACCTTGTCCACCAGAAGACGCCCATGACAAAGCATTGCCCTGACGGTCTGTGATGGTGATGATGGTGTTGTTGAACGAGGCATGCACGTGTGCAATGCCATCGGCAACGTTCTTGCGAACTTTTTTGCGCACGCGTTGTGCGGCGCTATTGGTTGGGGCTTTTGCCATGGTGGTCTCTCAATCCCTGTTATTTCTTCAAGC
>JAPLPO010000027.1 GCA_026400155.1 Burkholderiales bacterium | reverse complement strand
TTACTTGTTGGCTTTTTCGAAGCGCTCAAGTTGCTCGTTGCCGCGCTTGATGGCCATGTCCAAAGCTTCTTTGGGTTGCTTCTTGCCACTCCACACGCCTTCGAGCTCTTCATCAATGATGGTGCGAATTTGAACGAAGTTGCCCAAACGCACGCCACGTGATTTGTCAGTGGTTTTGCGGATCATTTGCGTCACAGACACATCGGTACCAGGATTCTTTTTGTAGAAGCCAGATTTGTCGGTCAACTCAAATGAGGCCTTGGTGACGGGCAAGTAGCCAGTGCGCTGGTGGCTCTTGGCGGCTATCTCTGGCTGGGAAAGGAAGGCGAAGAATTGGCCAACGCCTTTGTACTCTTCCGCTTTTTTGCCGCTCATGACCCACAAGCTGGCACCGCCAATGACGGTGTTTTGAGGTGCGCCATTGACATCGGGGTAATAAGGCAAGGTGCCAATGCCGTAAGCAAATTTGCCATTGCGTGTGACGTTGCCGTACAAGGCGGAAGAGCCTGTGGCCATGGCGCACTCGCCAGACACAAAGGTGGCATCTGCTGCATTGCCGCGGCCCTTGTAAATGAACAGGCCGCTCTTGGCCATGTTGGCCAAGTTTTCAATGTGGCGAACGTGCAGGGGAGAGTTGAAGCTCAGACGGGCATCCATGCCACGCATGCCGTTGCCTTTGGTGGCAAATTCTGTGTTGTGCCAAGCAGAGAAGCTCTCAAGCTGGGTCCAGCTGATCCAGCTGGTAGTGAACGGGCACTTGTGGCCACTGGCTTTCAATTTGGCCGCTGCCAAAGCCACTTCTGGCCATGTTGTTGGGGGTTTCTCGGGGTCCATGCCCGCTGCCTTGAAGGCATCTTTGTTGTAATGAAAGACGGGTGTGGAGCTGTTGAAGGGAAAGCTCAACATTTGGCCATTGGGCGCTGTGTAATAGCCGGCCACAGCAGGCACATAAGCGTTGGGGTCAAATTTCAAACCAGCGTCTTGCATGACCTTGCCAACGGGTACGATGGCGCCTTTGCTGGCCATCATGGTGGCCGTACCCACTTCAAAAACTTGCAAAATGTGAGGGGCGTTGCCGGCGCGGAAAGCCGCAATGGCGGCCGTCATTGACTCGTCGTAGCTGCCCTTGAAAGTGGGCACAATTTTGTAATCTTTTTGGCTGGTATTGAAGTCTTTGGCCTGGTCATTGACCCATTCGCCCAAAGCGCCACCCATCGAGTGCCACCACTGAATTTCAGTTTGAGCTTGGGCGCCAACGCTGAACGCAGCGATGGCCAGGGCAGCGAGTGATTTTTTATAGTTCATAAGTACTCTCTTTTAGGTTAATCCAGACCTTAGCTTATAGCCAAGATATGCAAATGGTATTACAGAAGGATGAAGAAAAAATGACAACCCGAGTTTTCCATGAGCCTCATTGACGTGGGTCAAGAATGAAGTGGTGGTTTGCCCCGCTTTGCAAGGAGTCCCCACCACCGGCGCGTGATTGGACCCCTGCAGTAAAATAATTGCCTAAATCCCATGAACGCACCAACCACGCTCCAACACCTCATGCAGGCTGACGATTCGTCACCTCGCTTGCGCGAAATCCCATACAACTACACAAGCTTCTCCGACCGAGAAATTGTGATTCGTTTGTTGGGGATTCGCGCTTGGGACCTGCTCAATCAACTCAGAGACGAGCGCCGCACTGGCAGGTCTGCTCGCATGCTCTATGAAGTATTGGGTGATATTTGGGTGGTTCAGCGCAACCCCTATTTGCAAGACGACTTGCTAGACAACCCCGATCGGCGAAAGTTGTTGGTCGAGGCTTTGCAGCATCGCTTGGGAGAAGTCCAAAAACGTCGTACCCCAGACGCAGATGCTTTGCGCGACGGCTTGGTGGGTGAGTTGTTGGTATTGGCTGGCAACGCCGTCCAAGTTTTCAACGAAACTTTCACGGCATACCGCCAAAGACAACATCAAATTCGATGCGCTGTCGCGTGTGAGCCATGTCACAGATGCCACCGACTGGCGTGTTGAGTATCCATTTGTGGTTCTGACACCCGACACAGAAGCCGAAATGGCTAATTTGGTCAAAGCATGTTTTACCTTGGGATTGACCATCATTCCAAGGGGCGGCGGCACAGGCTACACAGGCGGCGCAGTTCCCCTGACGTGGAACAGCGCAGTGATCAACACTGAAAAACTCGAAGCCATGTCAGGCATTGAGATGGTGAAGTTGCCTGGCCTCGACAAAGAAGTGCCTACCCTGTGGACCGAGGTGGGTGTAGTCACACAGCGCGTGGCCGATGCGGCAGAGCGCGCCGGCTGGGTGTTTGCGGTTGATCCAACATCTGCCGAAGCCAGCTGCATTGGTGGCAACATTGCCATGAATGCGGGAGGCAAGAAGGCTGTTTTGTGGGGTACCGCCCTCGACAATTTGGCCAGCTGGCGCATGGTGACGCCCGATGCGCAGTGGCTTGAAGTCACCCGCTTAAGCCACAACCTTGGGAAGATTCACGATGTGGATGTGGCCAGCTTTGAGTTGAAATATTTCGAAGCCAATGGCACCACACTGGTTCGCGAAGAACGCCTTGACATCCCTGGTGCGAATTTCCGCAAAGAAGGCTTGGGCAAGGATGTGACCGACAAATTCTTGGCTGGCTTGCCAGGCGTGCAAAAAGAAGGTTGCGACGGCTTGATCACCAGCGCACGTTGGATTTTGCACCGCATGCCCGAACATACGCGCACCGTTTGCTTGGAGTTTTTTGGCAATGCCAAAGATGCGGTCCCCAGCATCGTTGAAATCAAAGACTTCATGTTCGCAGAGCAAAAACGCTCGGGTGTGTTGCTGGCAGGTTTGGAGCATTTGGACGATCGCTATTTGCGCGCGGTGGGCTACACCACCAAATCCAAACGCGGTGGCTTGCCCAAAATGGTTTTGGTGGGTGACATTGCCGGCGACAACGCCGATGACGTGGCCAAAGTCACCTCCGAAGTGGTTCGCATTGCCAACTCACGCAGCGGGGAAGGCTTCATTGCCACTAGCCCTGAAGCGCGTAAAAAGTTTTGGTTGGATCGCAAAAGAACAGCAGCCATTAGCAAACACACCAATGCCTTCAAGATCAACGAAGACGTCGTGATTCCCCTGCCACGGATGGCGGAATACACCGATGGCATTGAACGCATCAATATCGAACTCTCCATGCGCAACAAAATCAAGTTGTGCAATGAATTGGAGCACTTTTTAAGCAAGGGCAATTTGCCTTTGGGCAAGGAAGATGACGCCGGTCAAATTGCGTCCGCTGAGTTGTTGGAAGACCGGGTCACGCAGGCTTTGGCGGTTGTGCGCGATGTGCGAGATTTGTGGCAAGGCTGGCTGCAGTCGGTCGATGCCTTGTTCATTCAATTGCAAGATCACACCTTGCGTGCCAGTTGGAAAACCCAACTCAAGGCGCCCTTGCAAACCATTTTTTCGGGTGCTGCATTCCAGCCTATTTTGGACGAGTGCGTGGCCACTCACAAACGCGTTCTCAAGGGGCGTGTGTGGGTAGCCCTTCACATGCACGCCGGTGACGGCAATGTGCACACCAATCTGCCTGTCAATTCAGACGACTACGACATGCTGCAAACAGCACATCAAACCGTGTCACGCATCATGGTCTTGGCACGCAGTCTGGATGGCGTCATTTCCGGAGAGCACGGCATTGGCATCACCAAGCTTGAACACCTCACAGACGCTGAACTCCAACCCTTTGCCGATTACAAGCAGCGGGTCGACCCTGAAGGCCGTTTCAACAAAGGCAAGTTGATACGCAATGTGAATGGCTCTCAGGGTGAGGGCATTCAAGCCGATCTGACCAATGCCTACACCCCCAGCTTTGGTTTGATGGCGCATGAATCTCTCATCATGCAGCAGTCTGACATTGGCGCTATTGCCGGCAGCATCAAAGATTGTTTGCGCTGTGGCAAGTGCAAACCTGTGTGCGCTACGCATGTGCCCCGCGCCAATTTGTTGTACAGTCCGCGCAACAAAATTTTGGCCACATCATTGCTGGTCGAAGCCTTCTTGTATGAAGAGCAAACACGCCGTGGTGTGTCTATCAAGCACTGGCAAGAATTTGAAGATGTGGCCGACCATTGCACTGTTTGTCACAAGTGTCTCTCACCTTGCCCAGTCAAAATTGACTTTGGCGATGTATCCATGAACATGCGCAACTTGCTGCGCAAAATGGGACAAAAAACATTCCGCCCAGGCAATGCTGCGGCCATGTTCATGTTGAATGCCACCAACCCAGAAACCATCAAACTGGCCCGTGCCGGCATGGTCGGTGTGGGTATGAAGGTGCAGCGTTTTGCACACGATTTGCTCAAAACGTTCGCGCGCAAGCAAACCAAAGCACCGCCGTCTAGCATTGGTGCAGCGCCCATCAAAGAGCAGGTGATTCACTTCATTAACAAAAAGATGCCTGGTAACTTGCCTAAAAAAACGGCACGCGCATTGCTGGACATTGAAGATCAAGACTACGTGCCCATCATTCGCAACCCGAAGGTCACCACGCCTGAAACAGAAGCGGTGTTTTACTTTCCGGGTTGTGGCTCCGAGCGGCTGTTCAGCCAGGTTGGCTTGGCCACGCAGGCTATGTTGTGGCATACGGGAGTTCAAACCGTGCTACCTCCAGGCTATTTGTGCTGCGGCTATCCCCAAAAAGGCAGTGGGCAGTTTGACAAGGCCGAGAAAATCATTACCGACAACCGTGTGCTGTTCCATCGCATGGCCAATACCCTCAACTACCTTGACATCAAAACCGTGGTGGTCAGTTGCGGCACTTGCTATGACCAGCTTCAAGGCTATGAGTTTGACAAGATTTTCCCGGGTTGCCGCATCGTCGATATTCATGAGTACCTGCTCGAGAAGGGCATGACGCTCAGCAACAATGGCGCCTACCTGTACCACGACCCTTGCCACAGCCCCATGAAGTTGCAAGACCCCATGAAGACGGTCAAGTCATTGCTGGGACCGCAGGTGCTGAAGTCTGACCGCTGCTGCGGAGAGTCGGGCACCTTGGGCGTGACACGCCCAGACATTGCCACGCAAGTGCGCTTTCGCAAAGAAGAAGAAATTCTGAAGAGCGAAACGGAGATGCGCGCCTCTGGCATGGTGGGCGAAAAAGAAAATATCAAAGTCTTAACCAGCTGCCCAAGCTGTTTGCAGGGCCTGTCCCGCTATGGCGACGATTTGAAAAATGGCTTGTTGGAAGCCGATTACATTGTTGTCGAAATGGCCAAGCACATCTTAGGTGAGCAGTGGATGCCTGAGTATGTGGCGGCGGCCAATGCAGGTGGCATTGAACGCGTTTTGGTTTAACGCAAAGCATCACGAAAGAGAGCCGTATGGCCGGATTGACAGCAGGGGCACCCTCACCACAAGCCTTGACCCTTCACGGGCAAAGCAAGGCTTTGGAAATTGCATTTTCCGACGGTCAAACATTTTGGATTCCGTTTGAGCTGATGCGCGTTTACTCCCCATCCGCCGAGGTTCAAGGGCATGGCCCAGGGCAAGAAGTTTTGCAAACGGGCAAACGCGAAGTTGACATTGTTGAACTGGTTCAAGTGGGCAACTATGCGGTTCAGCCTACTTTTTCAGATGGTCACAACAGTGGCATTTTTTCTTGGGATTATTTGTACCATTTAGGCGCTGACAAAGACCAACTTTTGGATCAATACAAAGACCGCCTCGCGGCTGCTGGCGCAGATCGAGACGATCCGATGATCGCGGCTGCAGGTGCATCTTGTGGCCATTCACATTGATCGGATTTTGCAAATGAGCTCTACGCACTTTGGCTTCAAAACGGTCGATGAAAAAGAAAAGGCCAAACACGTCAGGGGCGTGTTCGATTCGGTAGCCTCCAAGTACGACATCATGAATGACCTGATGTCGGCGGGCCTCCACCGTGTTTGGAAAGCTTATACGGTTCAAGTGGCCAACCTCAAAGAAGGCGATCGCGCACTCGACATTGCAGGCGGCACCGGCGATTTGTCCTTGGCTTTTTCCAAAAAAGTAGGCAGCACCGGCCAGGTTTTTCACACCGACATCAACGAAGCCATGCTCAGAACGGGACGCGATCGATTGGTCAATGAAGGTGTTTTGTTGCCAACCTTGGTTTGTGACGCAGAAAAGTTGCCTTTTCCCAACAATTATTTCAATGTGGTCAGCGTGGCCTTTGGTTTGCGCAACATGACCCACAAAGATGCCGCACTCCGAGAGATGTGCCGTGTGCTCAAACCTGGTGGCAAGCTATTGGTATTGGAGTTCTCTAAAGTTGCCAAGCCCTTAGAAAAAGCCTACGACTGGTATTCCTTCAATGTCTTGCCCAAATTAGGCAAATGGGTGGCTGGGGACGATGCAAGTTACCGGTATTTGGCGGAGTCTATTCGGATGCATCCCGGCCAAGAGGAGCTGAAAGCCCTTATGAAAAATGCCGGATTTGGACATGCTGAATTTCACAATTTAAGTGCAGGGGTGGTAGCCTTACATCTCGGTATTAAATGTTGATTGGTTTTTTCTGATTTATCGGAGCTATTGTGAACAAATTTTTCGGCTTAATCTTGACCATGATTTTGGTGCTCGGCACGATGGATGCTGAGGCTGCCCGCCGTATGGGTGGTGGCAAAAATGTCGGACAACAGTCCAACAACGTCATTCAACGTGATGCCGTTAAACCGGCTGCACCTGCTGCGCCCAGCCAGGCCGCTGCGCCCGCCAAACCCAACACACCCACAGCTGCTCCCGCAGCTGCTAAGCGTCCTTGGGGTGCCATGCTGGGTGGCTTGGCCGCTGGTCTAGGTTTGGCTTGGTTGGCAAGCAGTATGGGACTGGGCGAAGAATTTGGCAATATGCTCATGTTTGGACTCCTTGCCATGGTGGCAGTGGGTGTCATTGGCTATTTCTTGCGCTCACGCAAAGCTGGCGCTGCCAGACAGGGTGACTTGGCCTACCAAGGTGCAGGTCAATCCGCAGAATCTCCCGCCACCATGCGTCAGTACAACCCCGAAAAAGTGGGCAACGATGCTTCAGCCCGTCCTTGGGAGTCACAGCAAACGCGCTTTGATGCCACGCCACAGGCCAACCCTCAAACCGGCGGCTCCCTGATTGGCTCCGCCATCGGTGGCGCTCAGACTGCAGCTGTGCACGGTTCACAAACCTGGGGCGTGCCAGATGGCTTTGACAGCGTGAGTTTTGTAGAAGCCGCCAAGCGCAACTTCATCACTTTGCAAGATGCCTGGGACCGCGCCGACATGGACTCGCTCAAGGCCATGATGACAGACAGCATGCTGTCTGAAATCAAAAGCCAATTGACTGAGCGCGAGGTCAATTTCCCTGGCCAGCCCAACAAAACCGAAGTGGTGATGTTGGAAGCCCAATTGTTGGGCATTGAAGAGCTGCCAGAGGTTTACATGGCCAGCGTTGAATTCAATGGTGTGATCCGCGAAGACCCCACATCAGCGCCAAGTCCTTTCCGTGAGGTTTGGAACATGACCAAACCCAGAAATGGCAACAGTGGTTGGTTGGTTGCTGGTGTTCAAGCCCTGCAATAAATTCAAGGCTATCTCGCCCAAAGGCTGGCACAAGCCAGCCTTTCGGGAATAATTGGGGGCTATGGCAACACAGTCCCCTTTTTCTTTGGTTGGCGAAGCTCTCGAGAAATTCGCTGCAAACACACAAGCTCCCGCTTGGGTTGTTGATGAGTCACTCAATCGGGTGGTTTTATTTTTAAACCACGTCATCAGCAGAGAGCCCGAAGCGCAAGCTAGGCTTGCCCGTCAAAAGGGCCGCTGCATTCAATTGCAATGGCAAGACAAACAGGTTCAGTTTGCGCCCTCGGCTGCAGGCTTGTTGGAGCGCGTTTCTAGCCGGCCATTCGACCTCAAACTCACGCTCACAGACAGCTCACCCTTGAGCATGGCAGCTGCCTTGTTCAGAGGCGAAAAACCGGGTGTGCACATCGAGGGCGATGTTCAATTGGCGGCGGAAGTCAATTGGCTCATTGACCACGTGCGATGGGACATCGAAGAAGACTTGGCACCCTTGTTGGGCGATGCTGCTGCCCATCAGTTGGTCAGTTTTGGGAAGCAAGCCGTGAAGGCCGTGCAAAGCTTTGTTCGCCCAACAGCCCCCAACAATCCAAACGACAAGGCTGTCCTATGAACCGGTTTTTTCGGGGCATCTTCATTGTCTGGACGGTGTGGCGATTTGGCCTGCATGAATTGATTCTTTCCAATTTCAATCAGCCACTGCTCAAACTGCTCTCCAAAATTCTCACTTTGGGCCGAACTTACAAGGCGTCGCGAGGCGAGCGTTTGCGTTTGTCGCTGGAACACTTGGGTCCCATCTTTGTGAAGTTTGGACAAGTGATGTCGACTCGGCGCGACTTGTTGCCAGACGACATCGCCATTGAGTTGGCCAAACTTCAAGACCGCGTGCCGCCCTTTAGCTCCGACATTGCTGTGGCCTCCATCGAGCGAGCTTTTGGTCGGTCTGTTGAAGAAATTTTTGAGTCCTTTGACCGCGTGCCTGTGGCCAGTGCGTCCATTGCTCAGGTGCATTTTGCGTTGTTGAAAAACAAAGAGGGCGTGGTTCAAGAGGTTGCTGTCAAGGTGCTTCGCCCCAACATGTTGCCAGCCATTGAAAAAGATTTGAACCTCATGCGCATGATGGCGGGCTGGCTTGAAAAACTCAGCGCCGATGGCAAGCGGTTGAAGCCGCGCGAAGTGGTTGCAGAATTTGACAAGCATTTGCACGACGAATTGGACCTGGTGCGAGAGGCTGCCAACGCTGCACAGTTGCGTCGCAACATGCAAAGTTTGAATTTGGTCTTGATTCCAGAGATGTATTGGGACTACTGTCACCCCGAAGTGATCGTGATGGAGCGCATGAAAGGCTTGCCCATCAGCCAAGTCGATGCGTTGCGTGCTGCGGGTGTCGACATACCGCTTTTGGCCAAAGATGGTGTGACGCTGTTTTTTACACAGGTCTTTCGGGACGGGTTTTTTCACGCCGACATGCACCCGGGCAACATTCAGGTGAGCATTGAGCCTGAAACCATGGGTCGGTATATCTCGCTCGATTTTGGCATTGTGGGCACTCTCACAGAATACGACAAAGAGTATTTGGCACAAAACTTCAGCGCTTTTTTCAGGCGCGATTACAAGCGTGTGGCCGAGCTGCACATTGAGTCGGGCTGGGTGCCAGCCCACACACGGGTTGACGAATTGGAGTCAGCCATTCGGAGTGTGTGCGAGCCTTACTTTGACAGGCCCTTGAAAGAAATTTCGTTGGGCATGGTGCTCATGCGTCTGTTTCAAACTTCGCGCCGATTCAATGTCGAAATTCAGCCACAGTTGGTGTTGCTGCAAAAAACATTGCTCAACATTGAAGGTCTAGGTCGTCAGCTCGACCCTGAACTCGATTTGTGGAACACCGCCAAGCCATTCCTTGAGCAGTGGATGATTGATCAAGTCGGGCCCAAAAGATTTTTTCAGCAGCTCCGCGAGCAAGCACCTCAGTACGCCAAAATATTGCCTCAGTTGCCACGCCTGATGCACGATTATTTGAAACAATCTACAGCCAGCGCACACGATCGAAACCAATTGGCTGCGCTGCTGGCTGAACAACAAAGGACCAACCGCCTTCTGCAGGCCGTGGTCTATGTTGTGATTGGTTTTGTATCCACCCTCATCGTACTCAATGCATTCGAAAGATTTCATCAAATCTAAGGAGAGTTCTTATGTTACTGACATTGGTCATCGCTTATTTACTCGTCACCATTGCCATTGGTTTGGTTGCAGCCAAACGTGTCAAAACTTCAGCTGACTTTGCCATTGCCGGCAGGCACTTGCCTTTGGCAATGATTGTCACCACCACCTTTGCCACTTGGTTTGGTTCTGAAACAGTTCTAGGGATCCCAGCTAAGTTTGTCAACAGTGGCTTGGGCGGTGTGGTGGAAGACCCGTTCGGTGCAGGCAGCTGTTTGATTTTGGTGGGCCTGTTTTTTGCCGCCAAGTTGTACCGCATGAGCCTACTCACCATCAGCGATTACTACCGCGAGCGATATGGCCGTTCCGTCGAGATTCTGTGTTCCATCATCATCATGGTCAGCTATTTGGGTTGGGTGTCTGCCCAAGTGACGGCGCTTGGTTTGGTCTTCAACTTGTTGTCTGGCGGCGTCATCAGCATGCCGGTTGGCATGGTCATTGGGGTTGTTTCAATCTTGGCCTACACCCTGTTTGGGGGCATGTGGTCGGTTGCCATTACCGACTTCATACAAATGATCATTTTGGTGGTGGGCTTGGCAACTTTGGCGGTCTTTGCTGGAGAGCAGGCAGGGGGTGCCGACAAAGTCATTGCTTTGGCCATCAGCCAAGACATGTTCAATTTTTTCCCTGAACCCAACCTGAAAGAAATTTTATTTTTTGTGGCAGCGGCCATCACCATCATGTTTGGCTCCATTCCTCAGCAAGATGTGTTTCAGCGCGTGATGTCTGCCAACAGTTTGAATGCCGCCACCAAAGGCCCCATCATCGGCGGCATTTGCTACATCTTGTTTGCTTTTGTTCCCATGTTTTTGGTGGTCAGCGCCCTGATCATCATGCCCGAGAAGGCAGCGCAACTCATTGAAGAAGACCCCCAAAAGGTTTTGCCAACCTTGGTCATGGAGCACATGCCTTTCATCATGCAAGTGCTCTTTTTTGGGGCATTGTTGTCTGCCATCAAATCTTGTGCCTCCGCCACACTGCTTGCGCCCAGCGTCACATTCACTGAAAACATTTGGCGCCAATTCCGCCCACACCAGAGTGACAAACAGGCCTTGCTGGCCATGCGAGTCACGGTCTTGGTTTTCAGTGGCTTGGTCTTGGTTTACGCCATTTCCATGCAAGGAAGTTCCATTTACGAGATGGTTTCTGGTGCCTATCAGGTCACTTTGGTTGGCGCTTTCATCCCCTTGCTTTTTGGACTGTATTGGCAAAAAGCCACCACCCAAGGCGCCATATTTGCCATCGTCCTGGGCCTCTTGACTTGGTTGCTTTTGCTCTTGACCCCTGCTGGAGAAGAATTTCCGGCCCAGTTGGCAGGCGTTTTGGCCAGTTTGGCGGGCATGTTGATCGGTTCTTTGGGGCCTCAAGCCATTGGCAACAAGCACGGCTCACACCATGCCTTGCAAGGTACCCGCCTATAATTGAGGGTTTTGTGATTCAACGCGAGAACCTTCTACATGCCCATCTACGCCTACAAGTGTGATTCCTGTGGTCATGCCAAGGATGTTTTGCAAAAAATGTCGGATGATCCCCTGACAAAATGCCCTTCCTGTGGTGGTCCCACTTTCAACAAACAACTTACTGCGGCTGGTTTCCAGCTCAAAGGCTCTGGTTGGTACGCTACTGATTTCAAGGGCGGCGCCGCTAGCTCGGCTGCACCTGCCGTGGCAGGCGCAGCTGCAGGTGCTGCTGCAGGCACATCGACGCCATCTGACGCGGGTGGTGCTGGTGGTGGTGGAAGCCCTTCATCCGAGCCCTCGGCTACAGCAACGGCTTCATCGACGGCATCAGCTTCCAGTTGCGCTCCTTCTTGCGCTTGTCACTGAGACTTTCCAAATGAACTTGAAAATCCGCCATTATTTGTTGACCGGCTTGCTGGTGTGGTTGCCCATGGGTGTCACGGTATGGTTGCTCACCTGGTTGGTTGGCACCATGGATGGCATTTTCTTGGCCATTTTGGGCGCGCTCGATGCCGTGATTCCTGGCATGCACGAGTTGGCTGAATCATTGCGCCACATGCCAGGCTTGGGTGTGATTTTGGTGGCCGTGGTGATCTACTTCACGGGTTTGTTTGTCACCAATATCTTTGGTCAATGGTGGCTGCGGCAGTGGTCCAAGGTCATCACTCGCATCCCCGTAGTCAACAGCATTTACTCAAGCGTTAAGCAAGTAGCCGACACCTTGTTTTCTGGTAGCGGCAATGCATTTTCCAAAGCTTTGTTGGTTCAGTACCCACACCAGGGATCTTGGACCATTGCATTTTTAACAGG
>JAPLPO010000227.1 GCA_026400155.1 Burkholderiales bacterium | reverse complement strand
GCATCAACCTGTACGCACCCGCTCACAACAAGCCATTTCCCTTCAAAAGCAGCCACAAAGTGAACCTTTTTAGGTGAAGCTTGAGCGTGCTGGGGCGTACCCGAACCATACCGGAGAACCCAGTGCTTTTGTCTCTTCAGGGAACCTTCCCCTTAGCCATTTTGGCGCTTGCAGACGGCACAGTCTTTGTCTGCAATTCCATTGGAGCTCCAGGCTCCACGGTTGGTGAGGTGGTTTTCAATACCTCCCTCACTGGCTATCAAGAAATTCTCACAGACCCCAGCTACTGCCAGCAAATCGTGACTCTCACGTATCCGCACATTGGCAACTATGGCGTCAACCCCGAGGATGTCGAATCCGACAAAGTCCATGCCGCTGGCCTGATCATCAAAGATCTGCCCATGGTCGCAAGCAATTTCCGCTCAACCGAAACGCTCTCGGCCTACTTGTCACGCAGTGGCACCGTAGCCATTGCCAACATCGATACTCGCAAGCTCACACGCCTTTTGCGCACCAATGGGGCCCAAAACGGCGCCATTGTGGCTTTGGCTGCAGGTCAAAAAGTAACGCCTGAGCTCACAGCCCAAGCGGTACAAGCCGCCAAAGCCGCACCTGCCATGACGGGCTTGGACTTGGCCCAGAAGGTTAGCGTATCAGCTTCCTACACATGGGCCGAGTCCGAGTGGAAGTTGGGCAGCGGCTACGGCCAACAAACTGCTCCTCGTTTCCATGTGCTGGCTTACGACTTTGGCGTCAAGAAAAACATCTTGCGCATGCTGGCCGAACGCGGCTGCAAAGTCACAGTGGTGCCGGCCAAAACGCCAGCGGCCGAAGTGCTGAAGCACAATCCCGATGGCATCTTCTTGTCCAACGGCCCTGGCGATCCACAGCCTTGCGACTACGCCATTGCAGCCGCCAAAGAATTGATCGAAACCGGCATTCCCACTTTTGGTATTTGCTTGGGTCACCAAATCATGGCCTTGGCCAGTGGTGCCAAAACTTTCAAAATGAAGTTTGGTCACCACGGTGCCAACCACCCGGTCAAAGACCTCGATTCGGGTCGTGTGTCCATCACCAGCCAAAACCACGGCTTTGCAGTAGATGAAAAATCTTTGCCTGCCAACTTGCGCGCCACGCACGTGTCTTTGTTTGACGGCACCTTGCAAGGCTTGGCCCGCACCGACAAGCCAGCGTTCTGTTTCCAAGGTCACCCCGAGGCCTCACCGGGTCCTCACGACATTGCCTATCTCTTCGATCGCTTCATCAACCTGATGGAGACCAAATAACATGCCAAAGCGCACCGACCTCAAAAGCATTCTCATCATTGGCGCTGGCCCCATCATCATTGGCCAGGCCTGTGAGTTCGACTACTCTGGCGTGCAAGCCTGCAAAGCTTTGCGCGAAGAGGGCTACAAAGTCATTTTGATCAACAGCAACCCTGCCACGATCATGACCGACCCAGCAACAGCGGACGTCACCTACATTGAACCCATCACTTGGCAAACGGTTGAGAAGATCATTGCCAAAGAGCGCCCCGATGCCATTCTGCCTACTATGGGCGGCCAAACAGCACTCAACTGTGCGCTCGATTTATGGCACAACGGCGTGCTCGACAAGTACAAGGTGGAACTCATTGGCGCTACACCCGAAGCCATCGACAAAGCCGAAGACCGCTTGAAGTTCAAAGACGCCATGACCAAAATTGGTCTGGGATCAGCGCGCTCTGGCATTGCACACAGCATGGAAGAGGCATGGACTGTTCAGCGTACAGTGGGCTTCCCCACGGTCATTCGCCCCAGCTTTACCTTGGGTGGCACGGGCGGCGGCATTGCCTACAACCCAGAAGAATTTGAGACCATCTGCAAACGCGGTTTGGAAGCATCTCCCACCAACGAACTTCTCATTGAAGAGTCCTTGTTGGGTTGGAAAGAGTACGAGATGGAAGTGGTTCGCGACAAAGCGGACAACTGCATCATCATTTGCTCCATCGAAAACTTGGACCCGATGGGTGTGCACACTGGCGACTCCATCACTGTTGCGCCGGCACAAACATTGACGGACAAAGAATATCAAATCATGCGCAATGCCAGTTTGGCAGTGCTGCGTGAAATTGGTGTTGACACCGGTGGCTCCAACG
>JAPLPO010000207.1 GCA_026400155.1 Burkholderiales bacterium | reverse complement strand
TCATGTTTCTTGATGCCCATTGCGTTGGCCAATTCGCCTGTGGGCCAGTGGCAGACCTCGGATGAAAAAACCGGCGAACTCAAAAGCGTGGTGATTATTTTTGAGCAGCAAGGTGTGATGAAGGGTCGCGTAGAAAAAATACTTCGCAAAGATGCCGACCCTGCCGCAAAGTGCGACAAATGCAGCGATGACCGTAAAAACCAACCCGTGGTTGGTTTGGAAATCATTCGCGGTGCCAAAAAAGCAAGCGGCAAAAACGTTTGGGAAGATGGCGAAATTTTGGATCCAGAAAATGGCAGAACCTATGCCTTGCGCTTAACACCCATTGAAAATGGCGCCAAGTTAGAGGTGCGCGGTTCATTTGGCCCTATTGGCCGTACTCAGACTTGGGTGCGTGTTCCTTAATTTGCGCATCACCCACTTTTATTTTTTGAAAGAAGCTACGCCATGTCCGATATCTTGACCCACATCGACGCAGGTGTGATGACCCTCACCTTCAATCGCTTAGACAAAAAAAATTCCATCACAGGTGACATGTATGCCGCCATGGCGCAAGCCGTTGACCAAGCACAAGCCGACGCCGCCATACGGGTTTTGGTCATTCAAGGTCACGAAAGTATTTTCAGCGCAGGCAATGACATTGGCGATTTTCTAAACAAGCCGCCTTCCACCGTTGACTCACCTGTTTTTCATTTCATGCGTGCCTTAACCATGTTTGAAAAACCTGTCATTGCTGCGGTGGCAGGGCCGGCGGTTGGCATTGGAACCACCTTGTTGTTTCATTGCGATTTGGTCTACGCCGGCGACAACGCTGCTTTTTCCATGCCCTTTGTTAATTTAGGCTTGTGCCCCGAATTTGCATCTAGCATGCTGGCGCCGCAAATGTTTGGTTACCACCGTGCCGCAAAGGCTTTGCTCTTGGGTGAGGCATTCTTTGCTGAAGCCGCTTTGGAAATTGGTTTGGTTAATCGCGTGGTGCCGCCTACAGAAGTCAATGGCCATGCTCAGGCTCAGGCCAAGAAATTGGCAGCCAAGCCTCTGTCGGCTTTGATTGAAACTAAGCGTCTCATGAAGGGCGGGCAATCCAAAGCCTTGATAGAGCGCATGGGCGAAGAAGGACAAAGTTTCAGGCGCATGCTGTCTGAGCCCGCTGCACGTGAGGCTTTTGGTGCCTTCATGGAAAAACGCAAGCCAGACTTCTCTAAAATCTAAGACCTTGCCTTCAACATCGAACATCCATGACATCTTCTCGCTCAGATCTTCCCCCTAACGTCGAGTTTGAGCCTGAGTTCATTGCCGCATTGCACCAGATCTACGAAGAAAAAATCCCCTTCAACCAGTGGATGGGCTTGAAGGTCGACAGCATCAAGGCCACGGGCATTGTGGCCAGCCTCACCATGAAATCCGAGTTGGTGGGTCATTACGCCTACCACCGCGTTCATGGTGGCGTGATCAGTGCCGTGCTCGATGCCATGGGCAGCTTGGCGGTCATGGCTGCTTTGGGCGCCAAACACATGGATCAACCCGTGGCCAAGCGGCTAGAACGTTTTGCGCGGCACAGCACCATTGATTTGCGCGTTGATTTTCTGCGGCCGGGAATTGGCGACTCTTTCATCATTCATGCCCAGGCCATGCGTGTCGGCGCCACTGTGGGCAATGCGCGCATGGAGTTTTTGAGTGCCGACGGCAAATTGCTGTCAACGGGCACGGCGGCCGATCTCACCTCTTGAACGCCAAGTTTGAGGGGCTCTTGCAGACAAGTGCACAATGTGAGCTTGATTTTGATTCAGATTGTGTCCCATGCGCCATCACGGTGAAAGTTCCTCGCCTGCAGCCCCCCAAGTTGCCAAAACCCCCCAAGACTCAGACAGCAGAACCCTGAAAAGATTGCTGCCTTATTTGCTCACCT
>JAPLPO010000063.1 GCA_026400155.1 Burkholderiales bacterium | reverse complement strand
AACTTCGTTCAAATTCGCACCATCATTGATGAAGAGCTCGAAGGCGTGTGGAGTGGCAAGAAGCAACCCAAAGAAGCTTTGGACATGGCCATCAAGCGCGGCAACGAGCAACTTGAGCGCTTCGAAAAAGCCAACAAGTAAACTGACGTCGTTCAAAATGCAGCATGGTTCTTTGTAGAGTCATGCCAGCTAGCCCAAAAGCAGAGAGACCCTTCTCTGCTTTTGTCATTTTTTTGGTCATTTTTCTTGACACCGACTTGTTATAAAACTTCATGGAAAAGCGCGTACGCTTCAAATCAAGCTGGCTGCCCTGGGTGCTGATTGCACCGCAGATGGCGGTGGTGCTGGTTTTTTTCTTTTGGCCCGCAGGACAGGCTTTGTATCAAAGTGTGCTCAGCCAAGATGCCTTTGTCGGGTCGGTTCAATTTGTCGGCACTGAAAATTTTGATCGCCTTTTCGGCGATGACAGTTACCTCAACTCTTTCAAAACCACCGCCTTCTTTTCCATCTTGGTGGCCTCCATTGGTTTGTCGGTATCTTTGTTGTTGGCGGTCATGGCCAACCGCCTCATGCGCGGTTCTGGTATTTACAAAACGCTGCTTATTTGGCCTTACGCTGTGGCCCCTGTGGTGGCCGGCGTGTTGTGGCTCTTCATGTTTGCCTCCCCGATGGGCGTGGTAGCTTTTTTTCTGCGCAGCATCGGTTTTGAATGGAACCATTTACTCAATGGCAACCACGCCATGGCCTTGATTGTGATGGCCTCTATCTGGAAGCAAATCTCCTACAACTTTTTGTTTTTTTTAGTCGGCCTTCAGTCCATCCCCAAATCATTGATTGAGGCGGCAGCCATCGATGGCGCTTCGCCTTGGCACCGTTTTTGGACCATTGTTTTTCCTTTGCTGTCACCCACCACATTTTTCCTGTTGGTCATCAATGTGGTCTATGCTTTCTTTGACACCTTTGCCATCATTGACGCCACCACCCATGGCGGCCCCGGCAAAGACACCGCCATTTTGGTTTACAAGGTTTACTACGACGGCTTCAAAGCCCTCGACATGGGCGGCTCAGCGGCTCAGTCGGTGATTTTGATGGTCATTGTGGTGGCGCTCACAGTCATTCAATTCCGCTTTGTCGAAAAGAAAGTGCAGTACTGACATGATTGAACGACGCCCAGGACTCGACTTGCTGTCGCACCTTATTTTGTTGCTCGGTGTGAGCATTGTGGCTTTCCCGCTTTACCTTACATTTGTGGCCTCCACCCAAACCGCCGAGCAAATATCCAGCAGCATCCCCATGTCGATGCTGCCTGGCAACCACTTTTTAGAGTCCTACCGCTTGGCCTTGTTTGGGGGAGAGACTTCTTTGGGCAGCAAGGTACCCGCGGTTTGGCCCATGATGCAGACCAGCTTGATCAGCGCACTGATCATTTCCATTGGCAAGATTTCCATTTCTTTGTTGTCTGCATTTGCCTTGGTTTATTTTCGCTTTCCGTTTCGGAGTTTATTTTTCTGGATGATTTTCATCACCTTGATGCTGCCCGTTGAAGTGCGCATCAGCCCCACCTACGAAGTGGTTTCCAATCTGGGCATGCTCAACACCTATGCGGGCCTCACGGTGCCGCTCATTGCATCTGCCACCGCTACATTTTTATTGCGCCAATTTTTCTTAACTGTGCCAGATGAGTTGGTGGAAGCGGCGCGCATGGACGGCGCTGGCCCCATGCGCTTCTTCAAGGATATTTTGTTGCCCTTGTCGGCTACCAACATTGCGGCCTTGTTTGTGATTCAGTTTATTTACGGCTGGAACCAGTACTTGTGGCCTTTGCTCGTCACCACCAATGAAGACATGTACCCCATTGTGATGGGCATCAAGCGCATGTTGGCGGGCGAGGCTTACACCGAATGGAATGTTGTCATGGCCACCGCCATTTTGGCAATGCTCCCGCCCGCCCTCGTGGTGATCTTGATGCAAAAATGGTTCGTCAAGGGCCTGGTTGATACTGAAAAATAATGGCTTCCATCACTCTTCAAAACATTGTCAAAGAATACGGCACAGGCGCGAAAGCAGTCCCCGTCATTCACAATTTGAACGCGCAAATCAACGATGGCGAATTCGTTGTGATTGTGGGCCCTTCGGGTTGCGGCAAGTCCACTTTGCTTCGCATGGTGGCAGGTCTTGAAGAAATTACGGGGGGCCACATTTCAATCGGTGAGCGCATCGTGAACGACCTCGAGCCCGCTGAACGCGACATTGCCATGGTCTTTCAAAACTACGCGCTTTACCCTCACATGAGCGTGTTTGACAACATGGCCTATGGCTTGAAGATTGCCAAAGTTCCAACGGCAGACATTCAAGCTCGAGTTGACAAAGCAGCAGGCATTTTGGAATTGCGCAACTTACTGCAACGCAAACCAAGGGAGCTGTCAGGCGGGCAGCGCCAGCGTGTTGCCATGGGCCGCGCCATTGTGCGCCAGCCCCAAGTGTTCTTATTTGACGAACCCTTGTCCAACTTGGACGCCAAACTTCGCGCACAAACTCGTTTGGAAATTCAAAAGTTGCACCGCGAGTTGGGCATCACCTCTTTGTTTGTCACGCACGACCAAGTGGAAGCCATGACCTTGGCGCAGCGCATGATTGTGATGAACGCTGGTGTGATGGAGCAATTTGGAACTCCAGAAGAAGTTTATAACCGACCAGCCAGCACTTTTGTGGCCAGCTTTATCGGTTCACCGCCCATGAACTTGCTCAAACATGCGCCTGGTTTAGCCACCGACCAAATCTTGGGTATTCGCCCCGAGCACCTTGAATTGACTTCCCATGGCTGGGAATTGAAAGTAGATACCGTTGAGCTGCTGGGTGCAGAGCGCTTGGTGCATGCTCATTTGGGCCATGAAACGCTCACCCTCAGACTCGATGCCAGTTTGCCCGCACCCCAAGTGGGTGAACTTTTCCATGCCACGCCAAAAGCGGGTTGCGTCCATCATTTCAATGCTGAAACTGGAAAACGTCTGTGACCCTGGACTCCTCTTCACCCCTCAAAACTTGGCCCTATCCAAGATGGATTGCGCACCGAGGTGCTGGCACTTTGGCCCCAGAAAACACCCTGGCCGCTTTTCGCAAAGGTGCTGAATACGGCTACCGCATGTTTGAATGCGATGCCAAGCTCAGCGCCGACGATGTGGTGTTTTTAATGCACGACGCCACCTTGCACCGCACCACCAATGGCCAAGGGATTGGCGGCGAACAAAACTGGCAACAACTCTCTCAACTAGACGCTGGCAGTTGGCATTCAAGGCACTTCTGCGGGGAACCGCTGGCCACTTTGGCCAACTTAGCGCAATATTGCATTCGCAACCAGTTTCATCTCAACATTGAAATCAAGCCCACACCGGGTGTTGAATTCAAAACAGGTGAAATCGTGGCCCAACAAGCTGCGCACCTGTGGCAACACGAAAAAGTGCTGCCCCTGCTCACCTCCTTTCAAGTTGAATCCCTGAAAGGGGCCCAGCGAGCCGCGCCTCATTTGCCCAGAGGTTTGTTGCTCCACAGCCTGACCGAGGGATGGTTAGAAACTGCCAAGCGCTTGGATTGCAGCGCCATCGTCTGCCAATACGCTCTGTGGACCCCCGAAATGGTGTTGGCTGTTCACGGCGCCGGCATGCGTTGCCTCAGCTACACCGTGAACGATGAATGGGCTGCTCAGCATTTGCTGGCCTTGGGAACCGACGGCATCATCACAGACCGGGTAGATTTTTTCAGCCCCGCAACTTGAATTTCATTTGCAAAGCCCACTCAATGGTGGCGCAAATCAACACCAGCGCGCCGTAGGTGGCCATTTTGCCGTCTTGGCCGGTGATGACCAAACCGCCAACCAAGACAGCCAAACCGCCCATGACACTGAAAAACCAGCGCCAAAGCCACTTGATTTGAGATTGACGCCGATATTGGAACGAACCCCACAGGGTGATGCCAAGAGAAACCATCAAGGCGGGCAGCGAAAAATTCACCATATGCCAAAAAACGTCATCCCAAGTCATTCATTTCCTTCCCGGTGGTACAGGTTTTATAATCCGAATCATGGCAGTTTGGGCATTGGGGTTAAACCACACAACAGCCCCGCTCGATTTGCGCGGGCGGTTTGCATTCGCCGTGGACCAACTCACCCCCACTTTGCACCAACTCAGGGGCAATTTAGCCTCCCAAACAGCGCGCGAACCCGAAGCCGCCATTCTCTCCACCTGCAACCGCACAGAAATTTATTGTGCCGCAGATCAGCCCATCATAGAAGGCACAATTAATTGGCTGGCTCAAAGTGGGGGCGTCTCCACCCACGAACTGCGCTCCCACACCTACTTGCTTGAAGAAGGCCATGTGGCGCGCCACGCCTTCAGGGTTGCCAGCGGGCTCGACTCCATGGTTTTGGGTGAAGCCCAAATTTTGGGTCAGCTGAAAGATGCAGTCAGGGCAGCCGAAGAAGCTGGCGCCTTGGGCAGTACCTTGAATCAGTTGTTTCAAAGAAGTTTTGCAGTTGCCAAGGAAGTGCGCTCGACCACCGAAATTGGCGCTCATTCCATCAGCATGTCTGCCGCGGCGGTGCGCTTGGCAGGTCAACTTTTTGAAGACCTTAGCAAAATCAAAGTGCTGTTTGTAGGTGCTGGTGAAATGATTGAATTGGTGGTCACTCACTTTGCTGCCAAAAATCCGCGCAGCATGGCCATTGCCAACCGCAGCATGGATCGCGGCGAAAAGCTGGCGGCTCAATTTGGCGCCCAAGTCATGCGCTTGTCCGAGTTGCCCGATCGCTTGCATGAATTTGATGCTGTGATCAGCTGCACAGCCAGCACCCTGCCGCTGATTGGTTTGGGGGCCGTCGAACGCGCACTCAAGAAACGGCGCAACCGCCCCATGTTCATGGTCGACTTGGCTGTTCCTCGCGACATCGAGCCCGAAGTGAAATCTTTGGAAGACGTTTATCTCTACACCGTCGACGATTTGGCCAGTGTCATTCAAACTGGCCAAGCCCATCGGCAAGCCGCAGTGGCAGAAGCCGAGGTCATTATTGACGCTGGTGTGCAAAGCTTCATGCACTGGATGGTTCAGCGCGGCAGTGTGCCGCTCATTCAACAATTGAATGCGCAGGCCGATGAGTGGCGAGAAGCTGAAATGGCCCGTGCGCGCAAAATGCTGGCCAAGGGTGAGGATCCCGAAAAAGTACTCGAAGCACTGTCGCGGGGCTTGACCCAAAAAATGTTGCACGGCGCAATGGCCGAACTGCGAGAGGCAGACCCGGAACATGTGGCTCAAGCCACACACGCCGTTCAACGCATCTTTTTGCGCAAAGAGCGCTAGCGACCTTCGCTCTCGCCCTAGCCCTTAACCTCGGCTTAGCCTGCGCTGCATTGAGCCAAACTCAATGCCCCTCTATCTTTTCTAAACGATTCATGAAACCTTTTTTACGTCATCAGCTTGAGCGATATGCTCAGCGTCTAGAAGAACTGGACTTTTTGCTATCGCGTGAAGACATCATGGCCGACATGAATCAGTTTTTAAAACTCTCACGCGAGCACGCCGATGTGAGTGCGGTTGCCAAACGTTATGTCCGCTTTCAAGAGCGCCTTAGCGATTTAGAGGCCGCCCAAGCCATGCTCGAAACAAGTGCGGACGACCTCGACATGAAGGCCATGGCCGATGAAGAAATTCACAGTGCCTCAGAGGAAATGGCCGAGTTGGAAGCAGAGTTGCAGCGCATGTTGCTGCCCAAAGATCCCGACGATGCACGCCCCGCCTATGTGGAAATTCGGGCTGGCACAGGCGGTGACGAGTCCGCTCTTTTTGCTGGCGATTTGCTGCGCATGTACACCAAGTTTTGTGAACGAAAAGGCTGGCGCGCCGAAATCATGTCGGAGTCAGCCAGTGAGCTGGGCGGCTACAAAGAGGTGGTCGTTCGCATCGAAGGCGACAAGGTGTTTGGCACCCTGCGCTTTGAATCGGGTGGTCACCGCGTGCAACGCGTGCCAGCCACCGAAACACAAGGCCGAATTCACACCAGCGCCTGCACGGTGGCCGTTTTGGCAGAACCCGACGAAGCACAAGCAGTCACCATCAACCCGGCCGACTTGCGCATCGATACCTACCGCGCAAGCGGTGCCGGCGGTCAGCACATCAACAAAACCGACTCGGCTGTGCGCATCACGCACATTCCCACGGGCATTGTGGCCGAGTGCCAAGACGATCGAAGCCAGCACCGCAACAAAGCCAAAGCCATGCAGGTTTTGTCGGCTCGAATTCAAGAAAAAGAACGCAGCGAGCGTGCGGCCAAAGACGCGGCATTGCGCAAAGGTTTGATTGGCAGTGGCGACCGCTCAGACCGAATTCGAACCTACAACTTTCCGCAAGGCAGGCTGACCGACCACCGTATCAATCTCACCTTGTACAAGCTGAACTTCATCATGGAGGGCGATTTGGAAGAGGTGACGCAAGCCTTGCAACAAGCCAGGCAGGCTGAGCAAATGGCTGAACTCGAGTTGAGTTTGCCCGCATGAACGTCGCGCAATGTTTGATGCACGGCAATGCCTTGGGTTTGCCACGCTTGGAAGCCCAAATCTTGTATTTGCATGCCATTGGCAGACCCCTGCACGATCGGGCTTGGCTGTTGGCACACGACACCGATGAGGTGACCCCAGAGCAACTTGCCGCCTTTGAGGCCTTGGCACAAAGGCGGCTTCAGCACGAGCCCGTGGCCTACATCGTGGGCCAAAAAGAGTTCTTTGGCCTCACGCTCCAAATTGACAAACGTGTTTTAGACCCCCGAGACGACACCGAAGTATTGGTGGAATGGGCTTTGGCTTGTGCCACCTCTTTGGCCGCTCCGCGCTTTTTAGATTTGGGCACTGGCAGTGGCGCAATTGCCCTGGCCCTCCAATCTCAACGGCCGGAGGCCAAGGTCACGGCCATTGATGCAAGCCCCGAGGCACTCAGCTTGGCGTCTCAGAATGCCAAAAAACTGGGCTTAGCGGTGTCTTTTCTAGAAAGCAACTGGTTGAGCCAAGTACGCGGTGAATTTGATGTCATTGTCTCCAACCCACCCTACATCGAGGCCAACGACCCCCATTTGGCGGCGCTCCAACATGAACCTCTGCAGGCCTTGGTGAGCGGCACAGATGGCCTCCAAGCTATCCGCAATATTGTTGAAAATGCTCAGCGGCACTTGGCCCAAGGGGGATGGCTACTGATTGAACACGGCTGGCAACAAGCCGAGCAAGTTCGCTCACTTCTTCAGGCCGCTGGCTACCGCCATGTTCAGTCTGAGCGAGACTTGGCAGGCATTGAACGTTGCTCGGGTGGGCAAAAGGGCCCTAAATAGACCCTAAACAGCGCAAGCCCTTGCAACATGAAATAATCACCCCATTGAAAGTTAAGGAGGAATTCCCATGAGCGATACCCAAACCCGCATTGACGAATTGGTCAAACAAAACGAAGTTCTGCTTTTCATGAAAGGCAGCGCCAGCTTTCCCATGTGCGGCTTCTCTGGCCGAGCCATTCAAATTTTGAAAGCCTGCGGTGTCGAACCCAAGGCTGTGAAAACGGTCAATGTGCTGGACGACGCCGAAATTCGGCAAGGCATCAAGGAATACAGCAACTGGCCCACTATTCCACAGCTGTACGTGAATGGCGAATTTGTGGGCGGCTCTGACATCATGATGGAAATGTACGAATCGGGCGAGCTGGTTCAAGTGCTGGGCACCACACCCAAAGAATAATCTGACACGGGGCTTGAACCCCCGCGTCTGCTTTAGAGCTTGCCCCAAAATGGTTTCAGTCCACCGACTGAAGCCATTTTTTTTGTGCTGCTAAAACAGCGTTGGGGTAGGCAGCCTGTCCTCGACTGCCGTTGTATCGGCCCAGAGCCAAAAACAAATTGCCTTTTTCGCGCTCCATCATGTAGCGCAAGATGACACACCCAAATCGCAGCTGCGTTTGGGTATGAAACAAGGTGCTTTCGTTGCCATCGCCAATGCTGCGCGTCCAGAATGGCATCACCTGCATATAACCCCGTGCGCCTGCACTTGAGATGGCGTATTTT
>JAPLPO010000156.1 GCA_026400155.1 Burkholderiales bacterium | reverse complement strand
TGAAGGCCGGCTTGCTGCGCAATGCCCATGAGTTCGAGAACTTGGCCGTAGGGCACGGCCTGATCCACCCTGAGTTGCACCTCCAGATGCGGCTTTTGGGAGGCCATGCGCTGGAGTTGAGCTTGCAATGCAGGCAGTTGCACCGGCTGGTCGTTGACAAACAGTTCTCCTGCCGGATTGAGGCTGAGGGTGATCGCCTCAGGCGCTTCACCCGCTTGAGCCACCTCAGACTGTGGCAAATCCAAGCGAATGGCACTGGTGAACAGGGGCGCTGTGAGAATGAAGATGACCAGCAATACCAGCATGACATCGACCAAGGGTGTGACATTGATGTCGCTGAAGGGCTTGGCCTGCGCCGAACGAGGAAATCGACCGAATGCCATGGGGTAGAAATTAGTTTTGTCTGCCGGTGAGCAAATTCAACAGGTCTTGCGCAAAACCCTCCAACTCAACTTCAATTTGGGCCACCGTGCGGCCAAACACGTTGTAGGCCAGAACGGCAGGAATGGCCACCGCCAAGCCCGCGGCTGTCATGACCAAGGCCTCGCCCACTGGGCCTGCCACGCGTTCTAAGGTAATTTGCCCGGCTTCGGCCATGCCACTCAAGGCATTGAAGATGCCCCAAACTGTACCCAGCAATCCCACAAATGGGGAAATGGCACCCACCGTGGCCAACAGCAATTGACCCCATTGCAATCGGCTGACCGTGCTTTGCATGCTGTTGCGCAAAACGCGCGTGAGCTGGTGTTCGCGCTCTCCTGCCGCTGCCAAGGTGCCGCCCAAGGGCAGCAGGGTGGCATCCAACATGGGCATGACCGATTGATCGCGGTCGAACTGGGCGACACGGGCGTGGGCTTCTTCAAATTGGGCAGCCTGCCAAAAAGCGGCCGTGCTTTGGGGCACGTCGCGTTTGACTCGACGCAGCAATTTGAACTTCCAAAGTATGACCACCCACGTGCCAACTGACATGGCCAACAAGGACACCGCAACAAAGCGAATGACCCAGTCACCTTCCTGCCAAAAGGTCAGTAAGTTCATGAATGCTTTGTTATCTCAAGGACAACACATCGAACATGTCGAAAAGGCCGGTTTTTTGGCCCGCCAAAAAGCGCACTGCGCGCAAGCTGCCTTGTGCATAAGTGGCGCGGCTAGAAGACTTGTGCGTGACCTCGATGCGCTCGCCAGTGCCCGCAAACAAGACGGTGTGGTCGCCCACGATGTCGCCACCGCGAATTGTGGCAAAGCCGATGCTAGAGGGGTCGCGCTCGCCTGTCACGCCTTCGCGGGCATAGACGGCACACTCTTTCAAATCGCGACCAAGCGCATCGGCAATGACCTCGCCCATTTTGAGCGCCGTGCCGGAGGGCGCATCGACTTTGTGGCGGTGGTGGGCCTCAATGATTTCAATGTCGTAACCCGTGGCCAAGGCCTTGGCCGCCATTTCGAGCAACTTGAGAGTGACATTGACGCCCACGCTCATGTTGGGGGCCATGACAATGGCAATGTCTTGGGCAATGGCTTTGATTTCGGCTTTTTCGGCATCCGAAAAACCAGTGGTGCCAATGACGGCTTTAACGCCCAAGGCTTGGCAAACTTTCAAGTGGGCCAAGGTGCCCTCTGGGCGCGTGAAATCGATCAGAAACTGCGAGTTTTGCAAACCTGCTTTGAGGTCGCCCGTGACCAGCACACCGCTGGCTTTGCCCATGGCAGCTCCCGCATCGGTGCCAACAGCTGGGCTGCTGGGCATATCGAGGGCGCCAGTAAGGCGGCAGTCGTCGGCGCTGGAAATGGCCTCAATGAGCATGTGGCCCATGCGGCCTGAAGCGCCTGCCACGGCCACTGCATGCAAATGCAAATGCGAATGCAAAGGCAATGACGATGGCAAACCAGAATTAGAAGAAGTCACGGATGTCATTCGATGGTTCAGCGCGCAGCTGGTTCAAGCGGAGGATAAGAACTGGGCAAGGGCACGGGAGGTGCAGCGCTGGCTTCCGTATTGCGAACAGGGGCGGGGAACTTGCGCAAATCTTCTTCTTTGGCTTCTAGGCGTGGCACTTTCAAATTGGGTTTTTGGGTAACCAACTTGGTGACAAATTCGGTTTCGCTGGGCAGATCATCGCCAACGATGCGCTCAAGTTCATCGCCTTTGAACCAAACGCTGACGCTGAAGCTTTGCGGTGGCACGCCCTGACGGCGAATGGTGAACACATAGTCCCAACGCTGGTCGTGAAAGACGCTGGCAACCAAGGGGGTGCCTAAGACTTCTCGGACCTGCTGACGAGACATGCCGAGCTTGAGAAATTCTTTTTGCTCGCGGGAGATAAAGTTGCCCTGAACCACCTCGGGGATGTAATAGGCCAGCGCGTCTGCGCTGAGCTTCAAACGAGGTACGCTGCAAGCGCTCAATAAACCGAACAGCAAGGGCAAGGCAATGCCCCAAGTGACGGTGGTGCGCAGAGTGGAGCGCAGAGAAAAGAGAAAATGTTGATTCATGGATGCTTCGCAGGCCATATGATCAGGTCATTGTAGCGGTAGCATTCAGCTTTCGGCGAACTCGCTGCTGTCAAAGTCTCTCACTTTCAATGGCAACAGAAAATTCATG
>JAPLPO010000135.1:13915-16955 GCA_026400155.1 Burkholderiales bacterium | reverse complement strand
TATTTGTGTTTGTTTGCCACCCAAGGCTACGACCTCAAACCTCTGGTGCGAAGTGCAACAGACCCCAAGGCTCTAACGCAGGCCATCGCCGCCATTTGGTCCCAAAGAGATGACAGATACTCCGAGCTGCGCGTCTCAGAGCCCATGACAGGCGAGCCCTCAACGCCCAGCGGCATCAAACGCAAGGTCGAGATGAGTTACATCGGTGGCTGACTGCGTCCCAAGCTAAAAAACACTTTTATTTATGAACGATCTCAGCATCACAGGATTGATATTGGCCGGTGGCCGCGGTGCTCGCATGGGCGGCGTCGACAAAGGATTGCAAAACTTCAATGGGACGCCACTCACCCTTCACACACTCATGAGATTGCAAATGCAAGACGCAGTGGCTCTGTCTGAGATGATGGTTGTTGCCAATCGAAATTTGTCGGCTTACGAGTCCTTCGGCGTCCAGGTCTGGCCCGACAGCACAGATGGCTTTGCCGGACCGCTTGCTGGATTTTTAACGGGACTGGAGCGTTGCGAAACAGACTTGCTCCTCACCGTTCCGTGCGACAGCCCTTTATTTCCTCTGAATTTAACGCAACGCTTGCTAGACACTTTGATCACTGAAGATGCCGAGATCACAGTGGCCGCTGCCAAAGAAGAAGACGGCAGTGTTCGGGCGCAACCCGTCTTTTGCTTGATGCGAGTGAGTTTGTTGGAAAGCCTAGTGAAGTTCATGCAATCGGGCGGCCGGAAAATTGATGCATGGACAGCTCAGCACAAAACAGTGCTGGTGCCCTTTGACACCGACGATGTCGATCCAAGAGCTTTCTTCAATGCCAACACTCTAGAAGAATTGCACCGCTTAGAACAATCCAAATGACACACTCACCGTCACTGGCTGACATTGCGGCCAAACTAGAAGCTTATGACCCTCAAGCGCTGCCAGCCAGCGAAGTCTTGAACTTTTTGGACCAATTGGTGGCGCCTGTTCAAGACTCAGAATCAGTTGATATCTTCGCAGCACTGGGCAGAGTCACATCGCAAGACGTAATCAGCCCAATCAATGTGCCCCCACATGACAATTCTGCGATGGATGGATACGCCTTTGATGGCACTGCACTGAACAAAGGGCAAGCCTTATCGCTCAAAGTCATTGGTACCGCTTTGGCCGGCAAGGCCTGGCAAGGCCAGGTCAGAGAAGGCGAATGCGTGAAGATCATGACGGGCGCCATCATGCCTCAAGGCTTGAACACGGTGGTGCCCCAAGAGCTTTGCAAGATGAGCACCGAAGATGAAATTGAAATACCAGCAGGCCTGCTTCAAGTGGGCGACAACCGCAGGTTGTGCGGCGAGGACATCATGCAAGGCAAAGCGGCTCTCAGTAAGGGTGCCTTGATTACCCCTGCAGCTGCCGGACTGCTAGCGAGCTTAGGCCTTCCGAGGGTGTCGGTGGTCAGGCGCTTGCGCGTGGCCTACTTCTCCACCGGCGATGAAATTTTGAGTTTGGGTGAGTTTCCCAGAGAAGGTGCTGTCTACGACAGCAATCGGTATACGGTGCATGGCATGTTGCAGTCACTGGGGTGTGAGATGGTGGACATGGGTGTGGTCAAAGACGACCCCACCTTGTTGGAACAAGCATTCAATCAAGCTGCCGAACAAGCCGACGCCATCATCACCAGCGGCGGCGTAAGTGTGGGAGAAGCCGACTTCACCAAGGCCATGATGAAAAAACTGGGAGATGTGGTGTTTTGGAAAATTGCCATGCGCCCAGGTCGCCCCATGGCGGTGGGGCGCATTCAAAAAGACAATCGGTCGGCTATTTTGTTTGGCCTGCCTGGCAACCCAGTGGCCGTCATGGTCACATTTCTAGCCTTCGTCAAACCAGCCTTGCTGAAAATGATGGGCAGCAACGCTGGCCCTTCGCCCATGATGAGAGCTAAAACGCTGGAAGTATTGAGAAAGAAACCGGGCCGAACCGAATACCAAAGAGGTCTTGTGTCGCGCAACGTCAATGGTGAACTTGAAGTGATAACCACTGGCAATCAAGGCTCTGGCGTTTTGAGTTCTATGGTGCAGGCCAATGCACTGATTGTTTTGTCGCACCAGCAAGGCACCGCGCAAGTGGGTGATTGGGTGGACGTTCTGATGCTTTAAGTAGGACCTCAAAAAAAAAGCGCCCTGAGGCGCTATTTTTTTGCGTTGTGAAAGGATCAATGTGCGTGTGCTGACTCAGCAGGCTCGTCTGCTACATCCGTTTTGTTCGGGCCAGGGACCTTTTTGCGTGCAAACAGAGAGTACATGGTGGGCACCACAAAGACAGTCAGCAGCGTTCCAAAACTCATGCCACCCACAATCACCCAACCGATTTGAATGCGACTCTCTGCGCCTGCACCTGTGGCCAAGGCCAATGGCAATGCACCCAGCACCATGGCACCGGTGGTCATCAGAATAGGACGCAAGCGTTGGCTGGAGGCTTTCACAATGGCTTCGAATGTCTCCACGCCTTGCTCTCGCAATTGATTGGTAAATTCAACAATCAAAATACCGTGCTTGGTAATCAAGCCGACCAAGGTAATCAAACCAATTTGCGAGTAAACGTTGAGAGTTCCGCCCGTTAATTTCAATGTGATGAGGGCTCCAAACATGGACAAAGGAACCGACAACATGATCACAAAGGGGTCAATGAAACTTTCAAATTGAGCGGCCAGCACCAAAAAGATAAAGAACAAAGCCAACACAAAAACAATGACCAACGCACCCTGAGAATTTCTAAATTCACGCGAGGTGCCATTGAGCTCTGTGGTGTAGCCGGTCTTGAGAATGCCCGCCGCAGTTTTGTCTAAAAAGTTCAAGGCTTCACCCAAGGCATAGTCGGGCGCCAAGTTGGCTGTGATGGTCACTGAACGGCGCTGTCCAAAGTGATTCAATTCACGAGGAGACACGCTTTCTCGCACTTTGACCAAAGCACTCAGAGGGATCACGCTGTCGTTGCGACCGCGAACGTATATATTGTCAATGTCTTCAGGGGTGTTGCGCCCTGTTGCCTGAGTTT
>JAPLPO010000135.1:0-13891 GCA_026400155.1 Burkholderiales bacterium | reverse complement strand
TGAACAATCACGTCGTATTGTTCGGCATCACGCTTGTAACGCGTCACATTGCGACCACCCAGCATGGTTTCAATGGCTCTTCCCACCACATCCACATTGACACCCAACTCTGCGGCCTTGATTCGATCGATATCGATGCGCAGTTCGGGCTTGTTCAAACGCAAATCGACATCGGGGGCAATGAAACCAGGATTTTTGGCAATCTCGTCGAGCATTTGACGCGTGACAGCATTCAAATTTTGATAGCTGTCAGACGTTTGAATCACAAAATTGACGGGGCGCTCCCTGAAGCCTTGTCCTAGCGATGGCGGTGTAATAGGGAACGCATTGACGCCTGCGATGCCATTGAATTTGCCCTGCATCTCACGCGCAATTTCAAGCGTAGTGCGCTTACGCTCATCCCAATCGACCGCGCGGTAAATAACGCTGCCCTGGGCCACTGTGGGGTTGCCCAGATTGGCAAAAATTCGGTCGAATTCTGGATAGGAACTGCCAATCCTCTCCAACATTTTGGCGTATTTGTCGGTGTAATCTAAAGTTGCACCATCGGGTGCCGTCACTGTGGCTAAGACGGTGCCACGGTCTTCTAGGGGTGACAGTTCTTGCTTCATGGTGGGGTACACCAAAGCAATGCCAACACCACAAGATGCCATGATCAGCACCACCAACCAACGGGCTTTTCGAAGTACAAATCGCAAGAGCCTCTCGTACCCCTTTGACAAACCGGTTAACAAGAACTCCATGAAACGATCAAAACGATTCGGATTGGGATTGTGTTTGAGCAACAAAGAACTCATCATGGGCGACAAAGTCAAAGCCACAAAGCCCGATACCAACACGGCGCCAGCCAGCGCCAACGCAAATTCACTGAACAGCTTGCCAGTTCTGCCAGGTGTGAAAGCCAACGGCGCAAAAACAGCCACCAGCGTGAGTGACATGGCCACAATGGCAAAGCCAATTTCCTTGGCCCCCTTGATGGAGGCCGAGAAAGGGTCCATACCCTCTTCGATGTGTCGATAAATGTTTTCCAACATCACAATGGCATCGTCCACCACCAAACCGATGGCCAAGACCAAGGCCAACAAGGTCAGTGTGTTGATGGTGAAGCCGGCCAACGCCATCATGGCAAAGGTACCAATCAAGCTCACAGGAATGGTGATGATAGGAATGATGGAGGCGCGGAAAGTTCGCAAGAAAACAAAGATCACCAAAGCAACCAAAACGACTGCTTCGGCAATGGTTTTAAACACACTCTTGATGGACTTGTCGATAAAAACAGAGTTGTCGTTGGCCACATTGACAGTCAAATCGGCCGGCAAATCTTGCTGCAAGCGCGGCATCATCTCCCGAACACCTTTGGACAGTTCCAAGGGATTGGCGGTGGCTTGGCGAATCACACCTGCCGAGATGGAAGGTACGCCATTCAAACGCACTCGGCTTCGATCATCGGCTGTGCCCTCTTCGACTCTGGCAACATCGCGAATTTTGATGGGGAATCCATTCACATTGCGAATGGTGATGTCGCCAAACTGACCAGGCCTGATCAGGTCAGTTTGAGATGTCACGCTGAACTCTCGAAGCTGCGATTCAATGCGGCCTGCTGGCAATTCCAAATTGCTGCGTCGAATGGCGTCCTCAACATCTTGTGACGTGAGCCTGTATGCCGCCATGCGCTCAGCATCCAACCAAACGCGCATGGCATATTTGCGTTCGCCAAAAATTCGAACATCGGCCACGCCCGTCACAGTTTGAAGGCGGGGCTTCACCACCCGATTGATCAAATCATTGATTTGCAGCGGCGACAAGGTTTCGCTGGAGAAGGCCAACCAAATGACGGGAAAGGCGTCAGCCTCTACTTTGGCAATGACAGGCTCTTCAATGGCTTGTGGCAAGCGACCGCGAATTCGCGAAGTTCGATCGCGCACTTCAGCAGCAGCCGTGTCAGCATCTTTTTCCAAACGAAACTTGACCGTGATTTGGGATTGATCGGCACGGCTGATGGAAGTGATGACATCGACGGCATCAATGCCTGCAATGGAGTCTTCCAAAGGTTTGGTCACCTGAGACTCAATGACCTCTGCAGAAGCGCCAGGGTATCTGACACTGACGGTTACAGTAGGCTCATCAATTTTTGGATATTCGCGCAGCGAAAGTCGGTTGAAACTGACCGAGCCGATCAGCAGAATCAGCAACGAAAGAACGGTAGCAAAAACGGGCCGACGTATGGATGTTTCAGCGAGCTGCATTCAAACCTCGCGTGCATGGATTCTCACCTGTGGGGGCTTGCATCTGAGGGCCTTTGGCTTGTGCGGGCTTGCCACCTGCTTGAGAGCCCGCCTTGTCAGAGGGCTTGGCTGCGCCTTCTGGCCTACCGCCAGCTGGGCCACCTTGCGGACCACCTTGCGGACCACCTTGTGAACCGCCGGCATTGCCGCCCTGAGCTTTCGAAGTGTCAACCACACGAACAATGCTGCCATCTTTTTGCAAGCGCTGCTGTCCGGCGACCACCACAGAATCACCCATCGACAAACCTTCAAGAATTTCAACCTTGCCAGGCTGGCGAATACCAATTTTGACGGTCACTCGTTCAGAAACGAGCTCATCTTTGTTGGCGCCAGGCACAATCCGAATGACGGTTGAGCGGCCACCTTGGGGAACGATGGCCTCTTCAGGAATCACCATGGCATCGGCGCGCTCGCCAAACACAGCATTCACTCGAGCGAACATGCCAGGGCGCAATTGCATTTGTCGATTGTCAATACAGCCGCGCACCCCCACCGAGCGGCCATTGGCATCAATCAGGGGGTCAATGGCTTGGATGATGGCCGTGAATTTGCGACCTGGTACGGCATCCATGGTCACTTGTGCTTTTTGGCCTGGTTTGATTTTGTTTTGGAAACGCTCGGGCAAACGGAAATCCAACAAGACTGCCTCTATGTCTTCCACGTTAACCATGTCGGTGCCGTCTTTCAAATAATCACCCACATTAATTTGACGCAAACCTGCAGTGCCATCAAACGGCGCCAACACTTTCAGACGTTGCAGAGTGGCTTGGGCCAAGGCCAATTTAGCCTGTGCCACTTGAAGTGCAGCATCGGATTCGTCCAGTGAACGTTTGCTGATGAAATTTTGTGCAACAAGTTCTTGGTTGCGCGTGTGGTTGGCTTGAGCAATGGACATCTCAGCTTTGGCTTGAGCCATTTGTGCAGCTGGCAATTGATCGTCAAACTGGACTAACACCTGCCCTTTTTTCACCTTTTGACCGTCCTTGAACAAGACCTGACTGACACGCCCGCCTACTTCAGGACGCAACATCACGCCTTGAAATGAACGCAAGCTGCCAACAGATTGGGTCTCGTCAACCAACAGGGCTGACTCAACTTTGGCGACCTCCACGGACGGTGGCCTTTGAGGGCCGCCAGGACCGGGGGCTGGGCTGGCAGGTGCTCCTGAACCTGAGGCTTGGGCCGGACTATTTGGAGGATTTCCCGCTTTGGCTGAAACATCTGCAACCGTAGTTGTGGGTTTATTTTGTAGCCACCAAGCAGCGCCTGAAGCAGCGGCCACACCAAGGATCGCAATTGCAAGATAAGGTTTTTTGAATGACATCAATGTTTCCGAACAGTACCCAAAACAGCTTGGAAATGTAACAGTTGTTGAGAGACTTATGTACTGGCAAAAACCTCAGGACTTATGACAAAAACTCTTACCTTACACTAACTTTACAAACAGCAAGCACTGTTTGAGCGATTATTCGTTTTAGGCTCTGCCAAGGGCTTGATCGACCCCTTTGTTTGCAAGCGCATCGGCTCTCTCATTGCCTGGGTCACCTGCATGACCCTTAACCCACCGCCATTCAATTTGATGGCCTGAACTTGCAACCAAATGGTCTAATTTTTGCCATAAGTCGGCATTCTTAACTGCTTGTTTTGAAGAAGTTCGCCAGCCCTTGGCTTTCCAGCCATGAATCCACTCCGTGATCCCCTTGCGAACGTACTCGCTGTCCAAATACAAGGTGACCTTGCAGGGACGCTTTAATGCAAGCAAGGCCTCAATCACCGCTGTCAACTCCATCCGGTTGTTGGTGGTGTCTAACTCGCCCCCGCATATTTCTCTGACATGCTCAGCAGAACGCAACAATGCCCCCCACCCTCCTGGCCCCGGATTGCCCTTACAGGCGCCATCGGTGTGAATTTCAACGTGGTTCAATTTGGCTCTTTCGTTGGGCGACAGAGTCCCCTTGATTTTTATTTTGGCGTCGGGCCAGTGTCACGGCAGTCTTGCCTTGAGGCACACGGTGCTTCCAGGTGGCCCCCAAAATGCGACCGCCTTGGACCTTTTTCACAGCCACAATGACATAGGCGCCTCCTAAAATAGGCCACCATTGAGCGCCCAATTTGTCCATGAATGACCATCGGTCAAACCATTTGGACTTCTCAAGTGCGGGCCGCCAGCAGCCAAATCTGCTAACTTTGACTTCAAAACCCAACAATCGAAGCCAATCTCTCAATCGCCAATAGCCAATGAGTTCTTCACATGGGGGCGCATTTAAACCTTCAAACCCCCAGCGCTGGTACCACTGAGAACGCTTGTGGCGCCAACCCCAAAGGCTGGCTGGGTTCAATCCCGTCATGACCAAATGCCCTTCGGGCATTAAGACGCGTTCGGCTTCCCTCAAACTGGCATGGGCGTCCAAGCTCAACTCGAGGCTGTGAGGCATCACCAACAAATCCAAGATGTCCGCTTGAAATGGCAGTGCAATGCTGTGAGCGGCGAATTGGTAGTTGAGCGTTTCTGGTAGGCCTTCTGTCTCTGAAAGAGCAAGCCATTGGTGCGGCATGCGATTGGTCTTGAGGCCATTGAGTTCGGGCATACCCAGCTGTAGCGCGTGGTAACCAAAAATATCAGAGACCAACTCATCCAATTGGGCCTGCTCCCAGTTCAACAAAAAAGAACCCGCAGGCGTGCAGAGCCATTGACGCCAGTTTTGCGCCACAGAGTTGGTTTCTATAATAGGAGGACTCATGAACCTTTTACCGATACCTGCATTCTCCGACAATTACATTTGGCTATTGCAACACCAAGGCATGGCCTTGGTTGTCGATCCAGGGGAATCGACGCCTGTCAGCCACTGGCTGAAAGAGAACAACCACCGGCTCGACTGCATTTTAGTCACGCATCACCACGGCGACCACACCGGTGGCGTGAGCGCCCTCCAGCGGGAATGGGGTGCCAAGGTCTACGGACCCGCCAACGAAAAACTGGGTTTTGAATATCAGCCCATGACACAGGGCAGCACATTGAGCTGGCAAGGTTTGAGCTTTCTCACAATCGACGTTCCGGGGCATATTTTCGGGTGGTTGTGGCCGTTTGTTCGAGGGCACAGCCGAACAGATGCTGAAGTCGATGGACAAGCTGGCCGCGCTGCCCAACTCAACGCGTGTTTGCTGTGCTCATGAATACACATTGAGCAATTTGAAATTTGCCAATGCCGTAGAGCCTGACAACTTGAGCTTAAAAAAATACATCAGCAAGTGCGAACAACTCAGGTCTCAAAACTTGCCCACATTGCCTGCAGAACTTGGCAATGAATTGCAAATTAACCCTTTTCTTCGAACGCGCAAGCCATCGGTGATCAATGCCGTCAAAAAAATGGCGCCCAAAGTCACAGACAACGAAGCTGAAATTTTTGCACAACTGCGAATCTGGAAAAACGATTACAAATGAACCACTCCAATTTGGCCAACAGCCTGAAATTCCCCCTCAGCCTGTGCCTTGCCTTGTTGATTTCTGGATGCGCCAATCTGGGGACAATGAAACCGCCAAATGAGAAGTCAGCGGAAATTGTCACAGAGCCTCCTGTGCTTGCAGCCTCCTCAACACCAGACTCAAGCACCCCGACAACAACGGCCAATGTCACAAAAGCCGATATTTCTAAAGGCAATACGGCAACCAAGCCGATTGCGGCTCAAGCCAAAATTGAAGTAAGTACAGAACCACCCGCCGACATCTGGGTTCGCATACGCCAAGGTTTTGCCATGCCTGATTTGGAAACAGATTTGGTGAAAGATCGTGAAGATTGGTATGCCGCAAGACCAGACTACATGGTTCGAATGACTGAGCGCTCTCGAAGGTATTTGTTTCACATTGTCGAAGAACTCGAGCGCAGAAACATGCCCACCGAGCTGGCTCTTTTGCCATTCATTGAATCAGCCTTCAACCCTGAAGCTGTCTCCTCTGCCAAGGCTGCAGGCATGTGGCAGTTCATGCCTGCTACGGGGAAATACTTCGATTTGAAACAAAACATTTTTAGAGATGAACGTCGTGGTGTGATTGAGTCAACCCGAGCTGCATTGGATTACCTGCAAAAACTCTACAACATGTTTGGTGATTGGCACTTGGCTTTGGCGGCATACAACTGGGGCGAAGGCAGCGTCGGTCGGGCTATTGCAAAGAACAAAGCCGCTGGCTTGGGTGTGGGTTACACCGATCTGAAAATGCCCAACGAGACACGCTACTACGTGCCCAAGCTGCAAGCTGTGAAAAATATCATTGCCCAACCGCAAAATTTCAACGCTCGTCTGCCACTGATTCAAAACCACCCTTACTTTAAATCTGTGAACATCACGCGCGACATCGATATCAAGTTGGCTGCCAACTTTGCAGGCGTGAGCATGGATGACTTCAAAGCATTGAACCCCTCCATGAGTCGCCCGGTTATCTTGGCTGCTGGCACGCCTGAGATTTTGCTGCCCTGGGACAATGCCGATCGGTTTCAGCGAAGACTTGAAGAACACGCACAAAAGCCTCTGGCCAGTTGGACGGCTTGGTCAGTACCAAAGACCATGAAAGTTTCGGAGGCCAGTAAGCTGGTCAACATGTCAGAGAACGACTTGCGAGCAGTTAACCAAATTCCCAAAGGCATGCAAGTGAAGCAGGGCTCAACCTTGTTGGTTGCCAGACAAGGCGCACTCGACGCAGATGTCACAGAGCATTTGGCAGACAACGCCCAAATCGCCTTTGCGCCTGAAATCGTGTTGCGCCGAATTATGGTCAAGGTTCAAAAGGGAGACACACTGGCATCACTGGCCAGCCGACATGATGTAACGCCTACCAGCATCGCGGCATGGAACAAACTCAAAATGCCTGTGGCACTCAAACCCGGACAATCGATTGCTATCTTGGTCCCCACCACAGCCAGCTCTCGAGGTAGCAAACAGACCGGTAAGAAAGCAACCAACAAACAAGGCACCAAGCAAGGCGCCAAGCAAGCCACCAAACAGGGCGTCAAACAGGGCAACAAAGCACCCACAGCTTCTGCGAGTACTTCAAAGTCCAAAGAAAAATCCAACTCTAAAAACTAGACTTTCATGCACTGAATTTGCGCTTGGCAATCAAGGCAAATTCATTGGTAAAAGATTGTCCCAGGGTGGTCCAATTGGCGCGGTCGGTTGTCACTCTGCTGGCCCTCACCCGCCAAGTATTTTGCAAGGCATCCGCTGAAAACACGCCGTCCAAGCTGTAACTGTCGCGCACCTTGTCCAAGGCACCCAAATAGATGGCGCGATCGCCCATCCAGTTGGCGGGAGGAACCAATTTGAGAATATCGGAGGGTCCGGCAGTTTTGAGCCATTGAAGTGCTCGAACCACACCCAGCGTCAAAATGAGTCCGACGTCAGCCCGTTTTTGCAAAAACTCTGCTTTACCAATTAAACATGACGAAAGCATCGATCCACCAAACATCCTTTGCGAGCTGAGCAATGTCCGGGTGTCTGTCAAAAGCCGCAATTCATTTTTTTGCTCCAGGTAATGCATGATGGGGTCGACAAAGCACAAAGCGTCGACCGCGCCTGATCGGATGGCTTCCATCACATTGGATGTATTGGCTCCCAGTTCTACAAATTGAAAATTCTCAGCAGACAAATTGGCTTTGTACATCCAGTGCTGTGCCAGCCAATGCGTCGCAGATCCCAAAGAAGAAATGCCCAGGCGCACCGATTTCAAATCAGCCAACGACTTCATGGTGTTGGCCTTGCGGGCGAGCAATCCCAAACTTATTTGAGGCGTACGACCTTGCAATACAAAAGCGCGGTAATTCAAGCCTCGAGCCTGCAAGTCAAGCGCATGTTCAAAAGCACCCGAAATCACATCGGCTTGTCCATTGAGGGCTGCCTGCACAGCTTGAAGGCCAGAATCACATTCCAGCCAATCAATGTGCAAATTTTCAGTTTTGAACATGCCAAGCTGATCTGCCAAAACCAGCGGCAAGTGATAAAGGCTGCTCTTGGCAGCCAATGCAATGGTGATCTTTTGAGGGGATGAGGCGGCATTTGACAAATTTGGCAACAGCCAAGCGCTGGCCATGGCCACGCCCATGCCCATTGCTGAAAACTCACGCCGTCGCAACCTCTCAACCATGCCAAGACCCCTTCGTTTGCACCCATGAAATATGGGTTCAGCATACAAAGGTATCGATATCAGCACATTGGGAAACATCCCAAGCGGGTAATTACGTAATGTTGAACACTAAGTAAAAAGCCTGTGAAAAAGCAAAGTGTTTAGCGACGATCGACCAATGCATGGGCGATGGTGCCCAAATCGACATATTCCAACTCACTGCCAGCCGGTACGCCCCTGGCCAAACGAGTGACGCGCAAGCCCCGCTTTTTCAACATTTCCGCAATGACGTGGGCTGTGGCCTCGCCCTCGCCGGTGAAATTGGTGGCCAGAATAACTTCTTGCACCAAGCCATCGTTGCAACGCTCTGACAACTTTGCAAAGCCCAGATCCTTAGGACCCAAACCATCCAAGGGGCTCAGTTTTCCCATGAGAACGAAGTACAGCCCTTTGAATGTCGAAGTTCGCTCAATCGCTGCTTGGTCTGCAGGCGTTTCCACAACACACAATTGCGAACGATCACGTTCTGGATCGGCACACATGCTGCACACGTCGGACTCCGTCAGGGTGTGACACGTGGCGCAATGTTGGACATTGGCACAGGCATGCTCTAGAGCTTTGGCCAGAAGAAATGCAGCGGATCGCTCATGCTGCATGAGGTGAAACGCCATGCGGGATGCAGACTTTGCGCCCACCCCTGGCAAAACCCGAAGCGCTTGTATCAAGGCATCTAAAGCGTGGGCGTTGGATTTTTGCATGGCGTTGAAACCCCTTAAAAGGGGAGCTTCATGCCCGGCGGCAAACCAGCCGTCAGTTTGCCCATTTTCTGTTGTGAGACTTCCTCAGCTTGACGCACAGCATCATTGAACGCTGCAGCCACCAAATCTTCCAGCATGTCCTTGTCGTCCGCCAACAATGAGGGATCGATCGTGACGCGCTTGACCGCGTGTTTGCACGTCATCAGTACTTTGACCATACCACTGCCAGAGGCGCCTTCCACTTCGACAAAAGCCAATTCATCTTGTGCTTTTTTCAAGTTGTCTTGCATGGCCTGAGCTTGCTTCATCAAGCCGGCGAGTTGACCTTTGTTGAACATCAATTTTCCTTCAGTGAAATTTAGGAGATAAGCCTGATTGTGCCTGGCACTATTTTGGCGCCAAAATTTTGGATCATGTCTTGAACCAATGGATCGGATTGAATCAAATTTTCTGCTGCATTTTGTTTTTCCGCCAGTGCCGCTGCATTGCGCTGAGCAGGTGAGTCGGTCACCTTGCCAATTTCGACCACCAACTTGACTGAAAAACCTTGGGCATTCAAGGCTGCTTGAAGTCGTTCGCGTGCAGTGCCCTGATTCAAAGATTCGCTTTCAATTCTCAAATGCCATTGATCGGTGTCGCGGGCAATCAATTGGGATTGCAATGCCAATTCACGCACCAAGGCGGTCACAGCCTCATTGGCCACCAACTGGCGAACTGTCTGCGTCCAAAAATGCCCCTCTTCCGTCACGACCAACACCTTGGGTGCTGTCCTTTCTGAAGGTTCGCTGGCTTCACGAATAGGCAAATTGCGAATCTGGACCGATGTTGCACTTGGCGGCGCAGACACAGCCGGCGTTTCCACAGACGCTGCCGGCGCTTTAATAGGGCTAACGGGTGCTGTCGTTAAAGTTTTTTTTTGAGCCACAGGCGCTGAGGCCTGTTGAACTTTTGGACCTTGAGGCTTGAACGCCAACAACCTGAGCAAGACCATGGTGAGTGCGGCATATTCATCGGGTGCCAGCCCCAATTCTGTTCGTCCGTGCAAACACAAGCTGTAAAGCAATTGCGTTTCATCGGCAGGCATGACTTGAGACAATCGCAACATTTCTTGATGGTCTGGATCGTCCGACTCGGCAGCGGCGCTGGGTACGGCTTGCAAAACAGCCATGCGCTGCAAAACCACCGACATGTCTTCCAAAGCTGAAGCCGCCGACAAACCATTCAGACGCAAATTCTCTGAAATGGCGACCACGCTTGCACCATCGGCTCTGGCCAGCGCATCGATCAGACCCATGACATGGCTTCGATCCACACTGCCCAACATCAAACGAACCGTTGCCTCTTGCAACTGCCCACTGCCAAATGCAATGGCTTGATCGGTGAGGCTCAACGCATCCCGCATGGAGCCTCTGGCTGCGCGAGATAGCAACTTGAGAGCCATTGGATCGGCAGGTAAATTCTCTTTCGCCAAGACCTGCGTCAAATGTTCAAAGACTGTTTCTGGGGCCATCGGCCGCAAATTAAATTGCAAACAACGCGACAAAACAGTCACTGGCACTTTTTGGGGGTCGGTAGTGGCCAGGACAAACTTGAGGTACTCAGGCGGCTCTTCCAAGGTTTTTAACATGGCATTGAATGCCGTGTTGGTCAACATGTGAACCTCGTCAATCATGAAGACTTTAAAACGGCCTTGAACCGGCTTGTAAACCGCCTGCTCTAGCAAACTTTGCACCTCATCAACACCGCGATTGGAAGCTGCGTCTAGTTCTGTGTAATCGACAAACCGACCAGAATCAATGTCCTTGCATGCTTGGCAAACACCGCAGGGCTCAGCCGTGATGCCGCCTTGACCATCGGCCCCTTGGCAATTGAGTGATTTGGCCAAAATGCGTGAGACAGTGGTTTTGCCAACACCTCTTGTGCCTGTGAACAAATACGCATGGTGCAACCTTTGTTGCACAAGGGCATTGGTCAGGGCTTGCACAACATGCTCCTGCCCCACCATTTCAGTGAAGTTGCGAGGACGGTATTTGCGAGCCAGAACGAGATAAGACATGTTGAGATTCTAAGGGTGTCTTACAATAGCCCCCGACGGGCCTTCCCGCATGGTAAAGCGGCCAACCGAGTCAGGTGGGGAACCAAGCAGCTCTAACTGCAGAGCCAGTGCCGGGGTCAAGGCTCGTCACCTTTCATTTCAGCATGGACAGACAGCCCTGCTTTGTAGCCAGTGGCCATGCAAGCAGTCAACAAATAGCCCCCAGTTGGGGCCTCCCAATCCAGCATTTCCCCAGCCACATAGACGCCGGGCATTACTTTGGTTTGCAGCCCCGCATCCAAACCACCCCAAGCCACGCCGCCAGCCGTGCTGATGGCCTCGTCCATGGGTCTGGTGGCAGTGAGTTTGATGCTCAAGCCCTTGATGGCCGCAGCCAGTTGCGCCGAATTTTGCAATACCGCAGGCGTTAAAAGCTCGTTCAAGAGCGCCATCTTGATACCTTCAATGCCCAAGCGCCCCTTCAAATGCGAGGACAAACTGCGCGACCCCCTCGGGTGCGAAACCGCTTGAACCACTTTCTCCAGCGTCCAATCGGGCAACAAATCCAGTTTAAATTCTGCACTCCCCTGAGATTGAATGCATTTGCGCAACTCTGCTGAGGCGACATAAATTAGACTGCCCTCTACGCCGTAAGAGCTGGCCACAAACTCACCTTGTCGCCTCGAAATCTGCCCTAAAGTTGCCGACCACTCGATGGCAACGGATTTGAGGGGTTTGCCAGCAAAACGGGAAATGAAAAAGGGCGTCCATCCAAGTCCATCTCGCCCGGCCACATGAAAGCCACAATTGGCGGGCTGGAGTGGATTCACAGGAATGCCCGTCGCTTTTAGCCAAGGCACCCAAGCGCCATCTGACCCAAGGCGGGACCAACTTCCTCCCCCTAGGGCCAAAACGACAGACTTTGCGGTCAATTGCCTTAGCTCTACCTTTTTGGATGACAGGTCACGAACTTCAAAACTCAATTCAACTTGGGAATGATCAGACTCGGCGCCAGAACAGGCCTTGAGTCCGATGAGGCGGTGACGCATGTGAAATTCAACAGGCTTGCCCCTTTCTGGATGGGCTTTCATTTCCAAGGGGAAAACTCTGCCTGAAGTGCCGACGAAGGTGTCAATGCCCAACTCCAGCGCCCAAGAGCGCAATTGATCTGCTCCCCAGTCACTCAAAATTGGTTTTAGCTGCGATTCTTGTTCGCCAAATCGATGCACAAAGTGTTCAAAAGCCTCTGAATGCGTGAGGTTGAGACCGCCACGACCGGCCAATAAAAACTTCCGACCCACCGAGGGCATGGCATCAAACAGATGCACCGAATGGCCGAAACTGGACAAGACTTGTGCCGCCATGAGTCCTGCTGGGCCGCCGCCAACGACCGCCACGGACACGTGATGTGGCTTTGAGGACTCATGGGGAATGTTGTTCATTGCGTGAAAAAGTAAGGGGAGGCCCTGCCATCAGAGCGGCTTTGCGTGTTTCTGTCAAAATACAGGAAGTTTACAAACAGAACCTAGCGGTAATTTCAATCTCTCAAAGGAAAAGGCCATGGCCAGCGATTTGATCAAACACACAACCGACGCCACTTTTGACAATGACGTGCTCAAAGCCGACAAGCCAGTCATCGTCGACTTTTGGGCCGAATGGTGCGGGCCTTGCAAAATGATTGCACCCATTTTGGACGAAGTGGCAACGGGCTACGCTGGCAAATTGCAAATCACCAAAATGAATGTCGATGAAAACCGCGATATCCCAGCTAAATTTGGCATTCGAGGCATTCCCACACTCATGGTTTTCAAAGACGGTCAGTTGGCCGCGACCAAAGTGGGCGCCATGAGCAAATCACAACTCACCGCTTTCATTGACCAACAATTGGCTTGAACTTCAAAAAATCCTGTCATAATCCAAACCGCTGAGCCCCACAAGGGTTTCAGCACAGTTTCAAGATAGCAACTTTGAAAAGCCCCAAGCACCAAGCTTATCTCTGGTGCAACTTACCAGGCTTTGGTTTCTAGACGTTTGAACTCCCCCAGATTTTTGACATCAACCCCTCTAGGGTTGCTTTACGCAGGTAAATCCATGCATTTAAACGAACTCAAGGCACTCCACGTGTCTGAAGTCCTCAAGCAAGCTGATGCGCTTGAGATTGAAAACACGGGCCGCATGCGCAAACAAGAGCTGATGTTTGCCATCATCAAAAAACGTGCCCGCGCAGGCGAACAAGTATTTGCCGATGGGGTATTAGAAATCTTGCCCGACGGCTTTGGTTTCTTGCGCAGCCCCGACACCAGCTACACCGCCAGCACCGACGACATCTACATCAGCCCCAGCCAAGTGCGCCGATTCAATCTGCACACTGGCGACATGATTGAAGGCGAGGTTCGCATCCCCAAAGATGGCGAGCGTTATTTTGCCCTCACCAAGCTTGACAAGGTCAATGGCGATTTGCCAGAGAACAACAAGCACAAGATCATGTTTGAGAACTTGACGCCCTTGTTCCCCAACATTCAAATGCGCTTAGAGCGTGACATCAAGGCCGATGAGAACATTACCAGCCGAGTGATTGACATCATTGCACCGATCGGTAAGGGTCAGCGCGCTTTGATTGTGGCGCAGCCCAAGTCAGGCAAAACCGTGATGATGCAGCACATTGCGCACGCCATCACGGCCAACAACCCCGACGTTCACC
>JAPLPO010000061.1 GCA_026400155.1 Burkholderiales bacterium | reverse complement strand
TCGTATTCACGCAGGTCCGTGTGGACTACCACGCACTTGATGCTGCCCAGTGTTTGCGGAATGCACCAAGGCGAATAGCTGAGGTGACTGCCTGGTGTGGCGCCGCCTGGCCGAAATTGCCCCATGACACCCGCCAATCTTTCAGCCCAATCACTAGGGCGGAAAGTGCGGCCGTCCAAGGTGATACCTTGAATCAGAACTTCTTTGGCGTTGTTTGAAACCATCGATCAGAGGTTGGGAAAATTCGTGGGCAAGCATCAGGGATCGCCTCAATGCTGCATTGCAAAAGAATTGTATCTTATATAAGACTTGTCACTCAAATTCTGGCTCTAAAATCGCATCTCAGCGGCCCTCTTCGTTGGGCCGATTTCTTTTCAGAGGAGTTCTCAGCATGTCCGCTTTCATTGAAGCCACTTCGCCACACACCATGAACACCTATGGCCGACTGCCCATCGCCATGAGCCATGGTCAGGGCTGCCGAGTGTGGGATGTCAATGGCAAAGTGTATTTGGACGCATTGGGTGGCATTGCTGTGAACACCTTAGGCCACAACCACCCCGAATTGGTGCCTGCGCTGCAAGACCAACTGAGCAAAATTATCCACAGCTGCAACTATTACCACGTCCCCAACCAAGAAAAACTGGCGGCCAAATTGGTTGAGTTGTCTGGCATGACCAATGTATTTTTTTGCTGCACGGGCCTCGAAGCGAATGAAGCTGCTATCAAATTGGCACGCAAGTTTGGTCACGACAAAGGCATCGACAAACCCGTCATCGTGGTTTATGAAAAAGCCTTTCACGGGCGCAGCATTGCCACCTTGAGCGCCACCGGCAATACCAAAATTCAACAGGGGTTTGGGCCCTTGGTTGAGGGCTTCTTGCGCGTTCCAGTCAATGACATTGCGGCCTTGAAAAAGGCCACTGAAAACAATCCCAATGTGGTTGCCGTGTTCTTTGAAACCATTCAAGGTGAAGGGGGCGTGAACCCCATGCACATGGACTACTTGCGCGATGTTCGCGCACTGTGCGATGAAAAAGATTGGCTCATGATGATTGACGAAGTTCAATGCGGCATGGGCAGAACTGGCAAGTGGTTTGCACACCAATGGGCTGGCATCAAGGCCGACGTCATGCCCTTGGCAAAGGGTTTGGGTTCTGGCGTTCCCATTGCTGCGGTGGTTGCTGGCCCTAAGGCTGCCCACATTTTTCAACCCGGCAACCACGGCACCACCTTTGGGGGCAATCCCTTGGCCATGCGTGCGGGCGTTGAAACCATTCGCATCATGGAGAAAGATGGCTTGCTTGAGAATGCAGCCCGCGTGGGTGCTCACCTCAAAGCTCGACTTGAAAAAGGCCTTGCTGGCGCGCAGGGCGTCAAAGAAATTCGGGGTCAAGGTTTGATGCTTGGCATTGAATTAGTGAAGCCTTGCAGTGAACTCACAATGCGTGCAGCTGAAGCAGGCTTGTTGATCAGCGTAACAGCAGACAGCGTCATTCGCATGGTGCCGCCACTCATCATGACCATCGCCGAGGCAGATGAAGTTGCAGATATTTTGCTGCCACTCATTCTGGCCTTTTTATCGGAGAAATCTTGATGCCATCGAATTTTCCAAACTTGCCCATTCGGCATTATTTGCAATTCACAGATTTAACGGCCGATGAGTATGCGCATGTTTTCAAACGTGCATCCTTCATCAAAGCCAAATTCAAAGCGTACGAAAAATACCAGCCACTGACAGACCGTACTTTGGCCATGATTTTCGAAAAAGCATCCACTCGAACGCGTGTGAGCTTCGAAGCCGGCATGTACCAAATGGGTGGTTCGGTGGTTCACCTCACCACAGGCGACAGCCAATTAGGCCGCGCAGAGCCCATTGAAGACAGCGCCAGAGTAATCAGCCGCATGGTCGACTTGGTCATGATCCGAACCTATGGACAGGACAAGATTGAGACCTTTGCCAAGCACTCCCGTGTGCCCGTGATCAACGGACTGACCAACGAGTTTCATCCTTGCCAAATTCTGGCCGATATCTTCACTTACATTGAGCATCGCGGTTCTATTCAAGGCAAAACAGTCGCTTGGGTGGGAGACGGCAACAACATGGCCAACACTTGGTTACAAGCTGCCGACTTGCTGGGTTTTAAAGTTAACCTCAGCACACCCAGCGGCTATGAAGTAGATCCCGCTGTTGTGGGCGTCAGAACTGCGGCCAGCACGCAATTCTTCAAAGATCCCATGCAGGCGTGTGAAGGGGCTGATTTGGTCACCACCGATGTCTGGACCAGCATGGGTTATGAAGCTGAAAATGAAGCTCGCAAAAAAGCTTTTGCTGATTGGTGTGTCGATGAAGAGATGATGAAAGTGGCCAAGCCAGATGCGCTGTTCATGCATTGTCTTCCTGCACACCGCGGAGAGGAAGTTAGCGCAGAAGTGATTGACGGACCTCAATCAGTGGTTTGGGACGAAGCCGAGAATCGGATGCATGCCCAAAAGGCATTGATGGAATTTTTAATGCTTGGCAAACTTTGAAATTCAATTTCAAATTACTTCTTTGAAGTACAAGCACTTGCCAGAGCCATCAAGGACAAATGACTAGGGCCCCGCATAGAGCCAAGGAATGTCCATCAAGGATTCGCCAAAGAGCCTCATGCTCAAATTTCGCCCCCATCGCAAGGGACCTGTGAGGTGAAAAATTTGACCATTGCGAATGGAACGTAGCTGAACTTGGGCGTTCCGAGCCCAACGCGCATGCGCGTATATTTGCCAGCGGTCAGCCACATTCATGTCTGTCCTTGCCCAACTTTTGGCCAATTCAGCAGCATCTTCTATGGCCATGCCTGCGCCCTGCGCCAAGAATGGCCGCATGGGGTGCGCAGCATCTCCCAGCAAAGCAATTCGCCCTTTCGCCATTTCATGGGGCCCCTTCATGGGTACATGATCGCAAAGAGGCCAAAGTCGCCATGCAGGTGCAGTTCCCACCAGCTCCTTGAGATGCGCGTGAACTGGGCCCATCGCAGCTTCTAAGTCTTGTTTGTTAGCGGCGTGATCCCATTCTTCTATCACTGCTGGCGGAGGCCCTTGAACCACCACGACCATGTTCAAAAAATCGCCACCTTGCACGGGGTACAAAACAGCATGAAGTCGAGGCCCTAGCCACACATTCACATCTTTCATCCGAAGCTTTTCTGGAATGGATTGCATAGGCACAAGCGCTCGATAGGCCAGCAAACCCGTCACTCTGGGCGCTGTTGAAGGCACCACCATTTGACGCGTTGCACTCCAAAGACCATCTGCACCCACCATGGCATCAGTTTCAAAAACCTCTCTCAGGCCAGTTTCTAACTGAAGCCCACTGACCTTGATGGGATCTAGCTCATTTACCTCATCAATCTGGCAATGAAGACTCAAGTCAGCAAGACCAGAGCGATTGATTTTTTGCAAAAGAAGACGATGCAAATCAGCGCGGTGAACCGTGAAGTAAGGCGCGCCATAGACTTCCTGACTTCGCCGCCCTAAAGGCAAGCTGCCAATCACTTGTCCCGTTTGGGCATCTTTGGCTTCAAGCGTGCGCGGCGCAAACCCAATACCCTTAAGCTCTTCTGCCAAGCCCCATGCATGCAAGGTGCGTGTGACATTGGGGCTCAGCTGTATGCCTGCACCAACTTCCGAAAAGTTGGCTGCACGTTCAAGCACATGCGGGCGGGCGCCCACCAGACCACACGCCAAAGCAGAGGCCAGTCCACCAATTCCGCCGCCCACAATGATCATCGAATTTTTCACAAGCTTGATTTTGCAACGATCTGATTGCAAAACACCGTGAGCCATCAAAAAAGCCCAAAAGACCGAAATCTTTTGGGCTTGCACAAGAGGCTGTGTGAGCAGTTTTAGGCTGCAACACCTTTGGCCACTTCTGCGTACTCCTCGATCTTGTCGAAGTTCATGTACTTGTAGATCTGAGTTCCATCTTTGTTGATTTCAGTCATGCTCGCTTGGTACTCTTCTGTGGTGGGGATGCGACCCAACTTGGAGCTGATGGCTGCAACCTCAGAGGAAGCCAAATAAACATTGGTGTTTTTGCCCAAGCGGTTGGGGAAATTGCGAGTTGAAGTAGACACCACCGTTGCGCCCTCACGCACCTGGGCTTGATTGCCCATGCACAAAGAGCAGCCTGGCATTTCAGTGCGTGCGCCCGCAGCGCCAAACACGCCGTAGTGGCCTTCTTTGGTCAACTCGGCAGCGTCCATTTTGGTGGGCGGCGCTATCCACAACTTCACGGGAATATCACGTCGGCCTTCAAGCAACTTAGAGGCTGCGCGGAAGTGCCCAATGTTGGTCATGCAAGAGCCAATGAAGACTTCGTCAATCTTGGTTCCCGCCACATCAGACAGCAACTTGGCGTCATCTGGGTCGTTAGGGCAGCACAAGACTGGCTCTTTCAGCTGGTCCATGTCAATTTCAAGCACGTGGGCGTATTCGGCATTGGCATCCGCTTCAAGCAGTTTGGGATTGGCCAACCAAGCTTCGACGGCCTTGATGCGACGCTCAAGTGCACGCTTGTCGTTATAACCCTGAGCAATCATGTTTTTCATCAAAACGATGTTGGAGTTCAAATACTCTTTGACCGGTTCTGGGTTGAGCTTCACTGTACAACCCGCTGCTGAGCGCTCCGCTGATGCATCTGACAACTCAAACGCTTGCTCAACCTTCAAGTCTGGCAATCCTTCAATTTCCAAAATGCGACCAGAGAACTCATTGATCTTGCCGGACTTGGCAACGGTCAGTAAGCCTGCCTTGATGGCGTAGTAAGGAATGGCGTGAACCAAATCGCGCAACGTAATGCCAGGCTGCATCTTGCCTTTGAAACGCACCAAAATAGACTCAGGCATGTCCAAAGGCATGACACCTGTGGCAGCGCCGAAGGCCACCAAACCAGAGCCAGCAGGGAAAGAAATACCGATGGGGAAACGTGTGTGGGAGTCGCCTCCTGTGCCCACTGTGTCGGGCAACAACAAGCGGTTCAACCAACTGTGAATAATGCCATCGCCCGGCTTCAGAGAAACACCACCACGGTTGCTCATGAAGGCTGGCAATTCGTGGTGCATTTTCACGTCAACAGGCTTGGGGTATGCCGCTGTATGGCAGAAAGATTGCATCACCATGTCGGCACTGAAGCCCAAGCAAGCCAAGTCTTTCAACTCGTCGCGTGTCATGGTGCCGGTGGTGTCTTGAGAGCCCACTGTGGTCATCTTGGGTTCGCAATAGGTACCTGGGCGAACGCCCTGGCCTTCAGGCAAGCCACATGCACGGCCCACCATTTTTTGCGCCACAGTGAAACCGGCATTGGTAGAAGTGGGTACCTTGGGCAAACGGAACAAGGTCGAGGTGGGCAAGCCCAAGAATTCGCGAGCCTTGCCTGTGAGCGAACGGCCAATGATCAAATTGATACGGCCGCCAGCGCGAACTTCGTCAAACAGCATGTCGCTGCGCAGTTCAAACTCTGTGAGCAAAGCACCATTTTTCATGATCTTGCCTTCATAAGGCAGAACTTCAATCACGTCGCCCATTTCCAATTTGGAAACATCAACTTCTATCGGCAAGGCGCCAGAGTCTTCTTGGGTGTTAAAGAAAATGGGGGCAATTTTGCCACCCAAAGTCACACCACCAAAGCGCTTGTTGGGAACAAAAGGAATGTCTTCACCAAAGCCCCAGATGATGCTGTTGGTGGCCGATTTGCGTGAAGAGCCTGTGCCAACCACGTCACCCACATAAGCCACCAGGTGACCCTTTTTCTTGAGCTCTTCAATGAACGCCATGGGGCCGCGCTTGCCGTCTTCTTCTGGTTTGAAAGCAGCATCAGGGCGAGTGTTTTTCAACATGGCCAGGTAGTGCAATGGAATGTCAGGGCGGCTCCATGCATCGGGCGCAGGTGACAGATCGTCAGTGTTGGTTTCACCAGGCACCTTGAAAACAGAGACCGTGATCTTCTTGGCCACTTCTGGGCGTGAGGTGAACCACTCGGCATCCGCCCAGCTCTTGATCACGGCACTGGCATGAGCATTGCCTGACTTCGATTTTTCTGCCACGTCATGGAAAAAGTCGAACATCAGCAATGTTTTCTTCAAACCTTCAGCAGCCACTGCGGCCACTTCTTTGTCATCCAGCAAATCAATTAAGGGCTTGACGTTGTAGCCACCCACCATGGTGCCCAACAACTCAGTGGCTTTGGCTTTGCTGATTAAGGCAACGTGGATGTCACCGTGTGCAACGGCTGACAAAAAAGAGGCCTTGACTTTGGCTGCATCGTCAACACCTGGGGGAACTCGGTGAGTGAGCAAGTCCATCAAAAAAGCATCCTCGCCTTGTGGCGGGGCTTTGATCAATTCAATCAACTCAGCTGTTTGCTTGGTATCCAAAGGCAACGGTGGAATCCCGAGCGCTGCGCGTTCTGCGGTGTGTTCACGGTAGGCTTTCAACATGGTTTTCTCCTGTCTTACTAAATAAATAAAAACTCAATCAATTTCAAACAACACCCTTTAGCGCTGAATTTCTGTTGCAGGGGTGCTGACATCAATTAAGGCTGGCGGTGGATTGACTTTCATGTCATTGGCGACAGCCACCTGATCTGGGTGTGCACAGTCATCTGCCAAGCGACGTCCTTTTTTTTGATCCATGAGCATGGATTTGTTGGCAAGCTGCAACCAAACTGCGCCTGCTTTTTCGTCTTCCAATCGAATGGCACCTGTGCTGGTGGACACGGGTTTCATGCGGTATTTGTAGCCCTTGCTTTGCAAAGTGAAATAGCCCGGCGCATTGGCATCGGCCGTCATTTGAACAGAGGCGCCAAGTTCACATGGGAGATGTCCAACATGCACGCGCTCTGCAATACTGAGTTCCTGTGAGGCCAAGGGCTGCTCGACCGCCTTCAGTGCACGCTTGGCTGACTCATTTTTTGAGGGTGTTTTGACACCTGGTTGCAAGGCCGCTGGATGGACTTTGCCTTCTTTTTTAGCAGCCAAATTGCCGTTAGACGGCAATTGTGCAAAAACCAAGTTGAAGGCGAACAAGCTGCTTACAAAAATCAAGGCGGAGTTCATCAAGCTGCGCATGACGTCTCCCCGAAAAACAACTCGACTGAATCTGGCAATGGCCTGCCAGTTTGATAAGCGCGTTCTAGCACTTGCCAGAAAAAACGATAACTGGCGCGGTCATGCAATTGACCACCATGACTGACTGGTGCCCAATTGGCGTTGCGCGCAGCTGAGATCAAATCGGCAGCTTGCTCAATTTCATGGGCACTGGGTGCCAAGGCCTCCACCACCGGACGAATTTGGCTAGGGTGAATACTCCACATGCGGGTGTAACCCAATTCACGGGAAGCCTTGGTGGCCGCCAATTTGATGGCTTCCAAATCACTGAACTCCGTGACCACACAGTGCGAAGGCACTTTGCCATGCGCATGACAAGCGCTGGCTATTTCCAATTTGGCACGGACCACCAAAGGGTGAGTAAATTGCCCCAATAAGCCCATGCCGCTCGAAGGAATGGCCCCGCCATGCGCAGACACAAAATCCATCAAACCAAAACTCAAAGATTGCACGCGAGGGTGTGCTGCAATTTCAAAAGCACGGTGCACTGCGGCAGACGATTCAATCAGCACATGCAAGGGTAGGCTAGAAGCACCCACCTGATTCAAAGCATTGGCAGCGGCGTCAACATCTGCAACCGTCTCCACTTTGGGAACCATCACGTGCCGCAATTTGGGGTGAGCAGAACCCACGATCAGGCTGATGTCACTTCCAAATGAAGGGTGATCCACTGGATGCACGCGAACCGCAACCCTGGCTTCAGGCGCTGCGTTGGCTGCAATTTCTCTGACCAAATGGGCGTGCTCAATTTCGCCACCGACAGGGGCGCCATCTTCACAATCTAGAGTGACATCAAAAACACAAGCACCAAACTCTTGCGTCATCTCGGCTTGCAGCTGCAAACT
>JAPLPO010000032.1 GCA_026400155.1 Burkholderiales bacterium | reverse complement strand
TGGCCGTGCTCATGAAGGTGAAATGCTCATTGGTGGCGACAACGCAGTCAGCTTGAACAGTCCCGAGCATCAACATGTGCAAGACAGCAAAGCCTTTGCCTATGTGCGGCCTCACGACATAGAAGTGAAGCGTTACAGCTCAGGCGATGCGGGCATCAAAGCAAAGCTCACGCGGGCCATTGTGGTGGGCCCTATTGCCCGCTTGGAGTTTGAGCCCATCGATCACCATGACTTTGCCAAAGACACCGTCATTGAAGCGCAATTGTCTTCGCATCTATTCGCTGAACAGGCGTACAAGGAAGGCGAGACCTTGGTGCTCACACCGCGCAAGGCCAGAATATTTGTAGAAAGTTAAAACCCTTAGAATTGCGCCATTGCACTCAATTCGATGGAGAGACATTCTATGAAATTCGCATTGGCCATTCTTGTTTGTTTTTGCCTTCAAGGCTGCGCCGTTATAGCCGTGGCCGATGCGGTGGCCTCTACGGTCATTTACACAGGTAAAACAGTTGTGAACGTGATTGACGCTGTCACCCCCGACATCGTCAACAAGAAGAAAAAAGACTGAATTTAAATGCCAAGCCAGCCGTTGGTGCGCGCAAAGTGCAATGCCTGCGTGCGGCTGTTGACACCAAGTCTGCGAAACAAACGCCAGAAGTGAACTTTGACGGTGTGCTCGCTGATGGTGAGTTTGTCGGCAATGTCTTTGTTGCTCAAACCTTGGTCCAACATCAAAATCAATTGTTTCTGACGTTTGGAAAGTTTGGTCGGTGCCGCTACCGAGCCATCCGCTGCCGCTTCTTCAGCGGGTAAAGGCAATAAGCTGCGCAAACCTTCAATGATGGCATTGGGTGCGCTGGCTTTTTCTAAAAACAAATTGGCACCGGCTTCTAAACAAGCCGCTTCGCACTCACTGGCCTCTGAGCCTGTGACCACCACCAAAGGCACATCGGGAAACTTGGCCTTCACCGCATGTACACCCGACAAGCCCAAAGTATCGGGCAATTTGAGGTCGAGACAAATCAATTCTGGCTTGCCTTGACGTTCCACCGTGGCTTCTAAACTGTTTAATTTGGCGACGGACACCACCTTCAATCCGGGACGAACCCTCTGGACCAACATGGTGAGTGCGTCGCGCATCAGGGGGTGGTCGTCAATGACATAAACGGTCATGGTGTACTCAAGAATGAAACTTAAAGTATGAGAGTATCAGCAAAGTCAGGAACAAATCAAGCAACTTCTGTTGAAATTGAACACTTTTTGTAGATTTGACGATCAAAGCATTTGAAGCTCAGCCCTTGGCTTGCGCTTTTTCTGCATTTTCAGCCACAAGGCTTTCGATGACGGCCAGCACCAAGTCCATGCGCACATCTTCACCCACCACCAATTGAGACCCCAGCTCACTGATTGCAAGTTGGGTGTTTTGCTGCAAGCGTGCGATGGCTGTGCCTGCATCTTTGGGTGAAGTGAAGCCTGTACTTTGCAGCAACACCTTGCCCTGCGGGTCAACCAGTTTGAAGTAAAACTGACCGTCTTGTTCGCGGTACTGTTTGAACGAGGGGCTGGCGGCGCGAGCTTGTTTGGTGCCGGCTTTGTCAGTGCCAACGCTTGCCAAGGCACGCAACCCAACGGCATAACGCAATTCTTTGATGAAGGGCGTTGCGATATCACGAGCTTTGGCTGCACCCATCAGCAACAAGGCATCGACTTTGGCGGGGTTGTTAATGAGCTCTTCGTATTTGGCACGCATTGGCGCCACTTCGCGGTCAATGCGCTCCCACAAAACTTGCTTGGCATCGCCCCAACCAATGCCCTCTGCATAGGCCTTAGCCAAAGCCGCCGTTTCTTCGGCACTGGCGAAGGCTTGGTAAATTTGAAACAAAGCCGAGCCCTCGGTGTCCTTGGCTTCACCGGGCGCGCGTGAATCGGTCACGATGCCTGCAATCAATTTTTTCAACTGCACACTGCTGGAAAAAAGTGGAATGGTGTTGTCGTAGCTTTTGCTCATCTTGCGACCATCAAGACCCGGCAGCAGCGCCACAGATTCTTCAACAACGGCTTCTGGCAACACCAGGTGTTCGCCATACAAATGGTTGAAACTAGAGGCCATGTCGCGGGCCATCTCAATGTGCTGAATTTGATCGCGGCCCACTGGCACTTTGTGGGCCTTGAACATCAAAATATCGGCACCCATGAGCACCGGGTACATGAACAAGCCTGCAGACACATCGGCATCGGGGTCGTTGCCTGCGGCATTGTTTTTGTCAACTGAAGCTTTGTAGGCGTGCGCGCGGTTCAGAACGCCTTTGCCTGTGACACAAGTTAAAAACCAGGTGAGCTCTGGAATTTCTGGAATATCCGATTGGCGGTAAAACATGACGCGCTCAGGGTCTAAGCCCGCGGCCATCCAACTGGCCGCAATTTCCAAAGTAGAACGCTGAATCCGGGCGGGCTCATCGCATTTGATAAGCGCGTGGTAATCGGCCAAGAAATAAAAACCTTGCGTGGCTGAATTGAGGCTGGCTTGCACGGTGGGGCGAATGGCACCCACGTAGTTGCCTAAGTGCGGTGTGCCGGTGGTGGTAATGCCCGTTAAAACACGCGTGCGTTGAGTGGTGTCAGTCGTCATGGCTTGTGTATTTTCAAGAAATAGATTTCAACATAAATTCGATCAGCCCAAATGTGGCGCCCATTACAGGGTCTAACCACAAGTGATTGACCACACCTGTGATGGCAAGTGCCATCACAATGTAGAAGCCGTAGGGTTCAATGCGGGAGAACTGATAGGCCATCTTCCAGGGCAGCAGTCCCACCAGAATGCGCCCTCCGTCTAGTGGCAAAAGTGGAAACAGATTGAAGGCAAACATGACCACATTGCTCAACACACCCGCTTTGCACATGGCGAAAAAGAATTTTTCAGAGACCCCAAAGTCGGTATAGACCACAAACAACAGGGCCCAAATGATGGCTTGCAGCAAGTTGGCTGCAGGCCCCGCCAAGGCCACCCAAACCATGTCGCGTTTGGGATGGCGCAAATTGCCAAAATCAACCGGAACAGGTTTGGCAAAACCAAACAACAAGGCGCCACTGGTGCTGAAGTAAAGCAGCAATGGCAACACCAGGGTGCCCAGCCAATGGATGTGGGGCAAAGGGTTGAGTGTCACTCTCCCCAAAAGATAGGCGGTGCGATCACCAAAATATTTGGCGGCATAGCCATGCGCGGCCTCATGCATCGTGATGGCAAAGATCACAGGAATGGCATAGACCGAAACGGTTTGAATGAGTTGAGAGGTGTCCACAGGTGAATTGTCTCAAAGTGTGGGGGTGTTCATAGAAAAATTAAGTGAGTCCTAGTAAGGCCACATCACCCAAACCTTGGCGAATGATCTCCAGACCACCCCCCGTGCAATCTACGATGGTGGTGGGCTCTCGGGTGCAAGCACCCGCGTCAATCACACCTGCAATGAGTTTTTCATAACGATCCCGAATTTGTTCAGGATCGTTGAGCGGCTCGGACTCGCCAATCGGGATGAGCGTCGTGGCCAGCAAGGGCGCGCCGTGCAAGGCCAACAACTCTTGCAACACGGCATGCTCTGGCACCCGAAGGCCAATGCTTTTGCGCTGAGGGTGGCTCACGCGGCGCGGCACTTCTTTGGTGGCCTCCAAAATGAAGGTGAATGCGCCGGGTGTGGCCTGCTTGAGCATTCGAAACTGAGCGTTGTCCACTTTGGCGTAGTTGGCCAATTCACTCAGGTCTCGGCACAACAGAGTGAGATGGTGTTTGTCGTCCACACCGCGCACCTTGCGCAGATGGTCGGCGGCGGCTTTGTCATCCAAGTGGCAAACCAGGGCATAGCTAGAGTCGGTAGGTACCGCCAAAACGCCACCTTGGTTCAACAAAGTGACGGCCTGTTTGAGCAAACGTGCTTGCGGATTTGCAGGATGAACAGAAAAATACTGAGCCATGAATTTTCAAACCATGAAGGTTTGAGCGGGTGAGTGTTTCACTGAATTCGGTCTGACAACAATTCCCACACGGGTTTGAGTTGTCCGGGCAACCATGGCAATGTGCCCAAGTCGGTATGGCTTTCGTCGGGACTGTGGAAATCGCTGCCACGCGATGCGGCCAATTCAAACTCGAGGGCCGTTTCTGCATATTGCAAAGCATCTGCGCTGGAGTGACTGCCTGTGACAACCTCAACACCACGCCCTCCATGGTGCTTGAACTCGGTAAAAAGAGCGAACTCTTCGTTGGCTGTGAAGCCATAGCGCGCAGGGTGGGCAATGACCGCAACCCCACCGGCCCCAGTGATCCATTTGACAGCGTTTTCTAAGCTGGCCCAGCGGTGTGGCACAAAACCTGGTTTGTTTTCAGTGAGGTATTTTCGAAAAACCTCTGAGGTGTCTTTGCAAACACCACTCTCAACCAAAAACCGCGCAAAGTGAGTGCGCGAAATGAGTTCGTGGTTGCCGGCATATTTGAGGGCACCTTCGAAAGCGCCATGAATTCCAACCTTGGCCAAGCCATCTGACATTTCTTGGGCGCGCTCGGCACGGCCGCCGCGGGTATTTCGCAAGCCCTGAACCAAGGCTTCGTTGGTATGGTCAAAACCCAAGCCCACAATGTGAACCGTTTTGCCCGCAAAGGTGATAGAAATTTCGACACCCGTGAGGTACTTCATTCCTTCGGCTTTGGCCGCAGCGATGGCGCGTTCTTGGCCGCCAATTTCGTCGTGGTCGGTGAGGGCCCAAAGTTGGACGCCGTTGGCTTTGGCACGCGCAGCCAAAGCCTCTGGCGTGAGCGTGCCATCAGAGACCACGGAGTGGCAATGCAAGTCGGCGTTGAGTAATGGTTCCACAGGGGTATTTTAGGTGCTGCGTGGCGTGCTGGCGCCGCTGCACCATAATTCCACCAGATTTAAGTGAGATTTTTATGGCTTTGATGATCACCGACGAATGCATCAATTGCGATGTGTGTGAACCTGAGTGTCCCAATCAGGCGATCTACCTCGGCCCTGAAATCTATGAAATTGACCCGAGCAAGTGCACAGAATGCGTCGGTCATTTTGATGAGCCTCAATGCGTCCAAGTCTGTCCTGTGGCGTGTATTCCGGTCAGCCCCGCACACGTGGAAAACAAAGAAACCCTGTTTCAGAAGTATCTGCGCCTGCAACAGGCCAATTAAACGCCTTCGGGTCGAGGCGGCTTGGGCCTGGGCGGTTTGCTGGTGTGAATTTGAACCATGGCTTTTTCCATGTCACCCTCAATGAGCAATGGAGCGGCTTTGACCGAGCGGGCAATGCTTTCCTGAATGAGGTCGCGCTGCTCAGCCATCGGTTTTTTGAGCACCCAATTGATCACTTCAGCTTTCACACCAGGATGGCCAATGCCTAAGCGCAATCGCCAATAATCGCCCGTACCCAATTGTGCATGGATATCGCGCAAACCATTGTGGCCTGCATGACTGCCGCCAAACTTGAGCTTGGCTTGCCCAGGCACGACATCCAGTTCGTCATGAGCCACCAAGATCTCTTGCGGGGCAATCTTGAAAAATTTAGCAAGCGCACCCACTGACTTGCCCGACAAATTCATGAAAGTTTGGGGCTCTAGCAGCCAAACAGTTTGACCTTTGACTTGGGTTCTCGCAACCTTGGCGAAATAACTTTTGTCGGGAACCAAGCTCACATTGAGTTCACGCGCCAAGGCGTCGGTCCACCAAAAGCCAGCGTTGTGGCGGGTGTCTTCGTATTCGGCGCCTGGATTTCCTAGGCCAACAAACAGTTTGATCATGTGCAAGTATAAAAACAAAACAACCCGCACAAGGCGGGTTGTTTGGAACACTTTAAGTGTTAGAAGGGCGGAAAAATTACTTTTTCTTGGCTTTGGCTTTTGGATCGGCCGCGGCGGCTGCATCGGCTGCAGGTGCAGCTTCTTCAGCAGCAGGCGCTACCACAGACACCAACACGGGGTTTTTCTTGCCGTGTGTAACTGCTTTCACGCCCTTGGGCAATGTGATGTCGCCTAGGTTCAAAGCAACACCTTTTTTCAAACCAGACAAATCAACATTGATGGCTTCTGGCAAATCTGCTGGCAAGCAAGTGATTTCCAG
>JAPLPO010000126.1 GCA_026400155.1 Burkholderiales bacterium | reverse complement strand
GACCTTGTCATGAGAACAGCTTTAAATCAATTTTAGGAGAAGTCAATGCTGCTTGGTGCTTGGTGGATTTGGGTTGTAGCCTTAAGCCTCTACATTGTTTTTCGCCTCTGGTACGACAACTGGCAAGGCCCGCTAAGCCCTCAAGAGGTGAGCGACTTGATGGACCAGGTCAGCGGTCTCAAAATGAGCGAATACAGCGACCCCCAAGATATAAGAGCATTCCTTGAAACCGACGACGGCCAAGAGTTTGTGATGGTCAATTTGGTTCGCGTTCATACTGGAGAGGTGGCGCACCCGCACACAGGCAAACCCACCAAAGGCATCGACCTGCTTAGAGAATACGGCAACAGTTTCGTCAAAGTTTTGTTCAAGCATGGGGGGCATCCTGTTTTGGCAATGCGCAAGGTAGGTGGCTACATCGATTCATGGAACACCCCGCCCGATCCTGGCTGGCACATCGCTAGCAGCATGCGCTACAGAAGCCGCCGAGACATGATGCGGCTGGCCCTAGATCCTTCTGTGAGGGACGTGCACATTTTGAAAACTGCAGCCACTGCCACGACGTTCTCATTTCCATCCCAAGTGGTCTTAGGCCTTGCCATCAGACCCCGCGTGTGGGTGGCGCTGGTATTGAGCTTGGGTGCAGCCCTGGTGCATTTGGTTAGCGTGATTGCTTTGATGGCAGGCTAAGTTAGGCCAGACCGCACTTGTTAATTCGGGGAGACATTTGCACAAAGTTCAGATGGCTTTGCCCAAGTTCAAAATAGCATCTGCAATTTTTCCAGTGTCTTTCTCTAAGGCCAAGATATCGGCACCCAATCTGACAAAGGTATAGCCTGCGTCAAAGTTAAGTTTCTCAAGGAGCTTAGGGTCCACAGGATAAGTCTTGGCGCCTTGCGGTACTTTTTCGCCAAATCGCCAAGCCACCTTGATGTTGACCTCACACTGATCAGAGCGCCAAGCCATGCCCTCTGGGCATTTACCAGGCGTTAAAGTTTCCATGAAAAAAGACCGCGCAAACTGGCGCCGAATTTTGCCAAAGTAATTTAGCAAAGGCGTGCCGAGATCTGGCGGAAAAGCAAACAGTGGCTCAGTCGGCAGCGGCATTTTCCGCGACATGTCCTCTTCAGGCGGCTTGGCGCCACCCATGTTGATATTGATATTTTGATTACTTGCTGCAGCTCCCCCTGTAGCGCCAGGCATTGATGACGGGGTCGGGGCAAGCACAGCACCCACGGCTGCCACAGCAACAGGCGGTGCACCCGCAGCAGGCTTGGCTGTATCGGCGCCAGCTGTTGTTGATTCAGTTTTGGGGCGGCCTGGCCCTTGAACTTCTGGTCGGTAATACCTGCTCAAAGCCTCTGGATTATTGGCCATCCGCTTTTCCATGATGGTGTCAAAGACAGCAGAGAGTGCCATGCTGTCTGCCGTGCCCATGAGTGAGGCCTTGCTTGAGTGAAGGATCGCCAATTGCATCGGTGAGCAATTGGCGTGATTTTTTTGGAGCCACTCAATGGACTTGTTTTGGCGCTCTTGGGGGTCGTGGGTGGTGAGCGCCATGAGCCGAAATTCTGCAATCAGACAGGGGCCACTGATCACCTCTGGCGCCGCGGCTTGGCCGGGCCTTTTGGGTTTGGGAGCAGCTGTGGTTTGAGCTTGAGCCGAGCCAAAGCAGCACAAACAGCTAAAGCAGACCGTCAACCAACACAGGAACTGAGAGAAAGGAAGCGGCACAGTATGTTCTTTCAATGCGCAATCAATTGCTAACCTACTTTAATCGACATTTGTGGGAATTACTTGAACGACGACAAATGCGAAGGGAAACCAGACAGAGGCGTCAATCATCTTGTTTTTACGAAATTAAATTAAATTTAAACTCTTTCACAACTTCTGTAAAAGGAGTTGTTGCACCAAGGAGTGATGGACTTTTCTTTCTGTGCCAATGGCGAAAAAGTGTTCTCGCACACCTTCACAAGCACCTAAGCGCTGCACGGCGTAATGTGCAGTGAGATCCTCATGGACCCATTCAGCTGCAGGGAAAATGCCCATGCCGTTCGAACCAAAGGTTTTCAAAAGTGCACTGTCCTCAAACTCGCCAACAATATGGGGCGTGATACCGCGCTGCTCAAACCACTGGTCTAAACGATCGCGCACGGCTGTGTGGGCTGTTGGCAATAGCATCGGAACAGTGCTCAAACTTTGAGGAAAATTCTTCTGCGTTGACTTCACCATTTGGGCATTGCCATACCAAGCAATGTCGGTGGCTCCCAAGCCATGGCTATAAAGCTTGATGTTGGGGTTGACAGGCGCAGGTCGATCCGACAAGACAACATCAAGCCGGTGCAATGCCAAATCTCCCAACAAATCGTCCAACTGCCCTTCATAGCAAGTGAGTTTTAAATTTTTGATTTTGATGATGGGCAGTAAAAGCCGATGGGCCACCATCTTGGGGAGGCTGTCGCAAATACCCACCGTCAAACGCACCATGGGTGCACTCACAGCATCTCTCACACGACCGGGCAGTGCTTCGCCCAATTGAAAAATTTGATCGGCCTGCTTCATGGCCACAATGCCCGCTTCGGTCAGCACCAAGCCACGACCTGCGGGCTTGAGAAGGGAACAGCCCAAAGATTTTTCTAACTCCCTGACCTGGGCGCTCACGGTTTGCACCGCCATGTCCAATTTCTCTGCCGCCCTGGAAATGCCACCCTCCTTGGCCACCACCCAAAAGTAATAGAGGTGTTTGTAATTAAAATGGATGCTCATATTCAGTTTTATTGAGAATTTATATAAGAAATTATCTGCTTTTTCAATATTATTTTATGCCATAAGATCCCGCGGTTTACGTTTAAAAAAGTTAGGCTGATTTGCTAAACAATTTCTTCGATCCAGCCATCCTCTTCTTTCTTTTTGGCATTGGCGCTGGACTTCTCAGATCAAACTTGGAAATCCCGCCACCTATTTCCAAGTTCCTCTCCCTCTACTTGCTGATGGCACTGGGCTTGAAGGGTGGTTTTGCACTTTCGCAATCGGGTTTGAATGTCGATGTGGCCAAGGGCCTCGGTGCCGCCGTCTTTTTAGCCATTTTCATTCCAACCATTGGCTATCAACTGCTCAAAAGGATCACCAGCCCTTTTGATGCAGCTGCCATTGCAGCCACTTACGGCTCGGTCAGCGCGGTGACATTCATGACGGCAGTTCAGTTTCTAGACGGCAACAAGATTGCCTACTCAGGGCATATGTCTGCAGCCATGGCGATGATGGAATCGCCGGCCATCTTGTTGGCCGTGTTTTGGGTCAATGGCATTCGGAAAAAAATAAGTGGCACCACACACAGCCATACTTTGAAACAAACCTTGCATGAGTCCCTCACGGACGGGGCGCAGTTGCTCTTGCTGGGCGCCATGCTGGTGGGCATTCTGTCTGGTGAACAAGGCAAGACCATGATGGCGCCCTTTTCGGTCGACCTGTTCAAGGGCATGCTGGCCTTTTTCTTGTTGGACATGGGTCTGACGGCTTCCAGAAACTTTCACTACCTCAAAGGCAAGTCCTTGCTGCTCATTGCCTATGCCATTCTGGGGCCCATCTTCCACAGTCTGCTGGCCTTGGGACTGGCTTATTCTCTGGGCATGTCTTTGGGTGACAGCGTCTTGCTCATGGTTTTGGCTTCAAGTGCTTCTTACATTGCTGTGCCTGCTGCACTGAAGTTGGCCATTCCAGAAGCCTCTCCCTCTTTGTACTTGGGCCTATCGCTTGGCCTGACCTTCCCATTGAATATTATTTTGGGAATTCCCCTCTACAGCTATTTAGCCAACTGGGCCATCTAAAATCCCGTTTCATGACCCATGAAATTGCTTTTTTAACCTGCCATCAAAAAGAGACTGTCGTCGCACCCATCTTGCAAAAACAAGGGTTTGCAATTCGAGTAGAAAATAGTTTTGACACTGACTCTTTAGGCACATTCACGGGTGAAACTCCCAGAACCCTGACCCAAGTTCAGGCTGCCTTGAAAAAAGCGCAATTGGCCACTGAACTCACATCTTGCAGGTTTGGCCTTGGCAGCGAGGGCTCGTTTGGGCCGCACCCCCAGGTTTATTTGTTGCCATGGAACTTGGAAATTTTGGCTTTGTGGGATCGGCTTGAAGAACATGCTGTCTATGCCATTTTGGGAACTTCAGATACCAACTTTGCCTCCGAGAAGGTCAGTTCTTTGGACAGCGCATTGGCCTTTGCGGCGAAGTCTGATTTTCCAAGTCATGCGCTCATACTTGGCACGCCAGCAGACAGTTTTTTTACCAAGGGTATTGGCAGCAGCGCTGAATTTCAAGAACGTGTTCAAGCGGCGCTCAAGGTATCCCCCTCTGTGTGGCTTGAAACTGACATGAGGGCGCACAAGAACCCCAGCAGAATGCGGGCTATCCAACACACCACTGAAAAGCTTTCAGCTTTGCTTCATTCGTACTGCCCGCAATGTCATTTGCCTGGCTATGGTCTCACAGAAATGATCAAGGGTGCGCCCTGCGAAATTTGTGACACACCCACTCGCATACCTCGCGCAGAAAAATGGAACTGTTTGAAATGCGATTTCACAGAACTACATCCAATGAATGAGCTTGCGCCCGCCAAAAATTGCGACAAGTGCAATCCATAAGCGCCTCAATGCCGGTGTTCGGCTAACTTTTCTTCGCCCTCATCGCCATCATCAAAATCGCGCATCAACTCGTAGCGCTGATTGCGTTGCACTTGAACCATGCGAATGACGCGCTTCATAGGAACGCCCACCAAAGCCAGGGCATGTGTGGCCAGCATCAAAGAGCCCTCAATGGTTTCAGGCACCACCTCTGATGCACCCGCCGATTGAAACTTGGCCAAGTCTTGGTCGTCTTTGGTTCTCACCACCACAGGAACGTGGGGCGCATGCTCTTGGGTCAATGCCAATACTCTGAAAGCAGAGGCACTGTCCAAATACGTCACCACCACGGCGCTGGCTCGCTCCAAACCCACAGACATGAGCGATGGCAATCTGGCTGCATCGCCATAAGCCACTTGATCGCCTTGGGCCAAGGCTCGATTGACACGGTCTGGGTCTAAATCCAAGGCAATGTAGGGCACATTCTGAGTTTTCAAAAGTTTCGCTAAGTTTTGGCCACAGCGCCCATAGCCACAAATGATGATGTGCTTTTCAGTGTTGATGCTTTTCTGGGCCAGCTGCGTCATTTCAAGCGACTGTTGTAACCAGTCTGTGGCTGACCATTTCATCACCCACTGATTGGCGTGCATGATGATGAATGGGGTGGCCATCATGGACAACACCATGCTGGCCAAAACGGGGTTGAGCCAGTCTGCGGGAATCAATTGGTGCTTATTTCCAAGCGTTAACAAAACAAATCCAAATTCACCCGCCTGTGCCAAGTAAAGACCGGTTCGAAGCGAAAGGCCCTCGCTGGCACCCCCCATTCTGGTGAGCGCCGCAATCAAGACGAACTTCAAAAGAACGGGCACCGTGACCAAGAACAACACAAACGCCCAACGGTCCCAGACGATTCGCCAATCTAGCAACATGCCAATGGTGATGAAGAAGAGTCCGAGCAAGACATCGTGAAAAGGCTTGATGTCCAATTCAACGCGTTGTTTGAATTCAGTTTCTGAAATCAACATACCTGCGATGAAGGCTCCCAAGGCCAAGCTCAGTCCGGCCAGCTCGGTCAACCATGCCAGACCCAGAGTGACCAACAACACATTGAGTACAAATAATTCTTCGGTTTGTCGACGGGCTACCAGCAGCAACCACCAGCGCATCAAACGCTGGCCGCCCGTCAGCAGCAATGTAATGAGCACAGTGGCTTTGACCACTGCCAGGGCCAAAGCTGAGATCAATTGTTCTGGCGGCGCATCGAGTGCTGGAATCAGCACTAAGAATGGAACCACCGCCAAATCTTGGAACAGCAAGACGCCCAACACGCGTTTGCCATGCTCGGAATCAAGCTCCAAGCGATCGGACATGAGCTTGATCACGATGGCCGAACTGCTCATAGACAAAGCGCCCGCCAGGGTCAAAGCGGTTTGCCAACTCATGCCCCATAGCGTGGGTGCCATGGTGTTTAAAAAAACTGAAAAACCTGTGACAAACACAACCGTTAAGGCCACTTGCCAAAACCCCAAACCAAACACAAAGCGCTGCATGGACTTCAACTTGGGTAAATTGAACTCAAGGCCAATGACAAACATCAAAAAGACAACGCCGAACTCCGCCAAGTGACGTATGCCTTCAGAGTTTTGGGCGAATGCCAAAGCGTTGGGCCCAATCACCACGCCCACCACCAAGTAGCCCAGCATGGGCGGCAACTTAAGGAATCGGCAGCCCACAACTCCCAGCACAGCGGCCAGCAGGTAAAGCAGGGTTAATTCCAAGGAACTCATGCGGTGATCGTAGCCAAATCAATAAAACTTAGGGGAATATGGAGTATGGTGTAGTTGTTCCCTAAGAAATCAAAAAAAAGGAGTTGTCATGTTTCAAGTTGTGATTCAGTCAGCGCTTCGGCAAATGAAGTCCAGATTGCGACTCCCTGCACCACCTCAAGCAGGTGAAGGTGCGCCAGATTCATCCAAATCCCAGGACAAATCAAGCTTGATATTGATTTTGTTTTTAATAGGAACGATCTTGCTTTTGGCAGTGTTTAGCAACTTGGCTTGAACTGAGTTTGATTTCAAAAAGCCAAAAAAAATATGTCATAATCGCGTTCTTCGCAATCCGCCCGGGTGGTGAAATTGGTAGACGCAGGGGACTCAAAATCCCCCGCCGCAAGGCGTGCCGGTTCGATTCCGGCCTCGGGCACCATCGATTTGCAATAAATCGAATAAACTCTCTGCGAAATGCACATTGTTTTGATTTTGGCATTAGCTGTGTTGTACCCTGCAACACACATCCTGAATGGTTGGCTGTTTGACTTTGCCACCATCTCCGACAACGTCTCGTTGATTTATCTGCCGGCCTTCCTGCGCCTGTTTAATTTGTTGGTCTTGGGCCCTGCATTCGGAACGATCTCCACTATTTTGGGCGGCTTGCTGCTTCTGAGTCAATTCGACGAGCCCTTGAGAGTGGGTTTGCTCAATATTGCCTGCTCAAGCGCGGGCCCTTTGATTGCACTACTTTGTTTCAGAATTTATATGAAGCGTCAACCCGAGATCACATCACTGCGTGACTTAGGTAGCCTAACCCTTCTTTATTGCGTTTCCAATTCTGTGATCCACCACGTCACTTGGGTTCTGATTGAAAAATCGGAGGCCTTTGAATTGACGGAAGTGTTTTGGATGTTTTTAGGCGATTTGAATGGTGCCTTGCTTGGCGCTTATTTGATGAAAGCCATCCTTGATTATCTGGAGAAAAAAGGCGTTAACTTTTCAGGCCCTTCGCAGCGCAAACGCTAAGGCCATCAGGGGCACTTCAACGCAACGCCCACCGATGGGCTCAGTTCATGCAAGCCTTGGGAGATGGTGGGGAACTGCAATTTCACTCTCAGCTCTTTTTTGAGTCGCAAGTTGGTCAAGCGTCTAGATTCACTCATGAAGCTCAGCAGCATCAGCGGCAGTGATTCTTGGGCCTGGCTTCGGGGCACTCGCGGCGGACGCTTCAAACCCATGATGTCTGCAGCCAAATCAAAATAGTCTCCCATTTTCATTTGACTGTCGTCACTCACATGAAAAACTCGCTGCGCCTTGCCACGCCAAAGCGCTGCCACACAAGCTCTGCCGAGGTCATCTGAATGAATGTGGTTGGTGTACACGTCGTCTTCACTCAAAAGCACCGGGGTGCCCTTGATCAGTCTTTCACGGGGGGTGCCGTTGGGGCGATTGGGAGCATAGATGCCCGGAATTCGCAAAATACTGCTGCGAACGCCGGTTCGTCCTAAAAAACGAATGGTGTTTTCGGCATCAACCCGGCGCACTGCTCTGGGAGTGTGCGGATGCACCGGCCTAGATTCAGAAACCCACTCCCCTTGGCAATCGCCATAGACACCGCTGGTAGAACCGTAAACCAGCGCTTGAGGCAATGTTCTCTTCTTGAGTGCCCGCACCAAATTCAAGGTGCGAGAGTCTGTCGACCACTCGCCCACGCGGTCTGAGGGAGGAGGTGCCAAATGAAGCACCCGCGTCGCCCAGCCCGACAAGCGCTGCAAAGAGCTTGCATCGTCCAAATTCCCCAGAACAGGGGTGATGCCCTGAGCCCTTAAACCAGCGGCCTTTTCGGGACTGGAAGTTAAGGCCAAAACCCTAGTTCGCCCCACCAACTGTTTGGCCGCACGCTGACCCACATCACCACAACCGATGATCAAGACGCGCTCTTTTCGAAAGCGGGAAGGCAAAGCGCCTAAAGGGGTT
>JAPLPO010000015.1 GCA_026400155.1 Burkholderiales bacterium | reverse complement strand
TAGGCAAAAGGCAAAAACACCGCACCTTGAGGTGTGCCATCATCGCGCCTCACCGCCAAACAGACTTCGCCTCTTCGCGATTTGAGGGTAATGACATCTCCCGCACTGACACCCAACGCCAACAAATCGGCACCGCACATCGATGCTGTTGCTTCGGGTTCAATGGCATCCAGCACCTTGGCACGCCTGGTCATGCTGCCGGTGTGCCAATGCTCTAGCTGCCTGCCAGTGATCAACACAAAGGGGAACTGAGCATCAGGCCGCTCGTTGGCTGGAATGATGTCTGCAGGCACCAAATTGACACGGCCATCGGCAGTTGCAAATTGTTCTTTGAACACCGTGGGCTCGCCAGGGTCCTCTTCTGTGAGGCATGGGTACGTGACGCTAGACTCGCGCACCAAGCGATCCCATGAAATACCGCTGATCACCTCGTGCATGGCTTGGCGCATTTCTTCGTAAACCGCGGCCACCCCATGGTGCTCGCCTGCATACTGCCAATTCAAACCCATGCCTTTGGCAATTTGCTGAATGATCCACAAGTCGGCTTTGACTTGTCCGGGTGCTTCTACGGCCTGCTGCCCTATTTGCACCATGCGGTCGGTGTTGGTCACAGTGCCTGTTTTTTCTGGCCATGCCGTTGCAGGCAACACCACATCGGCCAACCACGCCGTTTCTGTCATGAAGATATCTTGCACCACCAAATGCTCGAGTGAAGCCAGCGCATGGCGTGCATGGTTCAAATCAGGATCGCTCATGGCGGGGTTCTCACCCATGATGTACATCCCGCGCACTTTGTGCGGGTCGGCATCATCTGCCAAGGCCTTGTGCATGATTTCAACCAAGGAGTACCCGGGCTGTTTATCAAGCGGCGTGTTCCAAAACTTTTCAAACCAATCATGCGCGTCTGGGTTGCTAACGCGTTGATAGTTGGGGTACATCATTGGAATGAGACCCGCATCGCTGGCACCCTGCACATTGTTTTGGCCCCGTAGTGGATGCAGGCCAGAGCCAGGTTTGCCAATTTGTCCGGTCACTGTGACCAGGGCAATGAGGCAACGCGCATTGTCTGTGCCATGCACATGCTGGCTGATGCCCATGCCCCAAAGAACCATGGCCGATTTGCTGCGAGCAAATTCGCGAGCCACTTCCCGCAGGGTTTCAGCAGGGATGCCGCAAATAGGCGCCATGGCTTCAGGGCTGTAGCCTTGGATATTTTGCTTCAGCGCTTCGTAGTTATTGGCGCGCGTTTGAATAAATTCTTGATCGGCCAAGCCCTCTTCAATCACGGTATAGATGAGGGCATTGAGCAGGGCCACATCGGTATCGGGCTTGAATTGCAAGGTGCGCCAAGCATGCTTGCCAATGTCGGTCATGCGAGGATCGGCCAACACTATTTTGGCGCCGCGCTTGGCAGCGTTTTTCATCCACGTGGCCGCTACGGGGTGGTTGGCCGTGGGGTTGGAGCCGATGATAAAAATGAGGCCAGCGTGTTCAACATCGTTCACCTGATTACTCACGGCCGCCGAGCCCACGCCCTCTAACAGCGCAGACACACTGGAAGCATGACACAAGCGAGTGCAATGGTCGACATTGTTGGATCCAAATCCTGTGCGAACCAACTTTTGAAACAGGTAGGCTTCTTCGTTGCTGCCCTTGGCAGAGCCAAAACCTGCCAAGGATTTAGGGCCATGCGTGTCACGCTGCTGCTTTAACTTGCCAGCGCCTAGTGCCAATGCTTCTTCCCAAGTGGCTTCTCTGAACACAGAAGACCAATCTGCTGCATTGCGATTCAATGCACCAATCAACGCCGGATCCTTGGCCATGCCCGCTTTGCGGATGAGCGGCACCGTGAGACGTTGTGGGTGCTGAATGTAGTCAAAGCCAAACCGGCCCTTGACACACAAACGCTGGTGATTGGCCGGACCATCGCGCCCTTCCACGCTCACTATTTTGTTGTCTTTCACGTTGTAGGTGAGCAAACAACCCACACCACAAAATGGGCACACAGAATCGACTTTTTTGTCGACCACTTGCGATCCCATTTGCGTCTTGGGCATGAGAGCGCCTGTTGGGCAGGCCTGCACGCATTCGCCGCAGGCCACACAACTGCTGCTGCCCATGCTGTCTTCAAGGTCAAACACAATTTGGCTGCTGGCACCGCGGTGCGCATACCCAATGACGTCGTTCACCTGCTCTTCGCGGCAAGCGCGAACACATCGGTTGCACTGAATACAGGCATCGAGGTTGACTGCCATGGCCGGGTGCGACACATCACACGCAGGTTGCTCTCGGCGCAAACCCTTTAACTCTGGGCGTACCGTCACATTCAATTTGTGGGCCCAGTCACTCAGTTCGCCATGCTGCCCCTGCTCTGTCCATTTGTAGCCCTCTTCGGGCATGTCAGACAACAACAACTCAAGCACCATCTCTTGGCTTTTCTGAACGCGCAAACTTTGGCTCAAAACTTCTAGCCCTGGCGCAACGTTGCGACAGCAACTGGGGGCCAGCGTTCTTTCGCCTTTGATTTCCACCACACACGCGCGGCAGTTGCCATCTGCGCGCATGCCTTCTTTGTAGCAAAGGTGCGGAATATCAACGCCGTTGCGCTTGGCGGCATTGAGGATGGACTCACCTTCAAAGCCCATCACAGTTTGATCGTTGAGCTTGAACTCAATTGTTTGAGGGGCCATTAATTTTGGCGACAAAGGTGCATTCATTCAAATGACCTCTTGTGGAAAATACTTTTGCACACAGCGCACTGGGTTGGGCGCTGCTTGGCCCAGGCCACAAATGGAAGCATCGATCATCACTTGGTTCAAATCTTCTAGGGTGCCAAGGTCCCACACCGGTGCTTGCATCAGTTGCACCGCTTTGGCTGTTCCCACACGACAAGGCGTGCACTGCCCACAGCTTTCATGCTCAAAAAACTTCATCATGTTGAGTGCGGCATGGCGCGCTGAATCTTGCTGGCTCAACACAATCACAGCAGCCGAGCCAATGAAGCAGCCATAGGGTTGAAGGGTGTCAAAGTCGAGCGGGATATCTTGGAGCGACGCCGGCAAAATGCCACCTGACGCACCGCCGGGCAAGTACGCATAAAGGGTGTGGCCGTCTTGCATGCCACCACAATACTCGTCAATGAGTTCGGCCACGGTAATGCCGGCAGGTGCCAATTTAACGCCTGGTTTTTTCACGCGACCACTCACGCTAAAACTGCGCAAACCCTGGCGATTGTGGCGGCCAAAGCCAGAGAACCATTGGGGGCCCTTGGTCACAATATCGCGCACCCAATAAAGCGTTTCAAAGTTGTGCTCTAAAGTGGGCCGGCCAAACAAGCCCACCTGCGCAATATAAGGTGGGCGCATGCGCGGTTCACCCCGCTTGCCCTCAATGCTTTCAATCATGGCCGATTCTTCGCCGCAAATATAGGCACCTGCGCCGCGGCGAAGTTCAATGAGCGGCATGCCCACCGGTGGATTGGCCTGTAGCTTTTCAAGTTCTTGGCTTAAAACTTGACGGCAGCCATGGTATTCATCGCGCAGGTAGATGTAAATGACCTCAATGCCCACCACATGGGCGGCCACCAACATGCCTTCTAAAAAGCGGTGCGGATCGCGCTCCAAATACGTTCTGTCTTTGAAGGTACCGGGTTCACCTTCGTCAATGTTGACGGCCATGAGCCTTGGCGCCGCTTGGTCACGCACAATGCGCCACTTGCGCCCGGCTGGAAAACCAGCGCCACCCAAGCCACGCAAACCAGAATCTTCCATGACTTTGACAACGGCTTCAGCGTCGAGCTTGCCGCCAACCACTTCCCCTAAAAGGGCATAACCGCCATCGGCCACATAGGCCGCCAAGTCGATGTAGTCAGGCGCCACCGGTTGAAAGCTTTGCGACTGCACAGCTTGCATGACTTTTTCTAAAGTGGCATGCCCAATTTCATGTTGGTGAACCACCGCCACAGGCGCTTGCTCGCATCGACCCACGCATGGCGCGGCAAGCACGTTGATATTGTCTGTACCCAGCGATGCTTTGAGTTGCCCTAGCAGAGTCGATGCGCCAGCCATGTCACAACTGAGGCCATCGCATACGCGCAAGGTAAAACGAGGCGACTCTTGTCCTTCGCCAATGATTTCAAAGTGGTGATAAAAAGTAGCCACCTCATACACTTCCGCCATGGCCAGGTTCATGAGTTTGGCCAAGGCCACCAAGTGGCGCTCGTGCAAACCTCTGAATTTGTCGTTGATTTTGTGAAGATGCTCTATGAGCAAATCGCGGCGTTGTTGCAAGACTTTGTCATCCATTTGCAACAAGGCAAGCACTTCACGCAGCGAGGCATCATCTGCTTGACGCCCTTTGAGTTGGCTCTTTTGACGGATCTTCATGCTCATGTCTTCGACACTGGCAAAAGCGACCACAGAAGGTGAATGAGATTTTTGATTGGACATGCGGGTGAGATTTTAGGATGCCTTTGTCGATTTGCTAATTCGCTGTCCTTTTTTGCAGCACGACTTCGTTTAAATTCAGCAATAGGACTACAGTTTGTCCTTTACCTCGGAGTTGAAGTATGCAAAACCTTCGAAATGCCCTTTTTGTGCCGCATGGCTCCCCCACTTTTGCCTTAGAGCCCGGTGCTGCAGGCGAATCCATGAGCCAATTGGCTTCATCTTTAGCCAGCCCGCGCGCCATTGTGGTCATTAGCCCGCACTGGGACACCGCCGTGCCCACCGTTAGCACGGCCACACAGCTCGAAACCATTCACGACTTCTATGGCTTTCCCGATGCACTCTATCAAATTCAGTACCCCGCAAAGGGTTCACCGGAAGGCGCACAAGAAGTGGTCAAAGCACTCCAAAAACGTTTCAAGCAGGTGGACACGGCTCCCACACGCGGTTTAGATCACGGTGCATGGACGCCATTGCGCCACATGTTCCCAGATGCCAGCATCCCTGTCATTGCTGTTTCCATTCAAAGCCATGCAGGCCCGGCCCACGCATTGGCCATGGGTGAGGCACTTGAGGAATTGACTCACCAAGGCTTCTTGGTCATTGGCTCGGGCAACATCACCCACAACTTGGGCGACTTGCGCATTGCGGCCATGTCAGGCGGCCAAACACCCGCGTATGTAAAAGTTTTTGCCGATTGGGTGGAGGATCAATTGCGTACAAAGAACGTTCAGCAATTGCTTGACTATCGTCAACACTCGCGCGAAGGCGTTCAATCATGCCCCTCCGAAGATCACCTTCTGCCATTGTTTGTGGCCATGGGCGCCGCGGGCGCAGACGCCACCGCACACGCTTTTTTCCGAGGCATCAGCAGCTACGTCATTGCAATGGATGGTTACACCTTTAGCTAAAGGCATAAGATGAGGGCATGTTGCTTTAAAAGCTTCTGTAATTACCCTTGGCCATGCAATTTCAAAGACTCAACCGTGTTTTCCATGTTTGAAGTGGCTCTAATCTCGTGTAGGCTAGCCGAGTTGTTTTAAGAGGTCATTTCATGTCAGACACAGCTTACATCCCCCCCAAAGTTTGGACTTGGACCAAAGCCAATGGCGGTCGATTTGCCAACATCAATCGACCTGTTTCAGGACCCACCCACGAGTTAGAACTGCCTCGCGGCAAACACCCTCTTCAGCTTTATTCCTTGGGCACACCCAATGGCATCAAAGTGACGGTCATGCTCGAAGAGTTGTTGGCACTGGGCCATCAAGGCGCCGAATACGACGCATGGCTCATTCGCATCAATGAAGGCATGCAATTTAGCAGCGGCTTTGTGGGCGTCAACCCCAACTCCAAAATTCCAGCCTTGATGGACTACAGCACGCCACAGCCCCAACGTGTCTTTGAATCTGGATCCATCCTGTTTTATTTGGCCGAAAAATTCAAAGCCTTTTTGCCCACCGACATTGCCAAACGCACCGAGTGCATGTCTTGGCTCATGTGGCAAATGGGCAGCGCCCCTTATTTGGGCGGTGGCTTTGGCCACTTTTACGCTTATGCGCCTACCAAAATTGAATACGCCATTGATCGCTTTGCCATGGAAGTGAAGCGCGAGCTCGATGTCTTGAATCAAAGACTCGCCCAAAACCGATTTGTAGGCGGCGATGAGTACACCATTGCAGACATGGCCATTTGGCCTTGGTATGGCAGCTTGGCCAAAGGCGAACGCTATGAATCAGGCGAGTTTTTGCAAGTTCACGAATACACCCATGTGATTCGCTGGGCCGACGAAATTGAGGCGCGCCCTGCTGTTCAACGAGGCCGCATGGTCAATCGGGTCATGGGGCCCTTGAGCATGCAGCTGCACGAACGCCATGATGCCAGCGACTTTGACTTGCGCACGCAAGACAAACTTCAGAAAAAAGAATGACGCATGAACAAAGCGAAGCGCTGAGTCAGTGCTTTGCTACGGGTTCATCTTCCGTGTAGATTTTCCCGCCCTTCTTCAAGGCAGAAAATTCGCGCTTTGACTGAAATAGAGGAAAGAACATTTGGTGGTACCAGTGTTCTTGTCCAAACAGCTGATCGTCTTTCAAACCCACTTGCTTGGGAAACTTGCGCGTGATGTAAGCCGAGCCAAAAATGATGTCCCAAATGAACAAGAGGTTGCCAAAGTTGCCCTTGTAATGTCCCACCCCATCTTTTTGCGTGATGGCATGGTGCGCCCAGTGGGTGGCGGGGGTTGAGATGGTTCTTTCCAGAACCCACATCAGCGGACGCAGCGCGGGAATTCTGTACAGCGGCTCGTCCCAACGCCAAGCGCAGTGGGCACCCATGATGACGCCCAGTTTGACCACCACGTACAAGGCATACACCATGCCACTGACACCCATGTAAAGCAAAGCGCCTGCAAACCACAGGCCGGGCATCATGAGGTAGTAAAAGAAATTATTGCGGTAAGTAATGCGAATGCTCATGTAAGCCGCGGAATGATGCGCGCGGTGCAAAGGCCAAAGCAGCGGCGAGTGCGACAAGCGATGCCACCAGTATTGCGTGAGGTCGTCGCACAAGAGCAATATACCCACCATGGCCCACCATGGCCAATCTGTGAGCACGTCTTTGTACTCTGGCGCCAACCAAGCGCCTAGTTTGGCCGTCGAGAGCATGGCCAAGGGCTGGGTGATGGCCACCAAGCTCAAAAACATGAACAGTTCTAACTTGGTATCGTTGGCAGTGGCCGTGACGGTATTTTGATAGCGGCGGCTGATCAGTTCCATAGCCGCAAATCCCAGAATCATGCTGAGCACCAGGATGTTCTGAATTTGCGTGGCGGTCATTTGAAATTAACCCAGTTGAGCCAAAGCGGCCTGCAAACCAGCCAAACCACCCACCCGCTGATCGTTGATGAAAACTTGCGGCATTTGACGCACAGCTGGCCCACACTTTTCATAAAAAGCCATGCGCTCTGCTTCGTCGTCAATTTTGATTTCTTCGTAAGCCAACGATTTAGATTTGAGAATCATTTTGACTGACTCGCATTGGGGGCAAGCCGATTTCGAATAGACAACAATTTTGAGGCTCATAGGCTTGGCAGGGTATAACAAAGAATGGGGTGCAGAGTGAAATTCTAAGTGAGCAAGCTACTTTTCTTCAAAAGATGGCTTTTCTTACAATTTTGGCCTAGCACAGCCCTTGATTTAAATCATATGATAACCATTTGAACAGGCAGATACTGACCCTAGACCGCCCTGATATTCTTTTGGCGGCTACTCAAAAGGAGCTCAAAATGACACAGGTTTTTCAAGTAGAAGTAGAGAACATCAAATGCGGTGGCTGCGAAAACTCCATAGTGAAGGGCATTCAGAGCGTTGCCAAAGTGACCGACTTGGTCATTGACCGCGAGAAGCAGTTGGTGAGCTTTTCTGGGGAATCGTCCATCAAGCAACTCGTTATCGACAAGCTCAAATCGATGGGCTATCCCGAAAAAGGCTCCGTTTCGGGGATTGAAGCGGGCATTACCAATGCCAAGTCATTTGTCAGTTGCGCAATTGGCCGCATCACTTAACTCTGCATCACCACTTCTAAGCATGCATTGAGTTTGTGGGCATGTGTGTGTATGGTTGTGTTCAAGGCATGCCACACAAAACAGAAACAAGCTCTTTGGCACCCTTCTGGGTCAATTCCCGCCCACGCCACACTGTGTGGGCATCCGATCGCACCATCACCAATGCGTGTAGGTATTCTGGCGGCACATGGACGGTGTCAGGCACTTCCAACACTTTCAAGGGCATCCTCGCCAAGGCGGCGGCTTCGGTCAAGCAAGCGACTGAGGTTTCGTGGCCGGGCTTGAAACACAGCAAGGTATAGGCCTTGCCCAATTCATCGTACAGCGAGCGCCCCTCGGCCAGCCAGAAGTGCGGTGCCCTGCAGCCCGGCACCGTGGAAGCCGTAAAACCACCCATGCTGTAGTCAGGTGCTTTTTCTTCGTCATAAACCATCACTGGCGATTGGTCGTAAAAGTATCCAAAGTTCAAGCCTGCGCAGCAATACTGCTGAACATTCAAGTCGTAAAGGTCTTGACCAAACGCAGCTCTGGCGGCTGCGCCCTCGGGCGAGCTGTCTTCCAAATTGGGCGGAATGTCTCGCCGCCGTTGGCTCATGGCATGCGCATGATCCATGGCAAACCTGGATACTTGTTCGGTAATGGGATGCCGTTCTTTTTCGTAGGCAAGCAATGCTTGCGGCGATGCCCAAGACTCGATTTGCGCTGACAAATGCCACGCCAGATTGGCAGCATCTGCCAGCCCCGCATTCATGCCATAGCCGGCATAAGGCACCCACAAGTGCGCAGCGTCACCTGCGACAAACACCCGCCCTTGCTGCAATTTGTCGCTTACCAAACGTCGGCCAAACCAATCTTCTTTGCTCATCACTTCGTAGTCGAAGTCCTTGCCAACGCCAAGGATGGTGCGAATGGCCCAATCGCGATCAACCGACTCAAAGTCGGCCTCGTGCTCTCGCAGGTAGTTGTGAATGAGCCAAATTTCTTGGCCATCGATGGCGTAGATGTTGCCGCTGCGCCGAGGGTTGACCGTGAACATGGCCCAAGCCGGCGGTGCCTTCATGTGCGCTATCAATCTCGGGGCTCGAATGCATGTGCTCTGCACGCGTTGCACCACTTCATCTCCCACCAGTTTGGCACCCATGCCTTTTCGGACCATTGAACGGCCACCATCACAGCCCACCATGTAAGCGGCGGTCAAGTTGAAGGCCGAGGATCCGGGTGAGTCTAGGTTTTGAATTTGCGCCGCAACCTGATGGTCGTCTTGCGTGAAAGACACCACTTGATGTCTGAACAAACAAGTGATCAGGCTTTGTTTTTGTACATGCCTTCTTAGGATGGGCTCAATGTACCTTTGGTTGATTCTGTGCGGTGGCTCAGGTGTCGGCCAATGGCCATCTGGCCCCGAGTGATCGGTCAGTCGGGTGTTTCTGCCAGGGATGTGAATTCTGGCAATCTCTTCGCCCAAGGTACTGGTTCGGTAAGACACATCGTGAGGATAGTTGTCTGGCAAACCAGCTGCACGCAAGTCTTGAGAAATGCCCAGTGATCTGAAAAGCTCCATGCTTCTGGCAGAGATGTGGTTGCACTTCACATCGGGCAAGGTCTCGGCTGTGCGCAATTCCACCAAGTAGCTGGCAATGCCGCGCTGGGCCAAGCAAAGCGCCATGGTCATGCCGACAGGACCCCCACCCACAATCAGAACCGGCGTATCCAATGGGTGTTTATCAGTCATAAGTCGATTTTCAAGGCGTCGTATTCAAACAACCAATCGTAGCGCCTTCTGACTTTTTCTGGCTCCCATTCAGAGCTCACATAGTCCACCGCTTTGGCGACGTCGGAGAGTTGAGCGTTGTGAAAGCGTTTGGCGTTGTCGCTAGATCGGTTCACGATGTCGGCAGTACGCTGCCAACGCAACTGTTCAAATTGGGCAAACGCTTTTTCGGCTGTGTCTTGGGCACTCATGCAGCGTGCCATCACAGCCGCATCTTCAATGGCCATGTTGGCCCCTTGCGCTAAAAAAGGCAAGGTGGGATGCGCTGAATCGCCCACCAAACAAATAGCCCCTTGGGCCCAGCCTTTTTGAGGCGAGCGGCCAAGCAAAGCCCACTTGAATGGCTGCTCAATTTTGCGCATCAACTCGCACACATCGGCGTGCCAATGACCAAAGTCTTGAAGCAATTCTTCGTGAGTTCCCTGCTCTGTCCAAGATTCACCGCGCCAGCCATCTCTTTCAATGATGCCCACCACATTCATGAGCTGACCACCCCGCACAGGGTATGTGATGACATGCGCACCCGGCCCCACCCAATTGGTGCCCACTTGCGCCTGCAAATGTGCCGAAATGGTATGCACAGGAACCAGGCCGCGCCAGGCTAGCAAACCCGTAAATTGGGCCTTGTCTTCGCCCAACAATTTCTCGCGCAAAATGGAATGGACGCCATCGGCTGCAATCAATCCATAGGCCTTGTGTTGGCTGCCATCTTGCAACTCAAAGCTTGCGCCATCGGAGCTGCTTTTCGCAGAGACCACTCTGGCATTGAGCCTCACAGGCGCATCAGATCTGGCGTTGAAGGCAGCCAACAAAACCTTGTGCAAATCGCCCCTGTGCACCATCCAGTAGGGGGCACCAAAACGCGACAAGCAATCATCGCCAAGGTCAAACAACTTCCAGCGCTGACCCGTGTTCCACATTCGAATTTCTTTGCCCTTAGCTTGGCACACCAAGGCTTTCAAGGCAGGCTCTAAGCCCAAGCTTTGAAGCACGCGGGTGCCGTTGGGAGAAATTTGCAAGCCAGCACCCACCTCCCCCAATTGGGAAGCTTGCTCATAAACATCGACCTTCCAGCCTTGTTGCAACAAGGACAATGCCGTTGCCAAGCCTGCGATACCTGCGCCAGCAATGGCAATTCTTTTTTCAATCATTCAGCTTTGATGTTGTTGTCTTTGGCCACTTGCGTCCAAAGTTGAATTTCTTGCGAAATGGTTTTTGCAAAATCGGCAGAAGTTCCGCCAACGGGTCTGATGTCCAACTTGGCCATGCGCTCTTGCACATCGGGCAAGGCCATGATGCGAGCCACTTCTTCTTGCAAACGCTTCACGATGGGCGCTGGCGTTCCTGCGGGTGCCAACAAGCCACTCCAAAAGTTAACCGCAACATCAATGCCCTGCTCTTTTAAAGTGGGCACCTGGGGGTAGGCTGCAAGTCGCTGCTCAGAGGTCACACCCAAAGCACGCAATTTGCCAGATTTAAGCAAAGCGGCTATGGGGCCAGAGTCAATCAGGGTCATTTGTACTTCTTGGGTGAGCACCGCATTGATAGAAGGAGCGCTGCCTTGATAGGGCACATTCAGGGCCCTCAAACCCGTCTTGGCCTTGACCAACTCCATGACCAACTGGAAGGATGCGGATGGGTATGAGTAGTTGAACTTGCCGGGATTGGCTTTGCTCATGTTCACCAGCTCGGCAAATGTTTTGGCTGGCGATGCTTCATTGACAGCCAAGATCATGGGGAACGAACCTGCCAACGAAATAGGCGTCAAATCTGTGACGGGGTTGTATGCCAACTTGGCCACCAACGCAGGATTGAAAACAATGGGGCCACTGGCGGCCATGAGCAAGGTATAGCCGTCTGGCGCAGATTTCACCACCAACTCAGTGCCCACTGCAGCGCCAGCACCTGGTTTGTTTTCAACCACCACCGGCTGACCCAAGGCAGGCGCTAATTTTTCAGCCAATACGCGCGCCAAAATATCATTGGCGCCACCAGGTGCGTAAGGCACCACAATGCGAACCGCCTTGTTAGGCCAAGCGCTTTGCGCTTGAGCCACTCCACACACACTGGCCATCATGAGCACGGCCATGCCGACCAAGGTCTTGCGCTTGTGGGCAAAAAGATTTGAGTTTTTCATAGGTGTCTCCTGTTGATCTGATTCAAGGGTGATGTTGAGATGAAAGAAATGGCCGCTACT
>JAPLPO010000011.1 GCA_026400155.1 Burkholderiales bacterium | reverse complement strand
GCTTTGGTGTGATGATCAATACGGCGCGTGCTGAACTGGCGCAATCTCCTTTGGTTTGGTGGTCTTTGACCACGGCCTTTGGATTTATGTTCCTCATTGTGCTCAGCGCCAATTTGTTGGCCGATGCGGTGCGCGATGCCTTCGACCCTCGAACCCGCTTGCGCAGTGTGATGCCAGTGGCTGCCAACTCAAAAGTTGGCACCAAAGGAGCTGCCGCATGAGCACACAATTGAATGTTAAAAATTTGGTGGTCGACCTGCAAACTGAGGTGGGCATGGCCCGCGCAGTGGATGCACTCAATCTGACCTTGAGCAAGGGCCAAACCTTTGCGCTGGTGGGAGAGTCGGGCTGCGGCAAATCCATGACGGCTTTGTCTTTGCTTCGGCTGTTGCCCGACAACGCAGTGATTCAAAGTGGCCAAGTTGAGTTGAGCGACATTGACGTTTTTCAGCTAAGTGAAAACCAAATGCGAACCATTCGAGGGCGTCGCATTTCCATTATTTTTCAGGAACCTTCCAGCAGCTTGAACCCTGTAATGACAGTGGGTGATCAAATTCTGGAGGTTATTTTTCAACACACCCAATTGCAGGGTGCGCAAGCTCGTGCGCGGGCTGTTGAGTGGTTCACCAAAGTGGGCTTGCCAGAACCTGACCGCCGCATGGGCAGCTATCCCTTTGAAATGTCTGGGGGCCAGTTACAACGGGTCATGATTGCCATTGCTTTGGCAGCCGAGCCCGACCTGCTCATTGCCGATGAGCCCACCACGGCGTTGGATGTGACCATTCAAGCCCAAATACTCGATTTGCTCAAAAGCCTTCAACAAGAGCGTGGCATGGCCATGTTGTTGATCACGCACGATTTGGCCGTGGTGAGTGGCATGGCAGACCAAGTGGCCTTGATGTATGCAGGACAAATTGTGGAAGTGGCTTCCGCTGCTGACTTCTTTGTCAGGCCCTCACACCCTTATGCCAAATTGTTGTTGCAAGCTTTGCCTGGTGAAGATTTGCGAGGCAGGCAGTTGGCCGCCATTCAAGGCACCGTTCCCCCACTAACGCAAGCCTTCAAGGGCTGTAGATTTGCGCCGCGCTGTCCCTATGAAAAGGAAGCTTGTACCGACAAATCGGTGGTCATGACTGGATTGTCCGACACGCACCATGTGCGCTGTGTTCGCCTTCATGATGTGGGTCTGCAGGCCTTGAGTTTGCCGCCATTGCTTGACCGGGCACAAGCCTTGTCAAACGATCACTCGGCTTTGCTTTCTGTGAAAGACTTGTCCGTTGCATACAGCCTCGGTGGCGGTATTTTTGGTGGCAAAAAAACCTTCCAAGCGGTTAACAAGGTGAGTTTTGAAATTCAAAAGGGCCAAACATTGGCCTTGGTAGGCGAGTCTGGTTGTGGCAAAACCACCATTGGCAAGGCACTGCTTCAACTGCTCACGCCACAAACCCAAATTGGCGGTCAAGCTTTTCTCAATGGCAAAGACCTGTTCACTTTAAAGGGCCAAGAGTTGCAAGAGTCTCGTCGGCAACTTCAAATTATTTTTCAAAATCCCTTTGGTTCCTTGAATCCTCGCATGCGGGTTTTGGAGATTTTGGAAGAGGGCATGAAGAGCCTCCACCCCGATTGGTCGGCAGATCAAAGACGGGCTGACCTGAAAACCCTGATGGAACAGGTTGGGCTGAGGTCTGATGCCTTGGACCGGTACCCCCATGAGTTTTCGGGTGGTCAGCGCCAGAGAATTGCCATCGCGCGTGCGCTGGCCGTGAAGCCCAAACTGATTGTGTGTGATGAGCCCACCTCCGCACTTGATGTGTCTGTTCAGGCTCAGATTTTGAATTTATTGAGAGAACTTCAGGATTCTTTGGGGGTCAGCTACCTTTTTGTGACCCACAACATCGGTGTGGTGGCCTATTTGGCCGACAAAGTGGCGGTCATGCATTCTGGGAAAATTGTTGAAATGGGGGATGCTTCTCAAATTTTGAATAATCCTCAAGATTCATACACAAAAACCTTGCTTTCAGCGGTTCCCAAGCTCAATCAGGCCTTGGTGTAAATGGCGCTTTTTTCCAACAAATCCGTTCCAAATCAAGTATTTATAGACTAGAATGCGTGCTTCACGACCAAACGGGCGGGTTTTCACCGCCCGTTTTTTTTGGTCGATCGATTAATGAGCAGGGTTCGTACTAGGTATATCAAGCGTGGCATTGCAGCAGATTGTTGAAGAAACCGTGGCCGGTTTGGGCTATGAACTGGTAGAGATTGAACGCTCCGCTGGTGGTCTCTTGCGCATCACCATTGATAACCCCTGGCAAGAAGGCATTGATCGGTTTGAAATTCCTTTTGTCACAGTGGAAGACTGTGAAAAGGTCAATCGGCAGTTGATGTTTGCTTTGGAAGTTGACGGCGTTGAATACCGCCGCCTTGAAGTGTCATCGCCTGGTATTGATCGTCCGTTAAAAAACGAACGCGACTTAGCGCGTTTTGAAGGCGAGCTCATTGACATCACGCTAAAGGCCCCCATGGGAGAGGCCGCAGCAGGCTTGGTCAATGCCACTCGCAAGAAATTTCGAGGTACGTTGGAAAAAGCAGAGACCGGTGAAGGCTGGCAAATTGTTTGGTCCGACGCACCTGAGCCAAAACCAGGCGCGCGCGTTAGCAAAAATCGTCCGCCTGTGCCACTTCAGGCGCTTGGCTTTGCGTTAGATGAATTAAGAGAGGCGCGACTTGCGCCTGTGGTTGATTTTAAGGGCCGAAAGCCCAAAACAGACTTAGGAGAGTAATCACATGAACCGCGAACTGTTGATGTTGGTCGAAGCCATCTCACGTGAAAAAAATGTTGAACGTGACATCGTATTTGGCGCTGTTGAATCTGCATTGGCCCAAGCCACCAAAAAACTCTACGAAGGTGACGTCGATATTCGCGTTGCCATTGATCGCGACAGCGGCAACTACGAAACTTTCCGCCGTTGGCACGTGGTGCCCGATGAAGCAGGTTTGCAATTGCCCGACCAAGAAATTTTGTTGTTTGAAGCAATCGAGCAAATTCCTGACATTGAAGTCGACGAGTACATCGAAGAAGGTGTTGAGTCATTGCCCATTGGCCGAATTGGCGCCATGGCTGCCAAGCAAGTCATTTTGCAAAAAATTCGGGATGCCGAGCGCGAAATGTTGCTCAACGAATTCATGGCTCGTGGCGAAAAAATCTTGGTGGGTACCGTCAAGCGCATGGACAAAGGCGACATCATTGTGGAGTCTGGCCGTGTAGAAGGCCGCCTGCGCCGCAGCGAAATGATCCCCAAAGAGAACCTTCGCAATGGCGACCGCGTGCGCGCCATGATCATGGAAGTTGACCTCACATTGCGCGGTGCGCCCATTATTTTGTCGCGTTCTTCGCCTGAGTTCATGATTGAACTTTTCCGTCAAGAAGTGCCAGAGATTGAGCAAGGCTTGTTGGAAATTAAATCTTGCGCCCGTGACCCTGGTTCACGCGCCAAGATTGCCGTGTTGTCACACGACAAGCGGGTCGACCCCATTGGAACTTGTGTGGGTGTTCGCGGCACACGGGTCAACGGTGTGACCACCGAATTGGCCGGTGAACGTGTGGACATTGTGCTTTGGAGTGAAGATCCTGCCCAGTTCGTCATTGGTGCCTTGGCGCCTGCCAATGTTCAATCAATTGTGGTGGATGAAGAAAAACACGCCATGGATGTGGTGGTTGACGAAGAAAACTTGGCCATTGCCATTGGCCGTGGTGGTCAAAATGTGCGTTTGGCTTCCGACCTCACAGGTTGGAAGATCAACATCATGGATGCCGCCGAGTCCGCTCAAAAACAAGCCGAAGAAACCACGGGCATTCGTGCCTTGTTCATGGAAAAACTCGACGTCGATCAAGAAATTGCCGACATCCTGATTGAAGAAGGTTTCACCAGCTTGGAAGAAGTGGCCTATGTGCCCATCCAAGAAATGCTTGAAATTGAAAGCTTCGACGAAGACACCGTGAACGAATTGCGAACACGTGCCAAAGACGCACTCCTCACCATTGAAATTGTGCGGGAAGAGAGCGTTGAAGACGTGTCACAAGACTTGCGCGACCTCGCAGGCTTGACGCCTGAATTGATTGCCAAGCTGGTTGAAGCAGGTATTCATACACGCGACGACTTGGCCGATTTGGCCACCGACGAACTCACCGACATCACCGGACAAACCGATGCTGAAGCCACCGCCCTGATCATGACAGCCCGTGAACATTGGTTCACTGGTCAGGCCTAATCTCAAAGGAGGCTAGAACCCCATATGTCCAGTAACACTGTCGCAGAGTTTGCAAGCGAACTCAAAAAATCACCCGATACGCTGATTGAGCAATTGCGCTCAGCCGGCGTTGAAAAAACAGCAGCGTCAGATCCGCTGACTGAGTCTGACAAGCAAAAGCTTTTAAGCTATTTGCAAACTAGCCACGGCACAGCTACAGCGGAGCGCAAAAAAATCACTTTGGTGAAAAAATCTACCAGTGAAATTAAGCAAGCGGATGCCACTGGCAAAGCCCGGACCATTCAGGTTGAGGTTCGGAAAAAACGCACCTTCATCAAACGCGATGATGAATTAGAAGCCACTTCTGCGCCCGTTGCAGAAGAGCCTGCTGCACCTCTCATTGATCATGCTGAATTGGCACGTCGCGAGGAAGAAGCCAGAAGCCAAGCCGAGCTTTTGCGTCGTCAAGAGGAGGCATTGGCAGAAAAACGCCGCGAACGCGAAGCCAAAGAGTTAGCCAAGCGTGAAGAAGCCAAGGCTTCAGAAGCGTCCGACTTGGCGCAAACTGAACAAGCACCTGCCAAATCTGCTGAAGAGATTGCAAGTTTGGCAGCCTCTGTGCGCTCAGCCAAAGCGGCCGCTGCTCAGCAAGAAGCCGACAGCATCAATGCCGCCTCTAAGCCTATAGACCCCTCTATTGCACAGTCTGCAGAAACTGAACGAGTCAATGCTGAAAATGCAGTCAAGGCTGAAAAAGTGGCTCAAATAAGAGCCGCGGAAGTTCAAGCTGAACAAGACGCCCAAGCCATTGTTGAAGATGAAGCGGCTCGTGAGCTCGATTTAAACAAGCGCCGAAACAAAGCTTTGGCAGAAGCCGAAGCCATTCGCGCCATGATGAGTGGCCCTGCTAAAAAAGCGCCGCCCAAAGAGTTGCCAAAGGCAGATCCAAAAGCAGCTAAGGGAACATTGCACAAACCAGCACAAGTGCCTGGTGCTGCGCCTAAGAAAGCGCCTACGGTCGCAGAGACCAAAGAGTCAACACCGGGTGGCAACAAGGAAGTTAAGTCTGCCAAGTTGTCTTCCAGTTGGGCAGGCGATCCAGCTACTAAAAAGAAAGCCATTCCAACGCGCGGTGACACGAGTGGTGGTGTTGGCCGAAACAATTGGCGCGGCGGCCCCAAAAACCGCCGTGGCAATGAACGCGATCGCGATGATCAAGTGCAAGCAGCACCTGCCGAAGCACGTGTCATTGAAGTTCATGTGCCCGAAACCATCACAGTAGCCGAGTTGGCGCACAAAATGGCCGTCAAAGCATCTGAAGTGATCAAGCAACTGATGAAATTGGGGCAAATGGTCACCATTAACCAGCCTTTGGATCAAGACACTGCCATGATTTTGGTGGAAGAGTTGGGTCACAAGGCTGTTATTGCAGCGCTCGATGATCCCGAAGCTTTCACCGACGATGAAGTGTCTCAAAGTGACGCGCCATTGTTGCCTCGTGCCCCTGTGGTCACCGTCATGGGTCACGTTGACCATGGCAAAACCTCGTTGTTGGACTACATTCGCCGCGCCAAAGTGGCTTCTGGGGAAGCCGGTGGCATTACCCAACACATTGGTGCTTATCACGTCGAAACCGCACGTGGCATGGTGTCCTTCTTGGACACGCCAGGTCACGAGGCTTTCACGGCCATGCGTGCGCGTGGTGCCCAAGCTACCGACATTGTGATTCTGGTGGTAGCAGCCGATGACGGTGTGATGCCGCAAACCAAAGAGGCCATCAAGCACGCCAAAGCTGCAGGTGTGCCCATTGTTGTGGCCATTAACAAAATCGACAAGCCCGATGCCAACCTCGACCGCGTCAAAGGCGAATTGGTGGCCGAAGAAGTGGTGCCTGAAGAGTTTGGTGGCGATTCGCCATTCGTGGGTGTCTCCGCCAAAACTGGTGCTGGCATTGACGAATTGCTAGAGCAAGTGTTGCTGCAAGCAGAAGTGCTTGAACTCAGAGCCCCGGTCACTGCTGCTGCCAAAGGCTTGGTCATTGAAGCGCGCTTAGACAAAGGCCGTGGTCCTGTGGCCACGATCCTGGTTCAATCTGGCACTTTGTCAACGGGTGATGTGGTGTTGGCAGGTCAAACTTTTGGCCGTGTTCGCGCCATGTTGGATGAAAACGGCAAAGCCATTAAAACGGCCGGCCCTTCCATTCCTGTTGAAATTCAAGGTCTCACTGAAGTGCCGCAAGCCGGTGATGAATTCATGGTGCTGGGCGACGAACGCCGTGCTCGTGAAATTGCCACCTACCGTGCAGGCAAGTTCCGCAACACCAAACTGGCAAAGCAACAAGCCGCCAAGTTGGAAAACATGTTCAGCGATATGAGTGCTGGCGAAGTCAAAACGCTGCCCATCATTGTCAAAGCCGACGTGCAAGGTTCGCAAGAAGCCTTGGCTGCTTCCTTGCTTAAACTCTCTACCGACGAGATCAAAGTTCAATTGGTCTACGCAGCAGTGGGCGGTATCAGTGAGTCCGACATTAACTTGGCCATTGCATCCAAAGCAGTGGTCATTGGCTTCAACGTGCGTGCCGATGCCGGTGCGCGCAAACAAGCCGAAGGCAATGGCGTGAGCATTCATTACTACAACATCATTTATGACGCTGTCGATGAACTCAAAGCCGCTATGTCTGGCATGTTGGCTCCCGAGCAGAAGGAAGAAGTCATTGGAATGGCCGAAATCCGCACTGTTTTCGTGGCGTCCAAAATTGGTACCGTTGCTGGTTGTATGGTCACCAACGGCCAGGTTACGCGCTCTTCGAGGTTCCGTTTGCTGCGCGACAACGTGGTCATTTATACCGGCGATATCGACTCGCTCAAACGCCTCAAAGACGACGTACGCGAAGTCAAAGAGGGTTTCGAGTGCGGTATCAAACTCAAAAACTACAACGACATTGCAGTGGGCGACCAACTGGAATTCTTTGACGTTAAAGAGATTGCACGTACCTTGTAATTTTCTAAAGAACTGCCTCACACGTCATCATGGCTCGCAAACCTAGCAGCACACCCCATCGCGGATTTCGCGTTGCCGACCAGATCCAACGCGATCTGTCGGAGCTGATTGCGCGCGAGCTCAAAGATCCCCGTGTGGGTATGGTCACCTTGAATGCCGTTGAAGTCACACCCGACTATGCGCACGCCAAGGTATTCTTTAGTTTGATCACGGGCAAACCAGAAGAGGCCACCATTGGCTTGAATGCTGCTGCAGGGTTTCTTCGAAATGGTTTGTTCAAGCGTTTGCAAATTCACACCGTTCCCACACTTCACTTCATTTTTGATCGCACCACCGAGCGCGCATCAGACATGAATGCCTTGATCTCCAAGGCCGTGGCTTCCCGTTCCAAAGACGAGGCCTAACATGAACGCGCCACGCACCAGGGTGCAACGGCGCCCTGTGCATGGGGTGCTGTTGTTAGACAAGCCATATGGTATTTCGAGTAACGATGCTTTGCAAAAAGCCAAGTGGTTGTTGCGCGCCGAAAAAGCAGGGCACACAGGCACCTTAGATCCATTGGCCACGGGTGTCTTGCCTTTGTGTTTTGGTGCTGCCACCAAGTTTAGCCAGTTGCACTTAGATGCCGATAAATCTTACGAAGCCATTGTTGTTTTGGGTGTTCAAACCAGCACGGGTGATTTAGAAGGTGAAGTGGTTGCTGAAAAAACGGTAAGTTTCACAACTGAACAACTGCAACAAGTCCAGTCAAAGTTCACGGGTCCTATTGACCAAGTTCCACCCATGTACAGCGCATTGAAAAAGGATAGCAAAGCTTTGTACGACTATGCGAGGGCAGGCATTGAAGTGGAGCGGGAGGCGCGCCACATTGTGATTTATGCATTGGCACTGGAAGAAATTGCGCCCGAGAACGAGCATCGTCGTTTGAAAGTCACAGTGACGTGCAGCAAAGGCACCTACATCCGCACATTGGGTGAAGACATTGCCGTTGCCCTAGGTACTTGCGGACATTTGAGTGCTTTGCGTCGCATTCAAACAGGTCCATTTACTGAAGCCGAATGCCTCAGCATTCAAGAATTAGAAGCTTTGCCAGAAGCAGAGCGAGAAATGAAATTGTTGGCCGTTGATGCTTTGCTCGACGGTCATACCCCTGTCACCTTGCCCCCAGATGATGCGGGCAGATTCTTAAGCGGCGTGCGACGTCGAGGCGAATGGCCCGACAACCTGCATGTCGCTGTGTACGGCGATTCACCGCGCGCGCTCTTGGGCACTGCGCATGTGAAAGCTGGTGAACTTATTCCGGGGCGCTTGTTAAGCCCCCTAGAGATTCAATCAATTTTGGAGAAGGCCTTAGCATGACTAGACAAATTCGTAACATCGCGATCATCGCCCACGTTGACCACGGTAAAACCACCATGGTTGACCAACTGCTTCGTCAGTCCGGCACTTTT
>JAPLPO010000096.1:5353-5791 GCA_026400155.1 Burkholderiales bacterium | reverse complement strand
TGAAACGCTTAAGAGGCACCCCGATCGCAAGGCACACCCAAGCATTTGGCATGGTCTACAACGAACTACCGCCCTATGTCATCCAGCAAAACAACGACATTGACAGTGAAACACTGAAGCGATTTACAAGACTGGCTAAGTACTGGGATTTGGTGGCCAATTCGGGGAGATTCAAACACACGATGCCCTACGTGTTGCAAGCACATTCACCGCATCATTCGCCATTCTGGGCTTTCATGGCGTTCTCAGATGATCTATGGCACCAAACTCAAAAGACCTATGGTCTCACCCCAGAAGCGCTGGTCGACGCTGTGTTTGTTTACCTCACACAGTCGCGTTCGTTAGATGAAAACCTAATTCGGGGTACATTGCTGAAAGATTATCTGGCTAGCGGTGCGCGAGGGCGCCCAAAGTGTCTGGCTCATGAAAATTTACCGC
>JAPLPO010000096.1:0-5322 GCA_026400155.1 Burkholderiales bacterium | reverse complement strand
CATCCGAAAAACAAAAATTGCGCGAGCGGCAAGACAGACACGTCGAAGCTGACGCCAATCGAATCTAAGCGCTAAGCCACGCTGGCTTCGTCGGTGCGCGTTTGGCCTTTGTTGTCTTTCCATGAAAGGGATAATTTGTCGCCCGATTTGCCACCCTTGATGACAAATTGCAAATACGGATTTTTAGACACAGAGGGTCCAAAATCTGCATCAAGGATGACTTTGCCATTGAGCGAAATAGTCATTTCTTGAATGTACCAACTGGGAATTGTTTTTCCCGAACCATCTTTGCGATGACCAGACTCCATTTCGTGACTCATGAGAACACGAACAGTGGTTTTGCCACCCTGAACTTGAGCGCGAATGCGTGTAGGTTCTGTCATGTGTTTAACCTCCACAGCTTCCGACGGTCACTTTGACTTCTTTTTTAGAGAACAAAGCACGACCATCTGCCATGACGGCGACCGCATAGACGTCAGATGTTTGACTCATTTTGATGCGTGTTGAAAAGTTGGCCTCAATCCATTCGCTCACTTCAAATGAAGCCGCTAAGCTGGCAGGATTTTTTTCCACCAAAATCAGTATTTTGCGAACACCCGACAAGCCTGTGCTAACTCCCAGCGCCACTGCAGCACCATTTTCAGCATAGTCAGGCGCATTGAGTAGAACTTCTTTGCTTTCAGCAAGGTTGCCACCACCTTGCAACTTGGTGGCTTCATTCACCGATTTGGAATCAAAGGATGCTTTGTTGTAAGCGGCCACAGCAAAAGAGGAATAACCAACGCCAGCCAACAAGCCCGACAAGATGGCAATCTGTTTCAAAGAATCTCGGCGCTTGGCGCTGTGAGAGAAGCTTGTTTTCATTTGGCACCTTCCAGAATCCAGATGGCCAGTTTGGTGGCATCAGCGTCACTCAAGGATGTGGGTGGTGGCATCGGAACGGGGCCCCATTTGCCTGCACCACCTGCTTTGATACTCAAAGCCAACTTTTTAGGGGCATCAGGTACACCGGCATATCTTTTTGCAACGTCTTTGAATGCGGGGCCAACCAATTTCTTGTCATTGTTGTGGCAAGACATACAGGCATTCTTTTTGGCAATTTCAGTGCTAGCCCAGGCAGAACTGAGATTGAATTGAAATGCGAGCAAGGCCAGAGCCATCACGATGGGAAGCTTCATGTCACAAACTCTTACTTTTCAGTTTTACGCCAGGGTGTCGGCCCAAATATTGCGGGCCCAACCCATGGCGTATACGCCTTCCAGCGCACTGGCCTCACTCGATACACCGCCTGAACCAGGCACAGTGAGCATTGTTTTCTTGTCTGCGTCGTAGGCATGAACGCTGGCAACATGAACCACTTCCGCAGGGCTCACGAAGCTGTAGCAAGTGTTGTTGTAAATGGGCAATGCATTGGGTTCTTTGCCAGACAGCAAGGCCACCACTGCGGCCGCACAAGTTTTGCCATGCTGGTTGGCCATGTGCCCCGATTTGGGCATGGCGGGTGCAATTTGAATGGCATCGCCCAACACATGGATGTTTTTGGCAGCTTTGCTTTCAAAGGTGAGGAAGTCTACTTCGCACCAGCGTTTGTTGGCCGTGGCCAAGCCTGTTTTGACAGCAATGTCACCCGCGCGCATGGGTGGAATGACATTCAAAACGGCGGCTTTGACATCGCTTTGGAATTCAAATTTAAGCGTGTTGGTGGCCGCATCGACATCGACTGCGTTGTGCTTGCCTTGGTACTCCACAATGCCTTTGTATCGATCAGACCAAGCTTTTTTGAACAATGCGCCTTTTGACAAGACATCGTCGTTGGCATCAAAAATCAACACCTTGCTTTTGGGTTTGGCCTTGCTGAAATAGCTGGCCACTTGGCAAGCGCGTTCGTAGGGGCCAGGGGGGCAGCGGTAGGGGGCAAGGGGAATAGACATGGCATAGACGCCACCATCAGGCATGGCCTCGAGCTGCTTGCGCAATGCCACGGTTTGAGCCCCAGCTTTCCAAGCATGCAAAACTTTGTCTTGCGCGCCAGCTTTGCTCATGCCTGGCAATGTTTCCATCATGAAGTCAACGCCTGGCGACACAATGAGACGGTCGTAGGAAATTTCAGAGCCGCCCGCTAATTTGACCAGCCGTTTTTCGGGGTCAATTTGCGTCACAAAATCTTTGACCAATTTGACGCCATGGCGTTTGACCAAGTTGTCATAGCTCATGGTGACGTCGGCAATGGTTTTGCTGCCGCCAATGACCAGATTGGAAATAGGGCAAGAAATAAAGCTAGGGTTGGGCTCAATGAGGGTCACATCAATGCCATAGTTGGACCACATGCGCACGTATTTGGCTGCTGTTGCACCGCCATAGCCACCACCAACCACCACCACTTTGGCGCTGCTGCCATAACCGATAGACGCGCAACCAGACATCAAGCCCATAGCGCCCAGTGCTGAACCAGTGCCAGCACCTTGAATAAATTGACGACGTTTCATGACTGCTCCTTATTTCTTTTGTGCGGCAAAGTAAGCTGCGATGGCCACGATTTGGGCATCGCTGTAACCCTTTGCGAGTTGGTGCATCACGGTAGCGGGCACTCGGCCCGTTTTATAGTCTTGCATTTTTTTAACGAGATCGTCTTTGTTGGTACCTGCCAAAGAAATCATGCCAGGCTCAGCGCGGCCATCGGTGCCATGGCAACCGGAGCAGCCAGCGGCCCAGCTGCGTACTTGCAAGGTATCGTGGGATGGCGTTTGTGCAGAAACTGTAGTGACTGCGCACAAGAGGCTTAAAGCCAAGGCAATAGCATTTTTCATGGTGAATGGGAGCTGAGCAAATCAAACAATTTACTCTGTTAAACAAGAGAGGAGGGTATTATTTCAGACATGTCGAGTTTATTCCAACGATCATTTCTTCATATCCTTATGTCCCCCACGTTATGTGTGGGCTTTTTTCTATGCAGCTTGTTTTCCTCGCAAGCGGCTGAAGTGACTGTGGCTGTGGCCTCCAATTTCACTGCGCCGATGCGCAAAATTGCGCAAAACTTTGAAGCTGAGACGGGCCACAAAGTTCGGCTTTCATTGGGATCTACGGGTGGTTTTTATGCCCAAATCAAAAATGGCGGGCCCTTTCAAGTTCTCTTGTCCGCCGATCGCGAAACACCCATCAAGCTCGAAAAAGAGGGCTTGGGTCTGCCTGGTTCTCGTTTTACGTATGCCATTGGCAAGCTGGTACTTTGGAGCAGGCAGCCTGACTTGGTCGATCAACAAGGCAGCCTCTTGAAAGTTGGAAAATTCCAAAAATTAGCCATCGCCAATCCCAAACTGGCGCCCTACGGCTCTGCAGCCATCGAAACCCTCCAGAATCTGGGCCTGCTGAATGAACTCCGTCCTAAGTTTGTACAAGGTGAAAACATCAACCAGACCTTTCAATTCGTTGAAACTGAAAACGCTCAAATTGGTTTTGTGGCAATGTCTCAAATCTTCGAACAGGGCAAGTTAGTTCGGGGTTCAGCGTGGGTGGTACCTGCCCATTTGTACACGGCCATTCAACAAGATGCTATTTTGCTGACAGCAGGTCAAGGCAATCCGGCAGCGCTTGCTTTGATGGCTTTTTTAAAAAGCCCCAAGGCAAAATCAATCATGCTTGATTATGGTTACGCGCATTAGGCTTGTGATGAATTTTTTCGCATTGCACGGCTTAACATGAGCACTGGGATCAAACCCACCGCCACCAAGGCCAAACTGGGCAGGGCCGCTTCTCCCAATCGTTCGTCTCTGGCCAATTGAAAAGCCACCACAGCCAAAGTATCCGTATTGAATGGCCGAAGCACCAAGGTGGCAGGCAACTCTTTCATGACATCCACAAACACCAAGAGCGCCGCAGCCAAGACGGAGCGCTTTAGTAGTGGGGCGTGCACGCTGCTTAACAACGCGATGCCAGTGACGCCCATGGTGCGTGCCGAATCGTCAAGGCTGGCGGGAATACGGGCATATCCACTCTGAATCGATTGCAAGGCCACAGCACAAAACCTGACCAAGTAAGCCCAAATGAGGCCCATCACAGATGCGGTGATCCAAAACCCCACTGGCGAATTGGGCCACTGCTTTTGAATCCAAGCCACGGGAAGCAGCAGACCCACGACCACCACCGCGCCTGGAATGGCGTAGCCCAAGCCCACCAGTTGTGAAATAGAACGCGCAAACAGGTCGGCCTTGCTGCGCAGACTAAACGCAATGAGCAAAGAAAAGCCAACAGCCAAGATGGCAGTGATGCCACCCAACCGAAGACTGTTGAATGACCACTCCAAAAACCGCTCCCAAGGAATAACTGTTTCGGAAAGAAGCAAAGGTTTGAGCATGAGCAAGATGGGCAAACCAAAACCTAAAAATACCAACAAGCCGCACCCTGTGGCAATTGCCATGCCTTGGGTCTGGCTGAGTTGTGTGGGTTGTGCTTCGCGAGAGTTGGCTGAGTTGGCGCTGCTGGCTGTGAAGCGCATTCGCGCTTGCGCTTGTTTTTCTAGGTGCAGCAACAACAGCACCATGGCCAGCAACAGTGTGGCCAACTGAGCGGCTGCAATGCGGTTGTCCATAATGAGCCAAGCTTTGTAAACGCCAGCGGTGAAGGTTTGAATGCCAAAATAACTGGACACGCCAAAATCTGCCAAAGTTTCCATGAGCGCCAGTGCCACGCCCGCGGCAACGGCTGGCCTGGCCAAGGGGAAAGCCACCTCGGTGATGCGCCTGTGAAGTGGTGCGCCCAACATGCGTGCAGCTTCCATCAGGTTGGACGCGCGTTCGCTCAGTGCGGTTCTGGCCAGCAAATACACATAGGGGTAGAGGGTGAGTGAGAACACAAAAATGGCCCCGCCTAAACTTCTAATTTCGGGGAAAACGCGGCCTTCCAACGACCATGTTGTGCGTATGAAATTTTGAAGTGGGCCACTGAATTGAAAAAAGTCGGTGTAAGCATAGGCCACGACATAAGCGGGCATGGCCATGGGCAACAACAAGGCCCATTCAAAAAACCGATGGCCTGGAAACCGAAACAAAGTGACCGCAGCTGCAGCGCTTAAGCCTAAGGCCGTGACGCCCACTGCAACGCCTGCACAAAGTAGCAAGCTTGTGAGCAAGTAATCGGGCAAAACAGTTTGAGCCAGCTCACTCAAAACTTGAGCAGACACGGCATTCCACTCAAGCCACGAACCGATCAGTGCCAACACTGGCAAACTGATAAAGAGGGCTGTGAAAATAAAAATAACCGAACGAATTCGGACAGCGTGCATGGGTCTGTTCAGAGATGTGAGGTTTCAAGGCGGTGAAGGTTTTG
>JAPLPO010000067.1 GCA_026400155.1 Burkholderiales bacterium | reverse complement strand
CGAGTCTTCATCTGTGGTGACGGTCATCGATGGTTATCAAATGGCCCGGAAAGGTCGAGCGGGGCCTGCGTTGGCTGCGGCTGGCTTGGGCTCTTTCTTTGCTGGTTGTGTGGGTACCCTGATTTTGGCTGCCTTTGCTGCCCCTCTCACTGAGGTTGCCTTCAAATTCGGTCCTGCTGAGTATTTCTCGCTCATGATCTTGGGCTTGATTGGCGCAGTTGTGCTGGCTTCTGGCTCACTCCTCAAAGCGGTTGGCATGATTGTGCTGGGTCTTTTGCTTGGCTTGGTGGGTACCGACGTTAACTCTGGTGTGGCCCGTTACAGTTTCGACATTCCAGAACTCACTGACGGCATTGGTTTCATTACCATTGCCATGGGTGTTTTTGGTTATGGAGAAATCATTGCCAACTTGGCAAAGACTGAAGACAAACGTGAGGTTTTTACTGGCAAGGTCACAGGTTTGTTCGCCACCAAAGAAGACTTCAAGAACATGATTCCTGCGGTTTTGCGCGGTACAGCCATTGGTTCTATGTTGGGTATTTTGCCTGGTGGTGGTGCGCTCTTGGCAGCTTTTGCAGCCTACACCGTTGAAAAGAAAACCAAACTGCGTCCTGGTGAAGTGCCCTTCGGCCAAGGCAACATTCGCGGTGTGGCAGCCCCTGAGTCGGCCAACAACGCAGGTTCACAAACCTCCTTCATTCCATTGCTCACCTTGGGTATTCCACCCAATGCCGTGATGGCCTTGATGGTGGGTGCCATGACCATTCACAACATTCAACCTGGCCCCCAAGTGATGACCAGCAACCCAGAGTTGTTCTGGGGTCTGATTGCCTCTATGTGGTTGGGTAACTTGATGTTGATCATCTTGAACTTGCCGCTCATTGGCATCTGGATCAAATTGCTCACAGTGCCTTACCGTTGGTTGTTCCCTGCCATCATTTTGTTCTGCGCCATTGGCGTTTACTCCACCAACAACAATACTTTCGACATCTGGATGGTGGGTGCCTTTGGTGTCATCGGTTACACGTTCATCAAACTGGGCATGGAGCCTGCTCCCTTGCTGCTGGGCTTCATCTTGGGCCCCATGATGGAAGAGAACTTGCGACGCGCATTGCTCCTGTCGCGTGGTGACTGGTCGGTGTTTGTCACCCGTGGTTTGTCTGCCAGCTTGTTGGCAGTCGCAGCAATCTTGCTGATCATTGTGTTGCTGCCTTCCGTGAAGTCCAAGCGTGAAGAAGCCTTCGTCGAAGAGTAATACTCTGCAGTCTTGTAGACTCTCAAACGGCACCTTCGGGTGCCGTTTTCATTGCTGTGAATGGTTTTTCACCTCTGTGACGAAGAGGCAAAAATTTCCTGACACAATGACGGATTGATCGTGTCTTTGGATTTTTATCATGCAACACACAAGCAGTTTCAAGCGTCGTCAAATGGGGTCACTCGCATGGAGTGTCTTGTTGGTCACAGTTTCTGTTCTCCAACTCTCGCCCAAACTTGCTCAAGCCCAAACAACCCCAGGCAGCTACCCTACAAAACCCATACGCTTGGTGGTGCCCTTTCCTGCGGGCGGCGCTACCGATATTTTTGCCAGAACCCTGTCGCAAAAACTGGGAGAAAAAATTGGGTCTACTGTGGTGGTGGACAACAAGCCTGGTGCTGGCGGTACCTTGGGCTCTGATTTGGTGGCCAAGTCTGTGTCCGATGGTTACACCTTGTTGTTGGCCACATCCAGCACACATTCCATTGGGCCCAATTTAAACCCCAGAATGCCCTACGATGCGGTGCGCGATTTCACACCCATTGCCCAAGTGGGCAACGCACCCAGCATCATGTTGGTGCCAAACAGCTCACCCGCCAAAACCATTCAAGAGTGGATCGAGTTGGCCAAGAAAAATCCTGGCCGTTTGAACTATGCCTCTAGCGGCAATGGCACCATTGTTCAACTCACGGCCGAGTTGTTCAAATCGCAAGCGGGGTTGTTTGTGGTGCACATTCCCTACAAAGGCACTGCGCTCGCCATGCCCGATTTGATCAGTGGCAAAGTCGATGTGCTGTTTGATTCTCTGCCAACAGGTTTGCCGCATGTCAAAGACGGCCGCCTGCGTGCCTTGGGCGTTACCTCTGCCCAAAGAACCAGCATGGCACCCGGTTTGCCAGCCATTGCAGAAGTTCTTCCCGGCTACGAGTCCACCACATGGTTTGGACTGTTTGGCCCTCAGGGTATGCGTCCTGAACTTGTGGCGCGTGTCAACGCAGCAGCTCTGCAAGCCTTGGCCGATCCCGAGGTGAAGGACAAATTGCAACGCTTGGGTATCGAAGCGGTGGGCACCTCGCCCACTCAGTTCACCGCCATGCTTGCCGCAGAATCTGCCAAATGGAAAAAAATCATCTCCGAACGCAAAATCACTTTGGACTAAACCATGAACTTTGATTTCAGTACGCCTTACGCATCAGCACGCCTTCCTCAATTTGCACGCAACATTGTTTCCACATCTCATCCACTGGCGGCGCAAGCGGGTTTGCGCATGATGCTCAAAGGTGGCAATGCAGTCGATGCGGCCATTGCCGCAGCAGCTGCCATCACCATCACAGAACCGGTTAGCAATGGTTTGGGCTCTGATGCATTTTGTATTTTGTGGGATGGTCAAAAGTTGCATGGCCTGAACGCATCAGGACCTGCGCCACAGGCTTGGACGCCCGACTATTTTCACAACAAGTACGGCAAAGATGCTGTCAATCCACCCAAGCGAGGTTGGGACTCTGTCACGGTGCCAGGCGCCGTGGGCGCATGGGCTGCCATGAGTGAGCGCTTTGGCAAGCTGCCTTTTGCCGACCTCATGGAGCCTGCCATTGAAATTGCAGAGCGAGGTTATTTGATGCCTGTGGTGGTTCAGCAGAAATGGGATGCAGCCACGCCCTTGCTGCAATCGCTGCCTGGCTTTGCCGAAAGTTTTTTGCCTTGGGGACGTGCGCCCAATGTGGGTGAGTTGTTCCAATTCAAAGCCGCTGCCAAAGGTTTGCGCGCCATTGCCGAAACCAAGGGGCGTGCTTTTTACGAAGGTGAAATTGCGGAGGCCTTGGTGCGCTTTTCCAAGCAACATGGCGGTGCCATGTCCCTTCAAGATTTGGCTCAGTATCGACCCGAATGGGTTGAGCCCATTGCGCAAAACTACCGCGGCTACACCTTGCACGAAATCCCGCCCAATGGGCAAGGAATTGCAGCACTCATTGCCTTGGGTATTTTGGAAAACTTCGACATTGCCAGCATGAAGGTCGATGGTATCGATTCCCAACATTTGCAAATTGAAGCCATGAAGTTGGCCTTCGCTGACGTCTATCGTTATGTGGCCGATCCACGGTACATGGAAGTCACACCCGCGCAGATGCTCGACCCCGCGTATTTAAAGAGCCGTGCCAAACTCATCGACATGAAAAAGGCGCAAGACTTCAAAGCGGGCAATCCTGTGAAGGGCGGCACCATTTACCTCACCACCGCCGACGAAAATGGCATGATGGTGAGCTTCATTCAAAGCAACTACATGGGCTTTGGCTCGGGTGTGGTTGAACCCACGTACGGAGTCAGTTTGCAAAACCGTGGCTTTGGTTTTAGCACCGACTTGAATGGCGCCAACGCCGCCAACTTGGTGGCACCGGGCAAGCGGCCCTTCCAAACGATCATTCCAGCTTTCCTCACTCAAAACGGACAACCCGTCATGAGTTATGGCGTGATGGGCGGCAACATGCAGCCGCAAGGCCACATGCAAACCTTGGTGCGCATGCTGGACTATGGTCAGAACCCTCAAACAGCGTGTGATGCACCGCGCTGGCGCTACAACGCGGGCTTGTCTATCAATGCTGAAAGCAATATGGACCGCAGCACGGTACAAGGCCTCAACGATTTGGGACACGAGTTGGAAGTCATCAACGATTCTTACCAAGACTTTGGTGCAGGTCAGTTTATTTGGCGCATGGGCGATCCCAAGGTTCAAGGCTATGTGGCTGCTTCAGATCCAAGGCGAGATGGGCAGGCGGTTGGCTTTTGACGCAACCCCAAGCCTCTCAATTCACCACGGGCTTGTTGTTGGCTGCAGCGGGTTCGATTGCCTTCAGCGGCAAGGCCATCATCGTCAAACTCGCCTATCGCCACGGCGTCGACGCCATCACCTTGGTGATGTTTCGAATGCTGTTTGCGGTGCCTTTTTTCATTGCCATGGCATGGTGGGCAGGTCGCGGCAAGCCAGCGCTCACTCGAGCCGATTGGTGGGGCGTGGTTGGCTTGGGATTTTCAGGTTATTACATTTCAAGTTTCCTTGACTTCCTAGGTTTGCAATACATCAGCGCTTCCCTTGAGCGGCTCATTTTGTACCTCAACCCCACCTTGGTATTGATTTTGGGTTGGGTGCTGTACCAAAGAAAAATCACCTCAAGACAAGCCGTGGCCATGGCCGTGAGTTACAGCGGTGTGTTGTTGGTGTTTGGCCATGAGGTCTCCTTGGAGGGTCAGAACGTTTCTTTGGGGGCTTTGTTGGTGTTGGGAAGTGCCATCACCTATGCCATCTACCTCAGCTACAGCGGGCAACTTGTGCAGCGCCTAGGGTCCCTGCGCTTGGCTGGATTGGCCACCACGGTGGCGTGTTTTTTTTGCATTCTTCAGTTTGTGTTGCTCAAGCCAATGTCGGCACTGAATGTAGCACCCGAGGTCATATGGCTGTCTATGTTGAATGCAACAGCTTGCACCGTCTTGCCGGTCCTCATGGTGATGATGGCCATTGAAAGAATTGGGCCAGGCCTCACTTCGCAAATTGGCATGATTGGGCCGATGTCCACACTGACCATGGGCGCTTTCTGGTTGAACGAAACTTTCAACATGTGGATTTTGACGGGAACGGCTTTGGTTTTGGGCGGCGTATTTTGGGTTACCCAAGGGCCAAGGCAACCGAATAACATCCAGTAACATCAAAAAATATCAACAGACCCAATGGGTCATTCATTTTCAAGGAGTCATCATGGATTTAGGCATTAAGGGCAAGTGGGCTTTGGTGGGCGGTGCAAGCAAAGGCTTGGGCTGGGGTTGTGCACGTGCGCTGGCGCTGGAAGGCGTGAATGTGGTCATGGTGGCCCGTGGCGCCGAGGTGTTGAACCAAGCCGTGGCAGACCTCAAAAAAGAAGCACCTGGCGTACAACTCATTCCGGTGGCAGCTGACATCACGTCAGAGGCTGGTCGCGTGGCTTTGTTCTCCGTGCCAGGCGGCCCGGGTAAAGATTTTGACATCGTGGTCACCAATGCAGGCGGCCCCCCTCCAGGCGACTTTCGCAATTGGGACCGTGAAGCTTGGATCAAGGCGGTTGACGCCAACATGCTCACCCCCATCGAACTCATCAAAGCAACGGTCGATGGCATGGCCGCTCGAGGTTTTGGCCGCATCGTCAACATCACTTCCAGCTCGGTCAAATCTCCCATTGATATCTTGGGATTGTCCAACGGCGCAAGAAGCGGTTTGACAGGATTTGTGGCGGGTGTGGCCCGAACCAAAATTGCAGCACAAGGTGTCACCATCAACAACATCTTGCCTGGCAAGTTCGACACCGATCGCATTCGCAACACAGTGGAAGCCACAGCTCAAAAAACAGGTCAGACCGTTGCCGAAATTCGTGCCCTACAGCAAGCTCAAGTGCCAGCTGGCCGCTACGGTACACCCCAAGAATTTGGTGCACTCTGTGCGTTCATTTGCAGCCTCCAGGCTTCCTACATCACAGGCCAAAACTTCTTGACCGATGGCGGTGCTTATCCAGGCACATACTGATTTAGCGTTTGGATGACACCAAGATGCCACTCACAATGAGGCCAAAAGCCACCACGTGATAGAACTGTGGCAACTCCCCTAGGAAAACGCTCGACATGATGGCGGCAAACAGCGGCGTGAGGTTGGAAAAAAAACCGGCCACCGCTGGCCCTGCTGTTTGCACGCCCAAGCCCCAGCATCTGTAAGCGAGTACGGCAGGCCCTACGGATACAAATGCCAGCGCCATATACAAGGTTGGCCCCCAGGTGATGTGAGCGTCTGTGAGTGCCCATTCAGCACCCGAAAACAGTCCGGCCCATCCCAAACCAAAAATAACCTGCGCCATGAGAAATGCAGCCCAATGGTTGCGAATTTCGTCAGGCTCATTGCGTTGGGTGAGCAGCCAACTGTAGATGGCCCAGCATGCAGTGGCCAGCAAGATATAGATATCGCCCACCACAAAACTCACCTGCAAAAGTTGTTGCCAATCGCCGCGCGACAACACCATCAAAACCCCAGCAATGGAGAGCGCTGCACCTAACCATTGCGAACGCCGAACGGGCGTTTTGAAGAACAAAGCGCCGATGGCCAGCATGAACACAGGTGTGCTGGCGGCCACCAGCGTCACGTTGAGGGGTGTGGAAGTTTGCAGTGCCAAGTATTGAAGCGCGTTGTAGCACCCGACGCCAAGCAGGCTGAGCAAAGCAAATCGTCGCCAATGGGGCCACAAAGCACTTTGCGGTTTGAGCAAGTGTCCTGCCATGGGAAGCAAAATGAGAAAGGCAATGCTCCAGCGCAAAAAGTTGAGCGTAATGGGCGGCACCAAGTCACTGATCAAGCGGCCCACCACAGCGTTGCCTGCCCACAGCAAGGGCGGGACGGTGAGCATCAAGGCAGTGCCGGGTGAGAGTTTTTGTGTCATGGCCGTGACTTTAACGGCAACATCAGGGTTGCGTTGTCACGCAGGGTCATTCAATTCGTGGCAAAGTAGCGGGCAATGTGATTTTTTTAGGAGAAACGAATGAGCTTAGCCGTCCAAATTGACCAAAACGGTGGTCCTGAACAACTCAAATTGATCGACGTCACAGTGGGTCAACCCGGCCCTGGTGAAATTCGCATTCGTCACAAAGCCATTGGTTTGAACTTCATTGACGTCTACCAACGCAGCGGTTTGTATGCCTTGCCCATGCCTTTGAAGTTGGGCATGGAGGCTTCAGGCATTGTTGAAGCGGTGGGCGAGGGTGTCACGCACCTCAAGGGGGGCGATCGTGCGGCCTATGCCAGCCAACCCCCAGGCAGTTATTGTGAGGAGCGCGTGATGCCCGCCAAGTGCGTTTGCAAACTGCCTGACGGCATTTCTTTTGAAACAGGCGCCGCCATGATGCTCAAGGGCCTCACAGCACAATACCTGCTTTTGAAAACACGACCCGTTGAAGGTTTGCAAGCCGGCGACCATGTGTTGTTCCACGCAGCCGCTG
>JAPLPO010000133.1 GCA_026400155.1 Burkholderiales bacterium | reverse complement strand
TCGCCACAGCGCTTCAAAAATGTCCCGAGGTGTTGGTTGCATTTCAAGAATTGGGCTACGACATCGCATGCCACGGCTTGAAATGGATTCATTATCAAAACATCGACGAAGCCACTGAACGCGCGCACATGGCCGAGGCCATGGCCATCTTGCAAAAGCTCAGCGGCGACAGACCCCTGGGTTGGTACACCGGCCGCGATAGCCCCCGCACGCGCCGCCTGGTGGCAGATTTTGGCGGCTTCGAATACGACTCCGACTACTACGGTGACGACCTGCCCTTTTGGATGAAGGTTGAAAAGAGTGATGGCCAAGTGGTGCCGCAACTCATCGTGCCCTACACCCTTGACTGCAACGACATGCGCTTTGCTTTGCCGCAGGGCTACTCACACGCCGATCCATTTTTCCAATACATGAAGGACAGCTTTGATGCCCTTTACAAAGAAGGCGACCCGCAAGGCCTGAACCGTCCCAAAATGATGAGCATTGGCATGCACTGCAGGCTTTTGGGTCGGCCAGGTCGCATCACTGCCATTCAAAGATTTTTAGACCATGTCCAAGCCCATGACCATGTCTGGGTCTGCCGCCGACTTGACATTGCTCGGCATTGGAAAAACACCTACCCCTACACACCATGACGCTGCGCCTCGAACAACTCAATTCAGCCCCTTCACAAGAAGCCATGCAACTGCTGGATGGCTTGTATGAACACTCACCATGGATTGCAGAGGGTGCCCTCAAGCTGCGCCCCTTTGCATCTTGGGCGCACCTCAAACACTGCATGGCGCAGGTCTTGAAAGATGCCGGCAGAGAAGCGCAAATCGGCCTGATTCGCGCCCACCCCGAACTGGCCGGCAAAGCCATGGTGCGAAAAGAGCTAACCGCAGAATCGAGCAACGAACAAAGCAAAGCAGGCCTCACCGAGTGCACGCCTTCTGAATTTGAAAAAATTCAAAGTCTCAATGCCGCCTACAACCAAAAATTTGGCTGGCCCTTCATTTTGGCTGTCAGAGGACCCCGCGGACTTGGGCTGAACAAGCATCAAATCATTGCCACCTTTGAAAGACGCCTGAACGGTCATCCCGAGTTTGAACTGCAAGAGTGCCTGCGCAATATCCACCGAATTGTTGAAATTCGTTTGAATGACAAAACCAACTTGCATCCCCTTCAGGGTCAGGAAGTGTGGGATTGGCAAGAAGACTTGGCGCAACACAGCGACCCCGGCTTTAAGGAAGCCGGTCAACTTACCGTTACGTACCTCACAGAGGCCCACATGGCTTGCTCACAAAGCATCCAAAGCACCATGAAACGGGCAGGCTTTGACGAAGTCTTTGTCGATGCTGTGGGCAATGTGGTGGGCCGATATCACCCCAGTGTGCCAGGCGCCAAATACCTCATGACGGGCAGCCATTTCGACACCGTTCGCAATGGCGGCAAATACGATGGCCGCTTGGGTATTTTTGTGCCCATTGCCTGCGTTCAAAAATTGTCGCAATCACAACAACGCCTGCCCATCGGTCTGGAGGTGGTGGCGTTTGCAGAAGAAGAAGGCCAGCGCTACAAAGCCACCTTTTTAGGCTCTGGTGCCTTGGTCGGACAGTTTAATCCTGCTTGGCTCTCGCAGATCGATGCCGACGGCATTGCCATGCGAGACGCCATGAAAAAAGCAGGCTTGAATGAACAAGAAATTCCCAGTGTTGAGCGCAATGCCAACAACTACGTGGGCTTTGTCGAAGTACACATTGAGCAAGGCCCTGTGCTCAATGAAATGAACTTGCCTTTGGGCATTGTGAGCTCCATCAATGGCAGCGTGCGGTATTTGTGCGAAATGATTGGCACGGCCAGCCATGCAGGCACCACTCCCATGGACCGTAGGCGCGATGCCGCTTGTGCGGTGGCCGAGCTGGCTCTTTACATGGAAAAACGTGCTGCAGCAGATGGCGATTCCGTGGCCACCATTGGCCAACTGCAAGTGCCCAATGGCTCCATCAATGTGGTGCCTGGCAAGTGCACATTCTCCATGGACATGCGCGCGCCCACCGATTTGCAGCGAGACGCTTTGGAAAAAGATGTGTTGAATGCGCTTGATGATATTTGCAGTCGGCGCGGCCTGGTCTGCCATCGCGAAGCCACGCTGCGAGCACCCGCAGCGCCCAGCGCACCTGAATGGCAACAACGTTGGGAAAATGCCCTGACCGACATGGGAGTGCCGCGCTTTGTGATGCCCAGCGGCGCTGGCCATGACGCCATGAAACTGCACGAAGTGATGCCCCAGGCCATGCTCTTTGTGCGCGGCGAAAACAGCGGCATCAGCCACAACCCGCTTGAATCTACCACCTGCGATGACATGCAACTTTGCATTGATGCTTTTGAACATGTCTTGCACCAACTCGCTTAAATAAATGACTTCGCAACATTCAAATTACCAAGAACTTGATCAATGGATCGACGCCCACTTCGACGCTCAAGTTCAGTTTCTGCAAGCCTTGGTGCAAGTGCCCACAGACACTCCGCCTGGCAACAATGCGCCGCACGCCGCAAAAACTACCGAGCTTCTGAACACCATGGGCTACAAGGCCGAACAGTTTCCTGTGCCTGAAGCCGAAGTCAAAGCGTATGGCCTCACCTCTCTCACCAACCTAATTGTGCGCAGACCCTTTGGTGCGGGCGGCAAAACCATTGCCTTGAATGCCCACGGCGATGTGGTGCCACCTGGCGAGGGCTGGACGCACCCCCCCTACGGCGCCGAAATTGAAAATGGCCAGATGTTTGGCCGCGCCACGGCAGTGAGTAAATGTGATTTTTCAACTTTCACTTTTGCGCTGCGAGCGGTCGAAGCACTTCAAGCCAAAAACAAGCTGCCACTCAAAGGCAATGTTGAATTACATTTCACCTACGACGAAGAATTTGGCGGCGAAAAAGGACCAGGCTGGTTGCTCGACAAAGGCTACACACGCCCCGACTTGATGATTGCTGCAGGCTTCAGCTACCAAGTGGTCACTGCGCACAACGGTTGCTTGCAAATGGAAGTCACGGTACACGGCAAAATGGCCCATGCTGCCATTCCCGATACAGGGGTTGATGCCCTGCAAGCTGCCGTGCACATTTTGAACAGTTTGTATGCGCAAAACAAACTCTACAAACAAATCAGCTCCAAAGTGGAAGGCATCAATCACCCCTACCTGAATGTGGGCCGAATTGAAGGCGGCACCAATACCAATGTGGTGCCTGGCACAGTGAGCTTCAAGCTAGATCGCCGCATGATTCCAGAAGAGAATCCGGAGCAAGTTGAAGACAACATTCGACAGGTCATTGCAGAAGCGGTGAAAGACTTCAATCAAGGCCGCCCACCTAATGCCTTGGTGAGTACTGACATCAAACGCCTCCTCATGGCCCACGCCATGAAGCCCCTGGCTGGCAATGCGCCCTTGGTCCAAGCCATTCAAAAGCATGCCGGTGAAGTGTTTGGCGAGCCCATTCCAGCCATGGGCACACCGCTTTACACCGATGTTCGCTTGTATGTTGAAAAAGGCATTCCGGGCGTCATTTATGGTGCAGGCCCCCGCACCGTATTGGAATCGCACGCCAAACGAGCAGATGAACGACTCAATTTAGAAGACTTGCGAAAAGCCACCAAAGTCATTTCACGCACTCTTTTGGATCTTCTCAATTAAATTTGGGACATTTTGGGGGGAGCAAGGGTTTTACCGAGCACCAAAATGGGGTAAAGTGTATACACTTTATAAAACAAAGTGGCTTTCTAGGCACTTCATAATGGCATCGTTATTGCTTGGTTCTTTTTCACAATTACTGTCATTTTTTTAATCGGAGCCTCTATGAAAAAACGTTTCCTTCTAAAGACCACCGCCGCCTTGCTGGCGACATTCGCTTTTGGCTTGGCACAAGCTCAAAACACGCCCATCAAATTTCAACTCGACTGGCGTTTTGAAGGCCCTTCTGCCTTGTTCCTCACGCCAGTTGCCAAAGGCTATTTCAAAGATGCCAAGCTTGATGTCACGGTTGACGCAGGCAACGGTTCTGGCGCCGCAGTCACCCGCGTTGCGTCTGGCAGTTACGACATTGGTTTTGCCGACTTGGCAGCCCTCATGGAATTCCACGCCAACAACCCCGAAGTACCCAACAAACCTGTGGCCATCATGATGGTCTACAACAACACGCCAGCATCGGTCATGGCGCTCAAAAAATCTGGCATCAAAACGCCAGCCGATTTGGCAGGCAAGAAATTGGGCGCACCCGTTTTTGACG
>JAPLPO010000219.1 GCA_026400155.1 Burkholderiales bacterium | reverse complement strand
TGCCCTCAGCGCCCTCGATCACGTGGTGGTTGGTGAGGATGTAGCCGTCTGGACTGACAATCACACCGCTGCCCATGCCCGCGCCAGATGACTCGTCTTCAGGCTCTTCAAAAAAACGAAACCAGGGGTCTGCGCGGCGCGTTTTGCTTCTGGCTTTTTGCTGCACATTGATGCTCACCACGGCCGGTGCAGCTTTTTGGGCGGCCATTCTAAAACTGCCACCCGGCATGGCGTCTGCCAGGCCTTCAATTCGGGCTTGGGTCAGGGCGACGGTTTTGGCGTTGTCAACCCCCTTGAGCCAGCCAGGCTGAAGAGTTGCAACAATGAACCACGCGGCCAAGAGCACGGTGACGGACTGGGAAAAAAGGAGCCAAAATCTTTTCATATTGTGCATTGTGGCCTGAACTTGAATGGCGCGCATGGGGCCAGACTTCGTTGACAATAGGACCGCTGGCCACGTACGGCTACCTACCTAACCCTTTATGTCGACTCTGCCCATCATTGCTATCACGCCAGGAGACCCTTGCGGCATCGGCCCGGAGGTCATTGCGCGTGCGTTCTTGAACGACGCTTTGACGCCCCAGGCCAAGCCTGTGACGCAAGCATGCTTCGTGGCAGGCGATGTTGGGGTGATGCAGCAGGCCGCTGAGTTGGTCGACCCAGAAGCTCAAAAACTTCAAATTAAAGTCATCGAAAAGCCGGCGCAAGCGCTTGGTTTGCCCTTGGGTGTGTTGCCAGTGATGCAAGTTGCTAACTACGTTCCAAATGGCACTGAGCCAACTTACGGCGCTGTTCAAGCCGAAGCGGGTCGATTTGCTGGCGAATGTGTGGTGTGGGCAGCCCAAGCGGCGCTTCGACAAGAGATTGCCGCCATGGTCACCGCGCCGCTTCACAAAGAAGCCCTTTCTGCGGCTGGTGCGCCCTTCAATCAGTTTCCTGGTCACACCGAGCTTTTGCAGTTTGAAGCAGCTGCGCATCAAGGTGTTTCATTGCTGGACATGCCGGTGAGAATGATGTTGGCCAACGATGAACTGCGTACGGTGCTGGTGAGTATTCATGTGGCCTTGCGACAAGCCCTTGAGGCGGTCACTTACGACAACGTGCTTGAAAGCCTGCGCATCACCCATCAGTCACTTCGCTTGTTGTTGGGACGAGCGCCCAAAATAGCGGTGGCTGGACTCAACCCCCACGCGGGAGAGGGGGGCTTGTTTGGCCGTGAAGAAATTGACATCATTGAACCCGCCATGGCCCAAGCCAGATCGGAGGGCATTCTGGCGCTGGGGCCTTATGCACCTGACACCGTTTTCATGCGGGCTCGACAAAAGCCCCATGTCCACCCTGAATTTGATGTGGTGCTGGCCATGTACCACGATCAAGGCCTGATTCCCGTCAAGTACATGGGCATAGAGCAGGGCGTTAACGTCACACTGGGCTTGCCTTTGGTGCGGACCAGCCCCGATCACGGCACTGCTTTTGACATTGCCGGACAAGGCCGCGCTGATGCCTCCAGCATGATGGCGGCCATCAAAATGGCCCGCCAACTGATTCCCTGAGTCGAGGCAGGGACTAGAAAAAAGCCCTCCGCAGTCGGCTACAATCTGCGGTTAAACCCTGATACCGATTCGCTAGAGGATTCTCATGAGTGATACCCCAGTCGACAGCAGCAAAAGAACGTGGCTGATAGCCTCTACTTGCGCTGGCGCCGTAGGCGCAGGCTTCGTCGCCACCCCCTTTGTCAGCACTTTCCAGCCTTCCGAGCGCGCCAAAGCCGCCGGTGCTGCTGTTGAAGTCGATATTTCCGATGTCAAACCTGGTGAAAAGCTCACCGTCGAATGGCGCGGCAAACCCGTATGGGTCATGCGCCGCACCCCTGAGCAGGTTGAAGCCTTGAAGAAGCTCGATGGTCAGTTGGCCGATCCAGCCTCTGACCGCCAGGCTTACCCCACGCCCGAATACGCCAAAAACACCCATCGCTCTATCAAACCTGAGTTCATGGTGGCCGTTGGTATCTGTACCCATTTGGGTTGCTCGCCTGGCGACAAATTTCAAACAGGCCCACAGCCTTCTTTGCCAGACGATTGGCAAGGCGGCTTTTTGTGCGCTTGCCATGGCTCTACTTTTGACTTTGCTGGCCGCGTGTTCAAAAACAAACCCGCCCCCGACAACTTGGAAGTGCCACCCCACATGTACCTGTCCGACAGCAAGTTGCTGATCGGTGAAGACAAGAAGGCTTGAGGCAAACCACCATGGCTGAATTCAAGGAAATTTCCCCCAATGCCTCTGCTGGCGAAAAAATGATGAACTGGGTCGACAACCGATTCCCAGCAACTTCGTTATTCAAAGCTCACATGAGCGAGTATTACGCGTCCAAAAATTTGAACATTTGGTATGTGTTTGGCGCTTTGTCATTGCTCGTGCTGGTCATCCAAATCGTCACTGGCATTTTCTTGGTGATGCATTACAAACCAGATGCCAATCTCGCTTTTGCCTCTGTCGAGTACATCATGCGCGATGTGCCTTGGGGTTGGCTCATTCGCTACATGCACTCCACTGGCGCTTCTGCGTTCTTCGTCGTGGTTTACCTGCACATGTTCCGTGGCCTCATGTATGGCAGCTATCGCAAGCCCCGTGAATTGGTCTGGATTTTTGGTTGCGCCATTTTCTTGTGCCTCATGGCGGAAGCTTTCATGGGCTACTTGTTGCCTTGGGGCCAAATGTCCTATTGGGGCGCCCAAGTGATTGTCAACTTGTTCTCAGCCATTCCCTTCATTGGTCCCGATTTGGCTTTGCTCATTCGCGGCGACTTCGTGGTGGGCGATGCCACCCTGAACCGCTTCTTCAGCTTCCACGTCATTGCAGTGCCATTGGTTTTGCTGGGCTTGGTGGTGGCGCACATCATTGCCTTGCACGAAGTGGGCTCCAACAATCCCGATGGTGTTGAAATCAAGGCGCCCGGTGCACCCAAAGATGCACAGGGTCACCCCTTGGACGGTATTCCCTTCCACCCTTACTACACCGTGCACGACATCTTCTCTGTCAGCATTTTCCTCATGGTGTTCTCCGCCATTGTGTTCTTTGCACCCGAGTTTGGTGGCTACTTCTTGGAGTACAACAACTTCATCCCAGCCGATCCGCTCAAGACACCTTTGCACATTGCCCCCGTTTGGTACTTCACACCTTACTACTCCATGTTGCGTGCCATCACTGGCGAGATGATGTATGTCCTCATCGCTTGTGTCTTGCTGGGCGCATTTTTGGCAGTCAAAAACAACGCCATGCCAAGCATTCTCAAAGCAGGTGTTGTTGGCGGTGCCGTGGTCATTTCTGCCCTCATGTACGGCATTGATGCCAAGTTCTGGGGTGTGGTGGTCATGGGCGGTGCGGTCATCATCATGTTCTTCTTGCCTTGGCTTGACCACAGCCCTGTCAAATCAATCCGATACCGCCCCGATTGGCACAAGTATGTGTACGCCGTGTTCGTCATTGACTTCTTGATCTTGGGTTACTTGGGTGTGCAACCGCCTTCACCCATCGGTGAGCGTGTTTCCCAAGTGGGCACCATGTTCTATTTCGGCTTCTTCTTGCTCATGCCCTGGTGGAGCAAGTTGGGTACACCCAAGCCTGTACCTGACCGCGTAGTTTTTGTTGCGCACTAAGCCCAGGAGTATTTGGAAATGAAATCAATTCAAAAATTGGCACTGGGTTTGTGCTTGGTTTTGGCGAGCATCACGGGTGCCCAAGCTGCGGGTGGCAACACCATCCCTTGGGACAAAGCGCCCGTTAAAACCAACGACCTGGGCTCTTTGCAAAATGGCGCCAAGTTGTTTGTCAACTATTGCCTGAACTGCCACTCTGCAGCTTTCATGCGTTTCAATCGCTTGCAAGACATCGGTCTCACCAACCAACAGATCAAAGACAACCTCTTGTTCACCACCGACAAAGTGGGCGAGACCATGAAGGCCAACCTTGATCCCAAGCAAGCCAAAGACTGGTTTGGCGCTGTGCCACCCGATCTCACCTTGGTGGCGCGTTCGCGTTCTGGCCACGGTGGTACCGGTGCAGACTACCTCTACACTTACCTGCGCACCTACTACCGTGACGAAACCAAACCCACGGGTTGGAACAATTTGGCTTTCCCCAATGTCGGTATGCCCAATCCCTTCTGGGAGCTGCAAGGTGAGCGTTCGCCCATTTATGAAGAGCGCAAAGAGCATGGACAAGCGGTGCAAGTATTCACGGGTTGGAAAACTGAAAAGCCCGGCACCCTCACACCTCTGCAATACGATCAAGCGGTTGGCGATTTGGTCAACTACTTGCAATGGATGGCCGAGCCTGCGCAAAATACCCGTGTTCGCATTGGCGTGTGGGTCTTGATTTTCTTGTCTATCTTCACTTTCATTGCATGGCGCTTGAACGCTGCATACTGGAAAGACATCAAGTAATTACTCGTGATTCGGGCTTAGGCCCGAATTGATGGAGTGGGCAGGCCAGCCAACCCGGTGGCTTCCCACTCTTTTTGATTTTTAGGAGCCTTCACCATGATGGTGCTTTATTCAGGAACAACCTGCCCTTTTTCTCACCGTTGCCGTTTCGTGCTGTTTGAAAAAGGCATGTATTTTGAAATTCGCGATGTCGATTTGTACAACAAGCCCGAAGACATCAATGTCATGAACCCCTATGGCCAAGTGCCTATTTTGGTGGAACGTGATTTGATCTTGTACGAGTCCAACATCATCAACGAATACATTGATGAGCGTTTCCCCCACCCCCAGCTCATGCCCGGCGACCCCGTTGACCGTGCACGCGTGCGCTTGTTCTTGCTCAACTTTGAAAAAGAGTTGTTCACGCATGTGGCCACTTTGGAAAATCGCACACTCAAGGGCAACGACAAGGCCTTGGAAAAAGCCCGCTCGCACATCCGCGATCGCTTGACCCAATTGGCCCCTGTGTTCTTGAAAAACAAATTCATGCTAGGTGACAATTTTTCAATGTTGGATGTAGCCATTGCACCTTTGCTCTGGCGCCTCGACTTTTACGGCATCGACCTCAGCAAAAATGCTGCGCCTTTGCTCAAGTATGCCGAACGCATCTTCTCTCGCCCTGCCTACATTGAGGCACTCACGCCATCTGAGAAGGTCATGCGCAAGTAATTGCCATTGCAATTACCAACGTCCATACATGCGCATAACCAGACCCAAACCCAGTCCTAGACCTAGACTCATATCATCATGGTCATGAATGCACTGGAATCCCCCTCGACTCGTCCGTACCTCATTCGGGCCATGTACGAGTGGTGCACCGATCACTCCTTCACACCTTATGTGGCCGTGAAAGTAGATGGGTCAGTGCAAGTGCCACGTGAGTTTGTGCAAGGCGGCGAAATTGTGCTCAACATCAGTTTTGATGCCACCAGCTCGCTTCAATTGGGCAATGAGTTCATCGAATTCAAAGCCCGGTTTGGTGGCAAGCCCTGTGACATCATGGTGCCTATTCACCGCGTCATGGCCATCTATGCGCGCGAAAATGGCCAGGGCATGTCCTTCCCTGTCACCGACTCACCCATGGGTGCCACGGTACTTGGCATGGACAAGTTGCACAAAGTGCCGGATTTGGCTTCATCTGCATCCACATCTTCATCTTCAAGTGATGCAGACAAACCTGTGCCGCCTCCGCCTTCGCGCCCCACCCTTACCAGAATCAAATAAGCGCTGTCAAAAACCAATCAGCTGTCTGCAAAACAGCTGATTATTGACTTACAATTCAGCCCGTGCCGCTTTAGCTCAGTTGGTAGAGCAACCGCCTTGTAAGCGGTAGGTCGTCAGTTCGAATCCGACAAGCGGCACCATTTTGAAAACCAGCTTTGAAGTTGGTTTTTTTTCGCCTGAAATTTGCAAGCGAAGAAGCCAAACCCTTTCAGCGGGGGGTTTGAAGTATTTTCAGCCGAATTTTTTCAACGCCATGCCCGTGGCTGTTCAAGTGAGCTTGAAGGGCTGGCAGCATTTGCCTCAGTTTGGCGGCAGCGGCGTTGGAATTGACTAGCAAGCACCATTCAGAACCTTCAATGGGTCCCGCCTGGATGGCATTTCGCAAGGGGCCGGGTATGAGCGTTTGCAAGATTTTGAGCCGCAGGCTGGATTCTCGGGTGAGCTCCGTCAGGCGCGCCAAACTGGGCGATTCCTGGGCTGCTTCCATGAGCGTGACTGCCTGATTGATTTTTGCCATACCGCCATTATGCGAGAGCCCTGTGAATCTGCGGCAAATAAGGAAAATCTGGCCAAACTCAGCAGTTAAAATGTCGCGTTCACTTGCGCTCTGAGCGCACGTGCTTTTGAATCCACTTTAAGACAGGATTTTCGGGCGAGTCTTTGTGTTTTTCGCAAGGCCAAACCCGTGTCACCATGGCGATCAATTTTCTTACCAAAATTTTCGGCAGTCGCAACGACCGCACGATCAAACAGTACCGCAAAACTGTGGTGCTCATCAATGGCTTGGAAGCTCAGTACGAAGCTTTAAGCGATGAACAATTGCGCGCCAAAACCGATGAGTTTCGAGCTCGCGTGGCGCAAGGTGAATCTTTGGACAAAATATTGCCTGAAGCTTTTGCAGTGGTTCGTGAGGGCTCCAAGCGTGTCATGAAGATGCGCCACTTTGACGTGCAAATGTTGGGTGGTCTTTCTCTGCACAAAGGCAAGATCTCTGAAATGGGCACCGGCGAAGGCAAAACTTTGACGGCTACTCTGGCTGTGTATTTGAATGCCTTGCCAAACAAAGGCGTGCATGTGGTCACGGTGAATGACTACTTGGCCAGTCGCGATGCACAGTGGATGGGCAAGCTTTACAACTTTCTGGGCATGAGTGTTGGCATCAACTTGTCCCAACTCTCGCGCGAAGAAAAGCAGGCCGCCTACAACTCTGACATTACGTACGGCACCAACAACGAGTTTGGCTTCGACTACCTGCGCGACAACATGGTCTATGAAGCCAAGGACCGTGTTCAGCGCGGCCTCAACTACGCCATCGTCGACGAGGTTGATTCCATTTTGATTGACGAGGCGCGCACGCCCCTCATCATCAGCGGCCAAGCCGACGACCACACCGCGCAATACCAAGCCATGAACCAAGTGGTGCCCATGCTGTCGCGCCAAGAAGGCGAAGCAGATCCGCGCACGGGAGAGGGCATTACAAAGCCCGGCGATTTCACAGTAGACGAAAAATCACACCAAGTGTTTTTGACCGAACAGGGGCATGAAAAAGCCGAAGGCATTTTGGCCAACGCGGGTCTCATTCCTGAAGGCGCAAGCCTCTACGACCCAGCCAACATTGCGCTCATGCACCAACTCACGGCAGCCTTGCGTGCCAATCACATTTACCACCGCGATCAGCACTATGTGGTGCAAGAGGGTGAGATTATCATTGTGGACGAGTTCACAGGCCGCCTCATGACCGGCCGCCGCTGGAGCGATGGCTTGCACCAAGCGGTCGAAGCCAAAGAAGGTGTGGCCATCCAGGCTGAAAACCAAACCATGGCTTCCATCACCTTTCAAAACTACTTCCGTTTGTACGGCAAGTTGGGTGGCATGACAGGCACCGCCGACACCGAAGCCTACGAGTTCCAAGAAATTTATGGTTTGGAAACCGTGGTCATTCCACCAAACCGCATTAGCCGCCGCCAAGACCAACTCGATCGCGTTTACAAATCGGCGCCAGAAAAATACAACGCTGCCATTGACGACATTCGGGAATGCTTTGAGCGTGGCCAGCCAGTGTTGGTGGGCACCACGTCGATTGAAAACTCAGAACTCATTTCTGATTTGCTCACCAAAGCCAAGTTGCCGCACCAAGTGTTGAATGCCAAGCAACATGCCCGAGAGGCCGACATCATTGCGCAAGCAGGCCGTCCCGGCATGATCACCATTGCCACCAACATGGCAGGCCGCGGCACCGACATTGTGCTGGGCGGTAACATTGAAAAAGACATTCAGTCCATTGAGTTCGATGAGAATTTAAGCGAAGCCGATCGTCAAGCGAAAGTGGCAGCCATGCGAACCGACTGGCTCACGGTGCACGAGCAAGTGAAGTCTTTGGGTGGCTTGCGCATCATTGCCACCGAGCGCCATGAGTCGCGCCGCATTGACAATCAATTGCGCGGTCGATCTGGCCGTCAGGGCGATCCTGGCTCCTCGCGTTTTTACTTGAGCTTGGACGATCCACTCATGCGCATTTTTGCGGGTGACCGCGTGCGCGCCATTATGGACCGACTCAAAATGCCCGAAGGCGAAGCCATTGAAGCCGGCATGGTGACACGCAGCATTGAAAGTGCTCAGCGCAAGGTAGAGGCGCGCAACTTTGACACCCGCAAACAATTGCTCGAATACGACGACGTGTCCAATGATCAACGCAAGGTCATTTACCAACAGCGCAACGATATTTTGGATGCCGCCGAAATGGACGCTCAAATTGCGGGACTGCGAGAGGGCAGTTTCACAGACCTGGTGCGCCAGTATGTGCCTGTAGAAACCGTGGAAGAGCAGTGGGACTTGGTGAGCCTAGAGCGAGTGCTCCGAGACGAGTGGCAAATTGAATTGCCGCTGCGCGAAAAAGTAGCCGCTGCCACGGCCATCACCGATGAAGAAATTTTGGAAATGGTAGTGCAAGCAGCCAACAATGCCTTCCAAGAAAAATTGGATGCAGTGGGTGTTGAAAACTTTGTGCCATTCCAACGCGTGGTGTTGTTGCAAAGCATCGACACTCACTGGCGCGAACACCTCAGTTCTTTGGATTATTTGCGCCAAGGTATTCATTTGCGAGGTTATGCGCAGAAACAACCGAAGCAGGAGTACAAGCGCGAAGCCTTTGAGCTTTTCGGTCAGTTGCTAGACTCTGTGAAAAACGAAGTCACTCGCATTTTGATGAACGTCAAAATTGATTCTCCTGCGCAAATTGAAGAAGCGGCGCAAGTCTTGGAAGAGCGTGCTGAAAACATCAGCAACGTCACCTACACCGCGCCGGATGAAAAAGGCGAGCCACAAACCCAATCAGATGCCAAAAGTGCAGTGTTCGCGCCTGTGGGTCGCAACGAACCCTGTCCGTGTGGCAGTGGTAAAAAATTCAAGTTCTGCCACGGCAAGTTGGCCTAAACGCTTTTCAAAAGGTTTTTCATGACAGTGAATCTTCAAGCACCCAAGCCCGCCGATGTGTTGGCTGTTCCGGGTGTTCGCTTGGGCATTGCTCAGGCAGGCGTTCGCAAGGTGGGGCGCAAAGACCTCACTGTCATTTTGTTGGATGAAGGCAGCGCCGTGTCGGGTGTCTTCACCCAAAACCGCTATTGCGCTGCACCTGTTCAAGTATGTCGCGAGCACTTGCAGCAAGTTGATGTGGCCAAGGCCGACACCCACATTCGTGCCTTGCTTATCAACACTGGCAATGCCAACGCCGGCACCGGTGCCAAAGGAATGGCCGACGCGCGTTCGACGGCCGATGCATTGGCCCAATTGCTGAAAGTTAAGCCACAACAAATCTTGCCTTTTTCAACGGGCGTGATCATGGAGAACTTGCCGGTTGACCGCATTGTGGCGGGCCTGCCCGCGGCCATTGCAGATGCGCAAGCACAGCACTGGGCCAAGGCTGCAGAAGGCATTATGACCACCGACACAGTGCCCAAGGCCTACAGCGCGCAAGTGGTGTTGTCGGGTCAAACGGTCACCATCACAGGTATCAGCAAAGGTGCTGGCATGATTCGCCCCAACATGGCCACCATGTTGGGCTTCTTGGCCACCGATGCCAACATCGACCCCGCCTTGTTGCCCGCTCTGGCCACCGACTTGGCCAATGCTTCATTCAACCGCATTACCATCGATGGCGACACTTCCACCAACGACTCCTTTATTGTGATGGCCACGCGCAAAGCAGCGCATGCAGCCATCTCATCATGGGATTCGACCGATGGCACAGCCTTGCGCAATGCCATGATGTCCGTGGCCCAAAAATTGGCGCATGCCATTGTGCGAGATGGTGAAGGTGCTACGAAGTTCATCACCATTCGTGTCGAGGGCGGCAAAACGTCGGAAGAATGTCGCTTGGCGGCCTATGCCATTGCGCATTCGCCTTTGGTCAAAACAGCTTTCTTTGCCAGCGACCCCAACTTAGGCCGCATCTTGGCCGCTGTCGGTTATGCCGGTATTCACGATCTCGATCAAGACTTGATTGGTCTGTACCTCGACGAGGTGTGTGTGGTTAAAAACGGTGGCCGCAATCCAGATTACCAAGAGGCCGATGGCCAACGCGTCATGAAGCAAAGTGAAATCACCATCAAAGTGTCGTTGGGCCGCGGCAACGCAGCAGACACCGTTTGGACCTGCGACTTAAGCCACGACTATGTTTCCATCAACGCAGACTACCGCTCATGAGCGCCGCCATTGAAAAACTCTTAGAACGCGCTGTGCTCATGATGGAGCGCATTGAACGCGTCTTGCCGCAGCCCTTAAGCGAGCCTTTGTGGGGTGAGGCCATTGCTTGGCGTTATCGCAAACGTGCCTCAGGCCATGGCGTGTTAGAACCTGTGCGCCATGTGTCCGACATGAATCTGGCTGACCTGCAAGAAATTGACGGGCAAAAAGAAAAGCTGCAACAAAACACTTTGCAATTTGTCAAAGGCTTGCCTGCCAACAACGTGCTTCTAACCGGCTCACGTGGCACCGGAAAATCTTCCTTGATCAAAGCTTGTTTGAACGCCTATGCGTCACAAGGTTTGCGCCTCATTGAAGTCGACAAAGAAGACCTGACTGACTTACCCGACATTGTCGATGTGGTCTCAGGCCAGCCCGAAAAATTCATTATCTTTTGCGATGACTTGAGCTTTGAAGATGGTGAAGGTGGCTACAAGGCATTGAAATCGATTCTCGATGGTTCGGTGGCGGCATCCACACCCAATGTGCTTATTTATGCCACCAGCAACCGCCGTCACTTGTTGCCAGAGCACATGAAGGACAACCTCACCTACACGCATACCGAAGACGGCGAAGTTCATCCCGGTGAGGTCATTGAAGAAAAAATTTCTTTGTCTGAGCGCTTTGGTTTGTGGATCAGTTTTTACCCGTTCTCTCAAGAAGAATACCTCACCATCGTGGCGCAGTGGCTGCGCTCATTGGGCGCCACAGAAGCTGTCATACAAGCATCTGGCCCCGAAGCACTGGTCTGGGCACTCGAGAGAGGCTCCAGAAGCGGCCGTGTGGCTTATCACTTTGCGCGCGATTATGTGGGTCGCATGGGGCAGGGTGCTTCCACTCAGCGATCTTTATGACTGGGCAGACGGCAGCCAAGCCAACGCTTATAGTGGCTGACGCACACCGCCAACGTGAGGGCGGTGAAGATCGAAAGACGGTCGATGTGGCTGTTGGTATCTTGATCAACGAGCAGCACCAATTTTTGCTCACATCCAGGCCCTTAGGCAAAGTCTACGAGGGTTACTGGGAGTTTCCGGGGGGCAAGCTGGAGGTCAACGAAACCGTGACCCAAGCTTTAACGCGCGAACTCGAAGAAGAATTGGGTTTGAAAATTGGTGACGTGCAAATGTGGCGTCAGCAATTGGTGGACTACC
>JAPLPO010000044.1 GCA_026400155.1 Burkholderiales bacterium | reverse complement strand
TTTTGCGCAATCTGCCAGGCGTCTTCTAAATCTTTGGCGGGTCTGCCAATGGGAACAGGTACGCCAGCAGCCAATAACAAAGACTTTGTGAGATCCTTGTCTTGGGCAATCGATTCGGCAATGGCGCTGGTTGTATCTGTTTCTGCGGCTTGAATGCGGCGCTGCTTGCTGCCCCAGCCAAACTGAACCATGCTGCCCTCAGTGAGACGGCGGTAGGGAATGCCTTTCAAGACCGCTGCGTCGACGATGGAGCCCGTGGAAGGTCCGAGCCGCACATCTTCATCTAAATCTCGGAGTTCGCTCAGAGCTTGATTCAAATCGAAAGTGGTATGGAGTTTGACAGCCTGACACAGCTTCTCTGCCCAACTCAGCGCCAATCGGCCAACATCTTCTTCGATGTATTGAACAACCACTTGGTAGATGCCTTCTTCTTCTGTGGCCGTTGTTCGGCTGAAAGTGACCTGACAACCTGCTTGATTTTGCAAGCTCAAGGTAATTTTTTCGAGGGCATGCGCCATGCTGGCGGGTTCACCGGGTCTTGAGCCCTCGAGGGGGCCTACGGCCGGGAAGATGCGCCTCAACTGCTTTTCGAACTCATTGCCTGGTGTCATGGCTCGCTCTTGAGGCTCGCAGCTCACAATGGCCTCAATGCTGGTTTGGCGACTCCATAAATTGGGGCCCCGCAAAGCTCGAATTCTAGAAACTTCCATGAAACTGTGTCCTGGTTGAAGCGGGGCGTGCAGTCTTGCGTTGATGCTCAGTGAGCGCCAGGACTCTGACCGAAGCTTTTGATGCCAGCTCGAATGAGGTCGGTTTGAATGCCCAAGGCCCAAGCGCTTGCGCAGGCTGCCAAAACTTCAATGCAATTGAGATGTTGGTTTTTGAACAACTTGTCGATGGCGGGTAACTGGCGGTTTAGGGCTTCTATTTCTTGAGGGCCTTGTGCCAATACCAAATGATTTTTGCGCCAGAAAACAACTCGGCCATTTTCGCTGCGGTGTTGAACAATTCGCGGATGATCTTCAGAGCTTGCAAAGTAGGTGACTTCGCCATCGCAATACTGAGCCAAATTGGCGACCTCATCGTCTTCCGCATTGAGCACAGCCATGCCCTGTGACAATACAACATCCATTTGAGTTCGCACCACATTGGGCATTTGTTCGTCGCTTTGAATGTACAGATCTTCAAGGCCAGCTGCTTTGGGCATAGAAGTGATGACGCCCACTTGGCAGCGATCGTAAGGCAGTCCTTCTGCCAACAAGTGTCTAGCAGTGGTTTCAAAAACCGCTGCCTGCACCGATCTGTTGATGAGGAGCCGTTGGGCTGGCTCCCACTCCATGCCACTTTGTGCTTGAAGACAGCGCTGTCCCAAAAACAATCCTTTGGCCGAGGAGAGACCCGTTTGAAGGCCTTGCAAATGCAGCAACCATGCAATGAGGTGGCTGGTGCCGGTGGTGTTTTCTTGACCAATGATGCCAACCACCGGTATACGTGGCTCAGAATTTTCGTCAAACAAATGCGCTGCAATGGCTTGGCCCACTGGCCGAGGCGAGCCAGAAGCAGGTTTGAGGTGCATGAGAAGACCAGGACCTGCATTGACTTCAACGATGGCGGCACCCTGTGCCTTCATTGGCTTGGAAATATCTTGTGCCACCAGATCGACACCTGCAATGTCCAGGCCGACGATGCGGGCTGCTAAAGCAGCCAATTCGGCCACATCGGGGTGGACCAAGTCTGTGACATCCATGGCCATGTTGCCAGTGCGCATGACCAAAACATGGCGGTCTTTTTCTGGAACACTTTGACCTGTGAGGCCTTGGCGTTTGAGTTCGAGAACGGCCGTTGTGTGGTCCTTCAGTCGAACAGTGTCGAGCGGAAAGTCTTCTTCTTCGCCGCGGCGCGGGTCTGAATTGATTTGGCTTTCGATGAGTTCTTCGACGGTGTGAACGCCATCGCCCACAATGCTGGCCACTTCACCTTTGTTGGCTGCCACCACTTTGCCCCCAACTACCAACAAGCGATGCTCATCACCCAAAATATGCCGCTCAACCAAAACTTCACTGCCTTCGGCTTCTGCCAGGTGGTATGCCGCCTCTATTTCGCTTTGAGTTTGCAGCTCGAGTGAAACGCCGCGCCCGTGATTGCCATCGACGGGTTTGACACAAACGGGCAAGCCAATTTCTTGTGCGGCTTCCCAAGCCTCGGCGGGCGAGGAGACATTGCGTCCTTCGGGCACGGGCACACCACAATTGGCGAGCAGGCTCTTGGTCAGGTCTTTGTCTTTGGAGACGCCCTCGGCGATGGCGCTGGTTTGGTCCGTTTCGGCGGTCCAAATGCGTCGCTGGTTGGCGCCGTAACCCAGTTGAACCAAGTTGCCATCGTTGAGGCGAATGGCGGGAATATTTCGATCCGCTGCCGCATCGACGATGCAAGCGGTGCTGGGGCCAATGCACAAACGGTCAACCATTTGGGTGAGATTGGCAATGACTTGTTTGACAGGGAAGGGGCGGTTTTCGATGGCGGCCATGACCAGGTCGCGAGCGGCCTGAATAGCAACGCGACTGACGGTTTCGTTGCGTGTGCGAATGACCACCTTGTAAATGCCGCGGGGGCCGGCTTCACGGGCTTTGCCAAAACCGGTTTGCATGCCCGCACGGTTTTGAAGTTCTAACGCCACATGCTCCATGATGTGACCAGGCCAAGTTCCTTCGACCAATCGCTTTAAAAAACCGCCTCTTTCGCCCACACTGCATCGGTGTTCAATGAGGCCAGGCAGCATTTCTTGCAGCCGTTCATTGAAGCCGGGGAGCACGTTGGAGGGGCAGTCTTCCAAATCGCCGATGTCGATCCAAGCTTCTAGAACCGGGCGGTAAGTCCAAATATTCGGTCCCTTCAAGTGGGTCACCCGAATAAATTTGATATCTTTAGAACTCATTTTCGTGCTTTTCACAATTCTCAGCGAAGGCACGGAGCGATTCGTGTCCGGGGATACAATGGCCGGCCAGTTGCAGCACTGGCAATGATCGTCTGATAAACAAGGTGCATGGGCTGTGTCCTGGCCGCTTCTTTTGCTGTTTTTGTTTGCCGCCAACACGGGTTGACTCTTGCTGTTTGAAATTTTATGAACTCCAACACCCATCCTCCCATCGATTTGCTGGGATTGCCGTTTTTTTGGCAGGAGGGCTTGTTGTCGCATGTTCACCAAGGTGAAAACGTTCTAGCTTGGCTAGAGGTTGACCTGAATGATGAACTCATCTTCAAAAAGACCCTTGTTATTTTGACCGATCAAAGGGTCATCTCTGTGGATGAGGCCCAAAATAGTTGGAATTTTTGGACCTTGAGCCCCGATTTGAGCCTTCGAGTGGTCGATCATGCGGGCGTTGGCACATTGGCTCTTCAGCAGAGCGGCATAAGACTGAGTGCTTGGCGGTTTACCTTGGGGCTTGAGGCAGCTGTTCTGAGATGGAAGTTGGGCTTTGACAATCATCTCGCTGGACAGGCCCAGACGGCCTCTTTTTTTGGGCAGTCCTTGAACTCCCCCGTTGCCAGTGCGGATGACTGGGCAGAACCGGGGGTTGGCCAAATGCGGCACGTCTTGTGCCCAGTTTGCCAAAATGTGGTGGATGCTTCAGATGAGGAATGTGCTGTTTGCCTCGAAAAGGGCCAAGCGCCAACTTCCACATGGACCTTGCTCAAGCTCTGGCGTTTTGCCAAGCCTTATCAATGGCAACTTTTGATGGGGTTTTTGCTCACATTGGCGTCCACCGCGGCCACCTTGGTGCCGCCTTACCTCACCATGCCCTTGATGGATGATGTGCTCATTCCCTATCAAAACGGAAAAGACATAGACCCGGTTGTTGTCTCTTGGTATCTGCTCGGCCTGTTGGCATCCGCCATCGTTGCTTGGTCCTTGGGTTGGGTGAAGACCTACATTTTGGCGCTGGTTTCTGAGCGAATTGGGGCTGATCTCAGAACCACCACTTACCAGCATTTGTTGAAATTGTCCTTAGAGTATTTCGGCGGACGACGAACCGGTGATTTGATCGCCCGAATTGGCAGTGAGACCGATCGGATCAACGTCTTTTTATCGCTTCACTTGCTGGATTTTGCAACTGACGTGTTGATGATCATGATGACGGCGGTGATCTTGTTTTCAATCAACCCTACCCTGGCCTTAGTCACCTTGTTGCCTTTGCCATTCATCGGCTGGTTGATACATGTGGTGAGAGAAAGATTGCGAACGGGCTTCGAAAAGATTGACCGTGTGTGGTCAGAGGTTACCAACGTGTTGACGGACACCATTCCAGGCATTCGTGTGGTCAAAGCCTTTGCGCAAGAAGACCGAGAGGCGCAGCGTTTTATCGATGCCAACAAACACAACTTGACTGTGAATGACCGTCTCAACAGAGTTTGGTCTGTGTTCTCGCCCACGGTTACGCTCATGACCGAAATAGGCCTGTTGATTGTTTGGGGTTTTGGCATATGGTTGGTCTCTAAAGATCAAATCACAGTGGGCGTGCTGACCGCATTTTTGGCCTATATCGGACGCTTTTACACTCGACTCGATTCAATGAGCCGAATCGTCTCGAGCACCCAAAAAGCAGCCTCGGGTGCCAAGCGTATTTTTGAAATTCTCGACCATGTTTCCAGCGTGCCAGAGCCCCAAAATCCTGTTGCGATGCCCAAGGTAGAGGGCCGCATTACCTTGACAGACGCCAGTTTCCGTTATGGCAACCGGGCAGTGATCAAACATTTGAATCTCGACATCAAGCCCGGAGAAATGATTGGTTTGGTAGGGCACAGCGGGTCGGGGAAAAGTACCTTGGTCAATTTAATGTGCCGCTTCTACGACTTGTCGGAAGGCAGCATTGCCTTAGATAGCGTCGATATCAAGCAACTCAAAGTGGCTGACTACCGCAGGCAAATTGGTTTGGTTTTGCAGGAACCTTTCTTGTTCATTGGCACCATTGCCGACAACATTGCCTACGGCATGCCCGATGCCACCCGAGACCAAATTGTGGCTGCCGCAAGAGCAGCACACGCGCATGAGTTTATTCTGCGCATGCCACAGGGTTACGACTCTTTGGTTGGGGAGCGTGGACAGGGCTTGTCTGGTGGCGAGCGTCAACGAATTTCTATTGCCCGTGCCTTGCTCATTGATCCGCGCATTTTGATTTTGGACGAGGCGACATCGGCGGTTGATACTGAAACCGAAAAAGAAATTCAAAATGCCTTGGACAATTTGGTTCGCGGCAGAACCACCATTGCCATCGCGCACCGTTTGTCAACTTTGCGCAAAGCAGATCGTTTGGTGGTTATGGACAAAGGCTTGATTGTGGAAGAGGGCACGCACGATGTACTGATTGAAAAACAGGGTGCCTATTGGCGCTTGTATGAAGCCCAGCAAAGACAGGCAGAAGCTGAAGGCGCTGTTCTGAGGGAGTCGGTGGCATCATGAGCGCCCAGTTGATGAATTTTCAATTTGACCAAGCGCCCTCCGGTCGGTGGTTTTATGTCAGTTCAGAAGGTCGGCAACATGACAATGTTCTGGCCGTCAGGTCTTTTCCTGTTGCAGCCCCCGAAGAGGGTATTGCCATTGTGGATGTCGATGGCAAGGAACTGCTTTGGATTTCACAATTGAACTTGTTGACAGAGGCGTTGCGCGCCAATATTTTGAAGGCCATGATACAGCGAGAGTTCATGCCTCAAATTTTGAAGTTGTATGGTGTGAGCGGATTTGTTGCGCCCAGTACTTGGGATATTGAAACAGATCGCGGCAGAACCAAACTTTTACTCAAAGGGGAAGAGGATATTCGCCGTCTGTCTGGCAAAGTATTGCTGGTCACAGATGGACACGGCGTTCAGTTTCTCATTCGTGATTTGGCTCAAATGGACCGTGACTCGCGAAAGTTGCTCGATCGATTTTTATGAGGCTCTTCGGCAGTCTGCGTGCACATCGAGTTTGGCTTGATACGCTTGCGTGCTGATGTTCATCAAACCCAGCACGGAGTGAAAGTAGTTGTCGTGAGTGAGTGGAGCTTGCGTTTTGTTTTTCAAACAAGTTGGTAGCAAGCCAGACTGCTTTTCAAAACTGGGAGACAACCACGTGATCCAAGGTACGCGCTTTTGCACGTCAGGCGCAACACGATAGGGCAGCCCATGCAAGTACAAATTGTTTTCGCCCAAAGACTCGCCATGATCTGACACATACAGCATGGCTGGTGCAGAGGTGGCCTCAGATTTTTTGAGCCACTGAATGGCCTGAGCCAAGAAATGATCGGTGTAAAGGATGGTGTTGTCAAACGAGTTGACAACCTGCTCACGGGAGCATTCTTGGAGAGCATTGCTTGTGCATTCTGGCAAAAATTTTCTGAATTGATCTGGCACACGCTTGTAGTAGGCAGGGCCGTGACTGCCCATTTGGTGCATGACCACCACAACGCCTTTGGCTCTTCGTTCTGCAGGCAGTGCTTGAATTCGTTGGTCGATTTCATGCAGCATAATTTCATCAAAGCATTCACCGTTTTTGCACAGCGCGGGGTGTTTCAATGACTTGGTCAATGCTTGTGGCACGCGTTCGCAGACGCCTTTACAGCCCGACTGATTGTCAATCCACAACACGGCCAGTCCGGCATGATGAAGCACATCGATGAGGCTTTCGTAATTGTTCTGGCGTGATTCATAGTCCTCTTTGCCCATGTGCGAAAAAATGCAGGGCACGGAAGTGGCTGTGCTGGTGCCGCAGGACATGACACCTTTGAGGCTGATGACATTCTCTTTGGACAATTCGGGCGTGGTGGGGCGATCGTATCCGTTGATGCCAAAGTTGCCCATGCGCGCAGTTTCACCTAATACCAATAGCAAAAGGGTGGGCTTGTCTTTGCTGTTGGGTGGGGTCATTTGAGCATCGCGGCCCAATGGCAATAAAGTTTTCTGATCTCTTTGAAATGGCTTGGCTGCCACCATGCCAATTGCATAGTAGCTATTCAAGGGATTGATCAAATAACGCAACTGCGTGTGATTGCGCATGATCGATGAGAAGTCTTGAAAAATGGCCAACAAAGCGCCAACAATGACCATCAAAGAGATGGCAAGTGTGAGGATGTTGCCAACGATTTGTTGGCCCAAGCGCAAAGGCTTGACGGGTATTTTCCAAAGAACCCAACAGGGCAAAATGCCCAGAAGCGCCAGGCTGATCAGCATGCGCCAATTCATCAAATCCAAAGCCTCTTTGGTATCTGTTTGAACCACATTGGTGATCATGGTGCTGTCGATCACAATGCCATAGCTCATCATGAAGTAGGCGCCGCTGGCTGCACTCAAAAAGAAGACTGCAAGGGCAGGTTTGAGAAGCCATCGCCAGTTCAAGAAACTCAAAATGGCACTGATGGCTGCTGTGATGATTGCGCCAAATCCGATGGCAAACGCAAATCCTCTGAGCCCAGTTACTTCTGGCAATTGGTGAATCTGCGACCACAGGGCAATGTTGCCAGCGCTGGTTAACCACAGGCTACTGAGCAACGCAACCCACGTAGGGTGCCATCCTGGGTGTTGCGAGGCAGAAGAATTTGAGCGTTTGAGATTCATGCAGCAAAGATTAAAGCTGGGTGTATTTTCGCAGACTTCCTTTTGAACCCAAGGTATTTCAAAAAGAAAACGCAACCTATATCAACCCGGCCACAAGGAGGCATGTTCGGGCACAACGGCACGCATGTGCAGTTCTCTTTCAATGCGCTGGCGCAAAACGTCTGATGCCTCACGTTCCCCATGCACCACATAAACTTGGGCCGGTGCTTGCGGCATCTTTTGAAGCCAAGCCAAGAGTTGCTTGCCATCTGCATGGGCAGAGGCTGAACTGAGTTGGACAATTTCAGCAGCAACAGGCAAGTCTTTGCCGTGCAAGCGAATGGTGGCGGCGCCGCTTGCCAAGGTAGCGCCGCGGGTACCCGGTGATTGAAATCCCGTCAGGATGACCATGTTGCGATGGTTACCCACATGGTTGGCCAAGTGGTGTAACACGCGGCCTCCAGTGGCCATGCCGCTGGCAGACAAGATGACCATTGGTCCATGGCGTTTCACCAGTGCTTTGGATTGCTCGGGTGTTTCAATCATGGTGGCCACGTGATCCATGGCTTGAACTTCAGCCCCATTCAAACGGTGCTCACCCATATGCCGCTTGAACAAAGCCGTGGTGTGAATGGCCATGGGGCTGTCTAAAAAGATGGGCAGTCCGTGTGGAATTGCACCGCTTGCTTTGAGTTGTGCAATGCTGTGCAAAATAGCTTGCGCTCGGCCAACTGCAAACACCGGCACCACAGCAACACCACCTCGGCCCGCCACTCTTTTGAGAGCCTCCCCCAACTCTGCATTCACATTTTCTAAGGGGTGTGTTCTGTTGCCGTAGGTGGATTCAATCAAGACCGTATCTGCTTGCGGGGGAGCGTCGGGTGGGTTCATGAGGCTGTCATCGGGGCGACCGAGATCGCCTGAAAACAGAATGCGCCGTCCGCCCACTTCCAACAGCAAACTGGCGGCGCCTAAGATGTGGCCCGCGCTACTGAACTTGGCATTCCAGCCCTGGATGGGTTGAAACCATGTGTTGAGTTTTTCGACATGAAACTGCTGCATGCAGTACTTGGCATCTTGCTCCGTGTACAGCGGCAATGCGGGGCTGTGTTTGGAGTAGCCGTATTTGTTGGCAAAGTAGGCGTCTTCTTCTTGAATGTGCCCACTGTCGGGCAACAAGATGCCACACAAATCGCGTGTGCCCGAAGTGCTATGAACTTTGCCCTCAAAGCCATTGCGTGCCAAGAGCGGCAAGTAGCCACTGTGGTCCAAATGGGCGTGCGTCAAAATGACGGCGTCGATGTCTTTGGGTGGGGTAGGACCAGGATCCCAATTTCGCAGGCGCAATTGCTTGTAACCTTGAAACAAGCCGCAATCGACCAACAGCTTTTTGCCGTTGTGCTCAACGCAGTATTTGGACCCGGTGACTGTGTCGGCACCGCCTAAGAATCGAATGTTGAGTGTCATGGTGCCATGTTAGGCCGGCGGCCCAACATGGACTTGACTTGGATCAAGCGAAGTGACGAACTTAAGTAACTACTTAAGCGCCAAACAAACCCTTGAGCTTGTCGGTCCAACTGTTGCCAGTGGGCATGTGCTTGGCGCCGCCTTTTTGCAAAGACTCTTCAAACTCTTTGAGGAGCTTGCGTTGATGCTCTGTGAGTTTGACAGGCGTCTCTACCGTAATATGACAGTACAAGTCGCCTGGGTAGCTGGAGCGTACACCTTTGATCCCTTTGCCGCGCAAACGGAATTGCTTACCCGTTTGGGTGCCTTCAGGAATGTCGATGGCCGCTTTGCCACTGAGTGTGGGAACATCAATCTCACCGCCCAATGCGGCTTTGCTGAAGCCGATGGGGACGGAGCAATGCAAGTCGTCACCATCGCGCTCAAAGATGTCGTGCTTCTTGAGGCGAATCTCAATGTACAAATCGCCTGGGGGGCCGCCATTGGTGCCCGGTTCACCATTGCCGGTGCTGCGAATGCGCATACCGTCGTCAATGCCCGCAGGGATTTTGACTTCGAGTGTTTTTTGCTTTTTAAGCTTGCCTTGGCCGCTGCATGAAGGACAGGGGTCTGAGATGATTTTGCCAGAGCCGCGGCAGTGTGGACAAGTTTGCTGCACGCTGAAAAAGCCTTGGCGCATTTGCACAGTACCCGAACCTTGGCAGGTGCCGCAGGTTTTGGCGCTGGTGCCTTTCTTGGCGCCTGTGCCGTCGCATGGGTCGCACTCTTCCCATCCGGGAATGCGAATTTGTGCCTCTTTGCCAGTAGATGCTTCTTCCAAGGTCACTTCCATGGCGTAGCTTAAATCGCCACCGCGGAAAACTTGTCGACCGCCTCGGCCGCCACCACCCCGTTGTTGACCAAAAATGTCACCAAAGATGTCGCCAAAGGCTTCACCAAAACCGCCAAAGCCTTCTGCGCCGCCGCCAGGGCCGCGCATGTTGGGATCGACACCTGCGTGGCCATACTGGTCGTAGGCTGCACGTTTTTGAGCGTCAGACAGCATCTCGTAGGCCTCTTTGACCTCCTTGAATTTGGCTTCTGCCTCTTTGGCGTCGTCACCCTGATGGCGGTCAGGGTGGAACTTCATCGCCAATTTGCGATACGCCTTTTTGATCTCTTCATCAGAGGCGTTCTTGGCTACACCCAATACTTCGTAAAAGTCTCTTTTGGCCATCGTTTTTTGCTACTGTTTGAACAAGAACGCCGCGAAAGCGATTTCCTGAGGAATACGCTGACGCGGCGGCTTGGGCTAAAGCCCTTGAATGAAAGGCTTAGCCTTTTTTAACTTCTTTCACTTCTGCATCAACCACATTGTCGTCTGCGGGTTTGGCATCGGCACCTGGGCCGCCCGCTGCACCACCTGCAGCCGCTTCTTTGGCTTGCATGTCAGCGTACATTTTCTCGCCCAGCTTCTGGCTGACGGTCATGAGAGTTTCAGTTTTTGCAGTGATGGCGTCTTTGTCTTCGCCATTCAAAGCCTCTTCCAATTCCTTCACGGCGGCTTCGATTTTGGTTTTCTCGTCGGCTTCAATTTTGTCGCCATATTCAGTCAAGCTTTTCTTCACGCTGTGAACGGTGGCTTCGCCTGAGTTTTTGGCTTGAACGATTTCGAGTTTCTTCTTGTCGTCTTCGGCATTCAACTCGGCGTCTTTCACCATCTGTTGAATTTCAGCTTCAGACAAACCAGAGTTGGCCTTGATGGTGATCTTGTTTTCTTTGCCGGTGCCTTTGTCTTTTGCGCCCACGTGCAAGATGCCGTTGGCGTCAATGTCAAAGGACACTTCAATTTGGGGTGTGCCACGTGCTGCGGGTGGAATACCTTCTAAGTTGAATTCACCCAACAGCTTGTTGCCACTGGCCATTTCACGCTCACCCTGGTAAACCTTGATGGTTACAGCAGGCTGGTTGTCATCGGCTGTGGAATAGGTTTGTGCAAACTTGGTGGGAATGGTCGTGTTCTTGGTGATCATTTTGGTCATCACGCCGCCCAAGGTTTCGATGCCCAAAGACAGAGGTGTGACGTCTAGTAACAAAACGTCTTTGCGATCGCCCGACAAAACTTGACCTTGAATGGCGGCGCCAACAGCGACCGCTTCGTCGGGGTTGACGTCTTTGCGGGGCTCTTTGCCAAAGAACTCTTTAACCTTGTCTTGCACTTTAGGCATGCGAGACATACCGCCCACCAAAATGATGTCGTCAATGTCAGACACGCTCACACCAGCGTCTTTGATGGCCATGCGGCAAGGGGCCATGGTGCGCTCGATCAATTCGTCGACCAAGCTTTCCAACTTGGCGCGGCTGAGTTTGATGCTCAGGTGTTTAGGGCCTGTGGCATCGGCTGTGATGTAGGGCAGGTTGATGTCTGTGCCAGCAGAGCTGGACAATTCGATCTTGGCTTTTTCAGCGGCTTCTTTCAAGCGCTGCAAGGCCAACACGTCTTTGGACAAATCAACGCCGCTTTCTTTCTTGAACTCGGTGATGATGAAGTCAATGATGCGTTGGTCAAAGTCTTCGCCGCCCAAGAAGGTGTCGCCGTTGGTGGACAACACTTCGAATTGCTTTTCGCCATCGACGTCGGCAATTTCAATGATGGACACGTCAAACGTACCGCCACCCAAGTCATACACCGCAATCTTGCGATCGCCTTTGTCTGTTTTGTCCAAACCAAAAGCCAAGGCAGCGGCTGTGGGTTCATTGATGATGCGCTTCACA
>JAPLPO010000218.1 GCA_026400155.1 Burkholderiales bacterium | reverse complement strand
TGGGACCAAGACAAAAGACAAAGCAATTATTTAAAGCACGGGCTAGATTTCGTAAATGCGAGCGAGGTTCTTCAATCAGTTTATTGCCTCAATTTGCTTGTCCAGTTGAAGGGGGAAGACCGCATCATCTCTTATGCCTACGCCATGAGTTATCTCTGTGTTTTAACGCTCGTCCACACAAACCGATATGACCAAATCAGAATCATCAGTTTCCGAAAAGCAAACCAAAAAGAAGCTGACTACTACTTCTATTGGCTCGAAAACGAATGGCATGAGCCGTGAAGAAATTTTGCGAGCTTTAAAAAAGCAAAAGCCTAACGATTTTTATGTGTGGGACGGCAAAAGCGAAGACGACAAACCACTCACGCCAAAAGAAATGGCCGATGGATTGTTGGCGTATAAAAAAAGAGGCCGCCCATTCAGTGCCACGACAAAAAAACAAATTGCCATCAGACTTGATCCAGAAGTACTAGAAGCTTTTCAAAAAGAAGGGCCTGGATGGCAAACACGAATCAACAATGCACTGAAGGACTGGTTGCAACAGCATGAACACTGATCGATATACCTACAGCCTCACTTGGTCTGCTTTAGACAACGCATACATTGGCTTGTGCACAGAATTTCCATCGCTTTCTTGGCTAGCCGATTCGCCAGAAAGCGCGCTTAAAGGTATTAGAAAAGTCGTTGATATTGAAGCAGATGACTTGCAAGCAGAATATTCAGCTAAGCGCAAAATGGAAGATGGCGGTTGCTAGTTTTTTCCGGCTGAAAAATCAAATGGGTCATCCATATTTTGAGCCTAGCAAACACTAATGCAGGGTGACTTTGTGGTTTACACCAAATCTCCCACAAAGTAACTCTAATCGTTTATCCAAAGTCCAAAGCTCAACGTATGGACTGATGACTGTAGAAGCGAGCAGTATGAAGTCGACGATGCCGCATCCAAGACCATGCAGACGTTCATTGCGCACGCGAAAATGAGATACCCAAACTGAGGTGTCAATTAACACGCCTCTCATGTCATGTTTGTCCACGCTGTCTGGGGATGTCCGGCATGTGGGGGTTGGATCCGCCTAATGCAGACAGTCCTTTGCCCATTTCCACCCGAACAAAAGTTTTTAAAGCTTCTTGAACCAGATTGGCACTTCCAATGGCTGGCCCCGCAAGCTCGAGCGCTTTTGCATACAACTCGTCGTCAATCGTGACTGTCGTTTCCATGGTCGCCCCTTGAAGCAATATTGACTTCATCGTACAACCAATACTTCGCTGTCAGATAGATCTATTTGTCGAATCATTAGGTTCCCTTTATTTAAAGGCTATCTTGAGCCGACAAAGCACGAAATACAACACGCTGCAATCAATCGCAAGAGAATTTAATTGGGGTCAGATCAACATTAATTTTCTCCGGCTGGAAAATCAATTGGGGTCAGAGCACAATTAATTTAGCTGCGCTAATTAATCATGATCTGACCCCAATTGATTTGGCCCAAATTGATTGAAAGCGCTAAGCAAGCAGGTCGCGAAACACCAAAGCCAAAAAGACGATAACGCCCACAACCACTTCATTGCGGTACTTTTGAAAAAGTGCTTTTAAGTTGTTCATCACTATTTGTAGCCTAGCGAATAAATGGGGTCAGATCAACATTAATTTGGTCAATCGGTTGAGGGCAGGGAGGAATGGGGGCTGAACGATTTCTGGTACTCCAGTATGAGGAAGCCCCTATTCCTCCCTGCCCTCAACTGATTGGAAATTAATGTTGATCTGACCCCATTTATTGAAGCAATCTTGGCAAAAAGATGACGGCGCCTACAGCTGCAGCGCCGATGCTGAAGATCAAAACGCCAGCGGCTGCGGCGTCTTTGGCTTGGCCGGCAGTTTCTTGCCATTCGGGGCTGGCTACGTCCACAGTTTTTTCAATGGCGGTGTTCAAAGCCTCTGCGCCAATGACGGAAGCTATTGCAAAAACCACCGCCACCCATTCCAAGACAGAAATCTGAAAATACACACCCAATGCAACAGCAACAGCAGCCGCAATCAAATGAATTTTGGCATTGGGCTCAGCAAACACCACTTTGAGCCCTCTCAAAGCATGGCCGAAAGATTGCAAACGGGAGATTGATTTTTGCGACATGTCTTTCCTTTTTGCGTGGGCACCTTCAAGGCGCGGGCTTACTCACGGCTGAAGTGGCCGACCGTCTGAGAATCTCGCGCTTCAAATCGGCAAAGCTTTGAAGCGCGTTGCGCTTTAACAGCTCTTCAGCAACAACCAAGGGCGCCCATCTAGCCGGGTCGGTAATGAGTGAATATTCCAGAAGCGTACCACCGCCAGCCTTGGCGTGAAGTTGCGTGAACATCGACACGCGCTTTAAATCGCCGCCCACCGCCACGCTTTGAATTTTCTTATCAATAGGGTTGAGCTGCACGTGGTAAATGGCTTTGATCTCCACATTCAGCGCATTCCAACCCACGCGACCCACCTGCTCAACTTGCAACTTATTTGGCGCAAGAGGTGTTTCGGAACTCGATTTCAAACTGCTGATGAACTTGGCCGAATTTTGATAATCCGTGATCACTTGCCAGACAATTTCAATGGGCGCATCCAAGTGAAACTTGACATCTACTTTGACGCAATCCTCACGGCCACCAGGCTCGCAAGGGCGCAGGAGCGCTGAGCGAATATCCAACTCAGTTTCTGATAGCGGTGCAGTGGCACTCCATGCATTGAGTGCAGCAAGGCTGAGCAGCACACAGCACCACAGCCGCTTGTCGCTGAGCATGGCCGCGGGCTTCATGTTGTTCAATTAGAACAATGGTTTTTGCCAAAACACCGCAAAGCCGGATTTGGCAGGCATGAGCGACACCGCACCTCCCGCTAATGGCCGCGTGAAATACTCCGCTGCGGCATAACCCAAGCCAGCACCCACCAACACATCTTTGGCGTAGTGCTTGTCAGCTTTGACACGCGCCAAAGCGGTTAGGCCCGCCGCTGCGTAAATGTAGGGCGAAGCCTCGGAGGCATAACGTTTGTCGATAAACCGAGCCGCCGCAAAAGCGATGGCGGTGTGCCCAGACGGAAAACTGTCGTTGCCCGAACCATCGGGCCGCTGCTCGTGAATAAGTGACTTCAGCGCCGTGGTGGCAGCCAAGGTAGCGCCCAAGGAGTAAGTAAGCTCTTTGACACCCTGCGAGTCGCCTTTGCCAAACGCAGTGCCAGCCGCCAAAAGCGGCAAGCCAACGGCCAATGCATCAGACACATTGCCCCAAGTTTGCACACCGCCAGCGTTGGCAACACCCGAGAGTGTGAAGGCGATAGAAAGAACAAGGGCTTTGGCTGACTTCATGTTTGGAGAACTCGTTTGGATAAACCCGAATTCTCACATGAAAGCACGCAGCACTCTTTCTAAGCCAGTCAATTACTTGCTGGCAGGCGCAGGCGCTGCAGCGGGGGTGGTTGCGGGAGCAGCAGGGGCAGCAGGCGCCGCATCGGCAGCCGCAGGAGCAGCCGGAGCAGCAGGCGCAGGTGCTGGTGAATGCACGGCCTCAGCACCGTGCTTCTCACCACTCATATCCAAACTGTCGCCGCCTTTAGAAATAACAAACAAAGCAACGCCAGCAAACACAATAAATCCAACGACTAGTTTCCACATAGGTTTCTCCAAAAATAAATTTCGCAATAGAGGTTTTTAATTGGGGTGATTTAAATGGGGTCAGATCAACATTAATTTGGTCAATCAAAGAGGGGGATAGGCTAAGGGGGCTCAAATAATTGGGGTCAGATCAACATTAATTTACTTACCGCATAGTTCTCTAAGAATCACAAAAAATTAATGTTGATCTGACCCCAATTAAAAAAAAGCCCTCGGTGAGAGGGCTTCCCGATTAATCGTTGGCGTAAATGTCAACGTCTTTGGTTTCCTTGATGAACAAGCCACCAATGACCACCGTTGCGCCAGCAATGATGATGGGGTACCACAAGCCGTTGTACATATTGCCGGTTTGCGCCACGATCGCGAAAGCAGTTGTAGGCATCAAACCACCGAACCAGCCATTACCAATGTGATAAGGCAAAGACATCGATGTATAACGAATGCGTGTGGGGAACATTTCCACCAACATGGCAGCAATAGGACCGTACACCATAGTGACCAAGATCACCAAATAAGTAAGGATCGCCACCACAGTGACCTTGTCAAACTTGGCCATGTCAGCTTTGACAGGATAGTTGGCCGCTTTCAAAGCAGCGCCCAAGTTAGAAGCCAAGAGCGTTGTGCCTGCAGTTTTTTCGTTGCTCAAATCTTTGACAGACTTGGTAGCAGCTTCAATGGCCTTTGCGTCTTTTGGCTCAGCAGCATTGAGGGCTGCGAGTTTTTCTTCAGCTTTGGCTTTGGCAGCAGCAATGTCTTCAGCTGAGTACTTGACGTTCACCACAGTCTCGCCCACCTTGATCACAGCTGCGGTGCCAGCGGGCGCCACAATGTTTTCATAGGACACAGACGCACTGGCCAAACGTTGCTTGGCAATGTCGCAAGAAGAAGTGAACTTCTTCGTGCCTGTGGGGTTGAACTGGAATGAACACTCAGCTGGATCGGCTGTGACCGTGACTTTAGAAGCCTGTTGTGCAGCATGCAAGTCTGGGTTGGCTGCTTTTGTCAGCGCTTCAAACACTGGGAAGTAAGTGACCACAGCCAACAAACAACCGGCCAAGATCAAAGGCTTGCGGCCAATCTTGTCAGACAAGGTGCCGAAGATCACGAAGAAAGGTGTACCGATGATCAAGGAGATGGCCACCATGATGTTGGCGGTAGCGCCGTCTACTTTGAGCGCTTGCGTCAAGAAGAACAAAGCGTAGAACTGACCAGAGTACCAAACCACGGCTTGACCCATGACCAGACCAAACAAGGCCAAGATCACAATTTTCAAGTTTTTCCATTGGCCGAAAGATTCAGACAAAGGTGCCTTGGAAGTTTTGCCTTCCGCTTTCATTTTCACAAAAGCAGGTGACTCGTTCATGCTCAAACGAATGTACACAGAGATGATCAGCATGATGACGGAAACCAGGAACGGAACGCGCCAGCCCCAATCGGCAAAAGCCTCTTCACCCACGATAGTGCGTGTGCCCAAAATCACCATGAGTGACAAGAACAAGCCCAATGTGGCGGTGGTTTGAATCCACGCTGTGTAAGCACCGCGTTGACCTGCAGGCGCGTGCTCGGCCACATACGTAGCAGCACCACCGTACTCACCACCCAAAGCCAAACCTTGCAACAAGCGCAAGCAAATGAGAATGACGGGAGCGGCCACGCCAATGCTGGCGTAGTTTGGCAAGATGCCCACGATGAACGTGGACACACCCATGATCAGGATGGTGACCAAGAAGGTGTACTTGCGACCAATCATGTCGCCCAAGCGGCCAAAGAAAATGGCGCCGAAAGGACGGACGATGAAACCGGCGGCAAAAGCCAACAGCGCAAAAATGAAAGCAGAGCCTTCGTCCAAGCCGCTGAAGAATTGTTTCGCAATAATTGCGGCGAGTGAACCGTAGAGGTAAAAGTCATACCACTCGAACACGGTGCCCAGCGACGAAGCGAAGATCACCTTCTTCTCTTCGCCTGTCATGGGGCGGTTTTCTGTTGTTGCCATAGAGCTGTCTCCAAAAAATAGCCCTCGACACGAAGGCTTGGGGGCGATTCTTGGGGCTGGCTCTGACCCCCCTCTGACACCAAACCAACAGGGGCTGACAGACCTAGGTCAAACCCTAGGTTTTTATTTCTCATTGTGATAAATATCGCACATCAAGGGTAAACACTTATTTTTGAAGATATCCCCTTCGCACCGAAGTATGTTCAAGTTGCAAGCATGAGTGACCGCCCATCCAACCCAGCTGACGAAACTTCTCAGCCTCTTTCTGCCGAAGAGTTTGCAGCCCGCGTGAATCGCTTGCGCCTTGTCTTGCTTGTGGTTTGGGGCAGCGTGACGTTTTGTGTGTCGTTTTTTGCGCGTGACCTCAACTTCACGTGGCTAGACAGGCCCTTTGGCTTTTGGATGGCGGCGCAAGGCTCGGTGCTGATGTTTTTGGCCATCACCTGGATTTATGCTTTGTTGGTCAACCGCTGGGAACAACAAACGCAGCGCTAACTACTTGGCGGCAGGCGCCCTTCGAATGCCCACGGGCAGCTTGCCCGCATCGCGCCAATCGGCACTCTCAAACCACGCATCGCCCTCTAGGTAGGCGCGCAACATGGGCAGAGCATCGTTGCCCCAAAACACTTGGCCATCCACCACCATGCTGGGCACGCCAAACAAACCCAAATCGATGGCCTGCTGCGTTTGCTGCTGCAAGAGTTGCTTTACTTCCGCCGATTGGGGGTCTTGCAAATCGACCGACGGCCTGCTGGCCAAATGCGCCTGCAAGGTGGCCAAGCGGTCTGGGTCGGCTGCGTCTAGGCCTTCACACCACACATGGCGAAAAATGGTTTCCACCACGTAGCGATTAGGTTGCCCTTGCATATTAGAAGATGCAGCCGCCACAGCCAATCGCAGCAATGCCAAAGAATTGAAAGGGTGCGCAGCAGGCATTTTCAAATCTGTGCCTTGTTGCTTGGCCAGCCACATCACTTGCCGATAGGTCCAATCACGCTTGCCCAGAATTTCGGCAGGGCCCAACTGGCCATGGTGTTTGAGCATGGCGCCAAACACCACAGGGTGGTAATGCACCTCGTGGCTGATGCCTTTGAGGGTTTGCGGCAAAGCCTGAAACGCCAACCACGCGTAGGGCGAAATGAAGTCGAAATAAAAATGAATCTGTTTCATGAGCCAGACAGTCGCTGGGCACAGCGCTGTTGAATGTGCTGCCACACTTGGCGCTGCTGCGCGCTGGGCATTTGACCCCAAGCGCCTATTTCGTCAATGTTGCGCAAGCAGCCTTCACACAAACCCAGCGTGGGGTGCACCACACAAACAGATACGCAAGGTGATGGCACGTGCTCGGAGTCTGAAGCCAAGACTTGCTCGGCTTTGAGTTGCAGGCGGGTAATCAAGCTCATGCGTTGAGCATGGCCGTGGCCACACGCGAGCCCGATGGGCGTTTTAAGAATTGGCTAATGAACGCGCCTGCTTCGACCAACTTTTTCAGGTCGATGCCCGTTTCAATGCCCATGCCGTGCAACATGTACACCACGTCTTCGGTGGCCACATTGCCTGTAGCGCCTTTGGCATAAGGGCAGCCGCCCAAGCCCGACACCGACGCATCGTATTGCCACACGCCCATTTCCAAACTGGCCAGCGTGTTGGCCAAAGCTTGACCATACGTGTCGTGAAAATGGCCAGAAATATCGTTCAAGTCGTAGTGCTTGAGTGTGGCTTCCATGGCCGCTTGAACTTTGCGCGGCGTGCCCACGCCAATGGTGTCGGCCACACCCAAATGTTGTACGCCAATGCTTTTCATGAGTTTGGCCAAACGCTCGACGCTGGCAGGCGGTACCTCGCCCTCATAAGGACAACCCACCACACAACTCATAGCGCCGCGCACATAAATGCCCGCCTCGCGGGCCGCAGCCACCACGGGCGCAAAGCGCTGAATGCTTTCTTCAATGCTGCAGTTGATGTTCTTTTGGCTAAAGGCTTCGCTGGCCGCGGCAAACACCACAATTTCGTCGGGCTTGCTTTGCGCTGCCGCTTGATAGCCTTGCATGTTGGGCGTGAGCACCGAATAGCGCACGCCGGCTTGGCGCGCAATGCCGGCCATGACTTCTGCGTTGTCGGCCATTTGCGGCACCCACTTGGGGCTGACAAAACTAGTCACTTCAATTTCCTTCAAGCCTGCGGCCTGCAGGCGATGTACCAGCTCAATTTTGATGGAAGCAGGCACGGCTTGCTTTTCATTTTGCAAACCATCTCTGGGGCCAACATCGACCAATTTAACGCGGGAAGGAATTGACATACAGGAACTCTAACGAATTTTTAAAACTTTTGCACAGTGCGCCGCTTAGAGGCACTGTTCAATAACCACGCACTTTGTCGACACGGCCTTCAATGAACTGACCCGCATAGACCGCTTTGATTTTGCTGGCAATTTGCGCCACGCTTTCTTCGCGCAAGGTGCGAGCGGAGGTATGTGGGGTGACCACAATTTTGGGATGCTTCCAAAATGCGTGCTCTGGCGGTAAAGGCTCCACCCGAAACACATCGAGTGTGGCGCCCGCCATGTGGCCTTGGTCTAGCAAATCAATCAGGTCTTGGTCGACCACGTGCTTGCCGCGCGCCACATTAATGAGGTAAGCCCCAGCTTGCAATTGCGACAAATGGGCGTGGTTCAGAATGTTTTCGGTGTCGGGGGTGAGGGGCAACAAATTGACCAAGACCTTGCTGGCTTTTAAAAACGCTGGCAATTGCTCAAGCCCTGTGTAGCTGGTAAGCCCCGGCAGTTGTTTGGGAGAGCGGCTCCACACATTGACCGGAAATTCAAACTGCTTCAGCGCTTGGGCCACCTTGCTGCCCAAGACCCCAGCGCCCAAAACGCCCACTGGAAAATCTGCGCGCCAAGCGGGCTTGCGATAAGACCAACGCTGCTCGATTTGGTCTTTGTCATAGTGATTGAATTCGCGGAAATACCGAATGACCGCATGGCACACATACTCGGCCATTTGCACCGACATGCCGGCATCGTTCAAGCGCACGATGTTGAGGCTGGCCGGCAGGTTCAACTTGAGCAAGGCATCGACGCCTGCGCCAATGTTGAACAAGTTTTGCAATTGGGTTTGCTCATCAATGAAGCTCTGTGGTGGTGACCACACCACGGCATGGTCGGCCAGCTTGGGGGCCTGGCCGGGTGTGGCGGCTTGCCACTCCCAGATGTCAACGCCCGGCAGGGCTTGCCTAAAAGCTTCGAGCCAAGGTTCGGCTTTGGTGTTGGTGCAGCAAAATGCGATTTTCATACAGCGTAGTTTACGCAAGCTTCAACAATTCTGCTCCCTCTGCAATTTGATCCCCCGGCGCGTACAACAGCTCCGACACTTCGCCATCCTTGGGCGCCGCAATGGTGTGCTCCATTTTCATGGCCTCCATCACAGCCAAAGTTTGACCCGCCTTCACTTTGTCGCCCACCTTGACGGCAAAGGACACCACCTTGCCTGGCATGGGGGCTGCGAGGCCGCCCTTTTCATCTTGCGCGCCTTCGGCGTGGGCCAAGGGGTGAATGATGCGAATGCGCGTGGCTCCCGCTTGCGTAAACACATGGGCCAAATCGGCGGGCTGGCCGGGTTTGCCTGTCTGCAACACCACCTCGCTGGTCACGCGTTGGCCTTGCCATGTCACGCTCAGCGCTTGCGAAGAAGGGTGCTCCGAAGCTGGGGCCACCGTGAATGAAAAATGGTCGTGCTCGCCTTTCGCGCCCGGGCCTGCGGCATCGCCCCAAGACAATTGCATGGCGCCATGATGGCCGTAATGCAACCATGCAGTGTGTGTGTCGCCCGCAAACTCCACAGGAAATCGGCGGCTGGTTTCGGCGTGGGTTTGCCACGCATCGCTTTTGCTGAACGGGTCGTGGCCTTGCTTTGAATTTTCTTGATGCAGGGTGTGCGCCACCACGGCCGCTGCTGCCACATTCAAGCCCACCTTTTCTTGGTGGAACAACACATCGGCTTCGCGCGGAATGAGGGCCGTGTCTAAGCGCGCTTCGGCAAACGAAGGGCTGTGCACCACATGCCGCAAAAATTGCACGTTGGTGGACAAGCCCACCACTTGTGTTTGGGCCAAGGCTTGGTCGAGCAAGGCCAAAGCTTGCTCACGGGTGTCGCCGTGCACAATGAGTTTGGCCACCATGGAGTCGTAGTAGGGGCTGATGGTGTCGCCTTGGCGCACGCCATCGTCAAAGCGCACTGTGCCGCGTTCGAAGGCGGTGTGGGCTGGCTTTTTGTAAACCTGCAAATGACCAGTGGCGGGTAAGAAATTGTTGTCGGGGGTTTCGGCGCAAATGCGCGCTTCAATGGCGTGGCCGGTGAGTTTGATTTGATCTTGCTTCAGGGGCAAGGGCTGGCCACTGGCCACGCGCAATTGCCACTCTACCAAATCCAAGCCTGTCACAGCCTCGTTCACTGGGTGTTCCACTTGCAAGCGGGTGTTCATCTCCATGAAGAAGAAGTTCATGTCGACTTGGCCCGTCGATGGGTTGTCGCGTTGCTCCACAATAAATTCAACCGTGCCAGCGCCCACATAATTCACGGCACGTGCGGCGGCTACTGCGGCCTCGCCCATTTGTTTTCTAAACGCTTCGGTCATGCCGGGTGCAGGTGCTTCTTCCAACACCTTTTGGTGGCGACGCTGTACCGAGCAGTCGCGCTCCATGAGGTACACGCAGTTGCCTTGCGTGTCGCCAAACACTTGAATTTCAATGTGGCGGGGGCGCTGTACATATTTTTCAATCAGCACCGCTTGATCGCCAAAACTGTTTTGCGCTTCGCGTTGGCACGACGCCAAGGCCTCGGCAAAGTCTTCAGATTTTTCTACCGCGCGCATGCCTTTGCCACCGCCACCCGCGCTGGCTTTGATGAGCACAGGGTAGCCAATGCGATCAGCTTCGCGCTTGAGCAATTCAGAATTTTGATCGGCGCTGTGATAGCCTGGCACCAATGGCACGCCGGCTTTTTCCATGAGCTGCTTGGACTCTGCTTTCAAGCCCATGGCTTGAATGGCGGATGCAGGCGGGCCAATGAACACCAGGCCCGCTTTGGCGCAGGCCTCGGCAAAGGCTTCGTTCTCACTTAAGAAACCGTAGCCGGGGTGAATGGCTTGGGCGCCTGTGGCCTTGGCCGCTTCAATGATGGCTTCCCAGCGCAGGTAGCTGTCTTTGGGGGCCGAGCCGCCCACGTGAATGGCTTCGTCACAGGCGGCCACGTGTTTGGCATTGGCGTCTGCGTCGGAATACACCGCCACCGTTTGGATGCCCATGCGTTTGGCTGTGGCCGCCACTCGGCATGCAATTTCGCCGCGGTTGGCAATGAGGATTTTTTTGAACATGATGGGCCTGATTTTTTAATTCGATTGAGTCCACTGCGCAGGACGTTTTTGCAAGAAAGACTGCAGGCCTTCTTTGCCCTCATCGCTGGCACGGATGTCGGCAATGCGTCGCGCGGTTTCTGCGCGCAGTGCTTCAGTCAGGGGTTGGTTGGCTACGTCTTGCACCAAGCGTTTGCAGGCGCGCAAAGCTTGCGGGCCATTGCCACACAGCGTGGCTACAATTTCAGCCACTTTGGCATCCAAGTTTTCTGAGGTGCACAACTCGTGCACCATGCCCATGGCGTGTGCTTGCGTTGCAGAAAATCTTTCTGCCGTCACCATATAACGCTTGGCGGCTTGCGCGCCCATGGCGCGTACCACATAAGGGCTGATGGTGCCGGGCAGCAAACCCAAACGCGCTTCTGACAAACAGAAGGTAACGTTGTCGGAAGCAATGAGCACATCGCATATCGACGCCAAGCCCATGCCACCCGCGTAGCAATCTCCTTGTAAGCGGCCCACGATGGGCACAGGACATTGGTCCAGAGTCCAAAGCATGTCGGCCAGCTTTTGGGCGTCGGCGCGGTTTTCGTCCCAGCTGTAGCCCGACATGGCGCGCATCCAATTGAGGTCAGCACCTGCGCAAAAGGCTTTGCCATGCGCGCCCAATACGATGGCGCGCAAGTCATTGTCTTTCGACAAAGTTTGAAATGCTTCCGTGAGTTCTGCAATGACGTCATCGTTGAAGGCGTTGCGCACATCAGGTCGGTTGAGCCACACCTCGGCCACCCATTTGGAGGGGCGGCGGATGTCTAGTGTTTTTTGGGCTGTGGACATAGCGAATCTTTCTATGGATCAGTAGCGCTTGGCCACTTCGTCGAGCATCACTTCGGTAGCGCCGCCACCAATGCCCAAAATGCGCGAATCGCGCCACAAGCGTTCAATGGCCGTTTCGCGCATATAGCCCATGCCGCCATGGAACTGCTGGCAGGTTTGCACCACTTCATTCACCAGTTCGCCGGTGAGTGCTTTGAGCATGGACACTTCTTGCACGATGTCTTTGTCTTGCGTCACGCTCCATGCGCAGTGGTACATGAATTGTCTGGCCGCGCGAGTCTTGGCATCCAGCATGGCCAAGCGTTGGCGAATCACTTGCTTGTCCCACAAGGTGCCGCCAAATGCGGGGCGTTGGCGCACGTAATCTAAGGTGAGTTCCAAAGCACGCGTGCAGTGACCAATGGCCATGGCGCCCAAAGCAATGCGCTCGGTCTGGAAGTTTTTCATGACCGAGTAAAAGCCTTTGTTCTCTTCGCCCAGCAAGTGATGGTCTGGAATGCGCACGTTGTCGAGCACCAACTCGGCGGTGTCGGACGACAACCAACCTGTTTTCTTGAGGGCACGACCCACACTGAAACCTGGCGTGCCTTTTTCCACAATGAACATCGACATGGCATGACGCGCATCGCCCGTTTTGGCGGCAATGAAATACAAATCGGCATGCACGCCGTTGGTAATAAACATCTTGGTGCCATTGAGCACCCAATGATCGCCATCGCGTTTGGCTGTGGTGCGAATGCCCGCCACATCGGAGCCTGCGCCAGGTTCAGACACCCCCACTGCCGTGATGCATTCACCCGAAGTGATGCGTGGCATGTACTTGGCTTTTTGCGCAGCGGTACCTGCATGGTGCAAGTGCGGGCTGGCCATGTCGGTGTGCACCAGCACGGTAATGATGAAGCCGGCAAAGGTAGACTGCGACAAAGCTTCGGCAAACACCAAGTTGGCCATGGCATCGGCACCGCCGCCGCCCAGCTCGGGGTTGTACATCAAGCCGAGCAATCCTGCATCACCCATCTTTCGGAGCACTTCGCGCGGCACCTTGCCGTCTTGCTCCCATGCCTCGGCAAAGGGCTCTACTTCTCGCGCAATGAACTTGGCCACTTGATCGCGCAGCAGGGTGTGCTCGGGGGTGGTGTAAATGTTGTCAAAGGTGTAGGTCATGGTGTGCTTTCTGGATGCTGTGCTTTCTAAAACATCACATGCGGAAAATGCCGAACTTGGTGTCTTCAATGGGGGCGTTCAAGGATGCCGACAAGCCGAGTGCCAACACACGGCGTGTGTCTGCGGGGTCAATTACACCGTCGTCCCACAAACGCGCGCTGGCGTAGTAAGGGTGCGACTGATGGCCAAACTGATCCAAGATAGGTTGCTTGAAAGCCGCTTCTTCCTCGGCACTCCAAGCACCACCGCGCGCTTCAATGCCATCGCGCTTCACGGTGGCCAACACGCCCGCGGCTTGCTCGCCGCCCATGACGCAAATGCGCGCGTTGGGCCACATCCACAAGAAGCGGGGGCCAAAGGCGCGGCCGCACATGCCGTAATTGCCCGCGCCAAAGCTGCCACCAATGATGATAGTGAACTTGGGCACCTTGGCCGTGGCCACAGCGGTGACCATCTTGGCGCCATTGCGCGCAATGCCTTCGCTTTCGTATTTGCGGCCCACCATGAAGCCCGTGATGTTTTGCAAAAATACCAGGGGTACTTTGCGTTGGCAGCACAGCTCAATGAAGTGCGCACCTTTGAGCGCAGACTCTGAAAACAAAATGCCGTTGTTGGCAATGATGCCCACCGGCATGCCTTCAATGTGCGCAAAGCCGCACACCAAGGTGGGGCCAAAACGCGCTTTGAATTCTGCAAACTCGCTGCCGTCCACAATGCGTGCAATGATTTCGCGCACATCAAAGGGCTTGCGGCTGTCGGAGGGAATGACGCCGTAAATTTCTTGGCTGTCGTACAAAGGCGCCACCGGTTCGCGCAGTTGCACGTCGATGTTTTTCTTTCTGTTCAGCGAGCCCACTGCTTGGCGGGCCAAAGCCAACGCATGCGCATCGTTTTGTGCCAAGTGATCGGCCACACCAGAAAGGCGCGTGTGCACATCGCCACCGCCCAAGTCTTCGGCACTGACCACTTCGCCCGTGGCCGCTTTCACTAAAGGCGGGCCACCCAAAAAGATGGTGCCTTGGTTTTTCACGATGATGGTTTCGTCGCTCATGGCGGGCACATAAGCGCCGCCCGCCGTGCAACTGCCCATGACCACTGCAATTTGCGGAATGCCCAAGGCGCTCATGTTGGCTTGGTTGTAGAAGATGCGGCCGAAGTGTTCGCGGTCTGGGAACACATCGTCTTGGTTGGGCAAGTTGGCACCTCCCGAGTCGACCAAGTAAATGCAGGGCAAGTTGTTTTGCTGCGCCACTTCTTGGGCGCGCAAATGCTTCTTGACCGTCATGGGGTAGTAGGTACCGCCCTTCACCGTGGCGTCGTTGCACACAATCATGCAGTCGACACCATTGACGCGGCCAATGCCTGCAATCATGCCGGCGCAAGGCGCATCTTCCATGCCTTCTTTGTTGAGGTACATGGCGTGTGCGGCCAAGGGTGCAAGTTCTAAGAACGGCGTGCCAGGGTCGAGCAACATTTGCACGCGTTCGCGCGGGGGCAACTTGCCACGGGCTACGTGCTTGGCGCGGGCTTTTTCACCACCGCCGGCGGCGGACTTTTTCAATTGCACGCGAAGGTCGTCCACGGCGGCCTGCAAGGCGGCGGCATTGGCCAAAAATTCTGCCGAACGGCTGTTGAGTTGGGTTTGAAGCACCGACATGTTTGAAATCTCCTGATGTGCAAGGATGCGACTAGGCCTTGCCTAGCGTTCTTGAAACTGTGAAAAAACGCCGCGCCATAACTCTGGCAAAACACCCATGTGAGGGAACAATTTGGATGCGCCTGCTTCTAGCAACACAGGCGCCAAACTTTCGTCTGTGCACAAGGCCCATACGGTCGCCCCTGCCGCCACGCCGGCTTGAATGCCAGCCGTACTGTCTTCTATGACCAAGCAATGGGCAGGGTCGCATTGGAGGTGCGCAGCCGCAGCCAAATACACATCGGGTGCAGGCTTGGTGCGGGCCACTTCACGGCCACTGAAAATGCGCCCTTCAAAATGCGCCATGAGCTCTACATGCGACAACTGCATTTCTACTTTGAATCGGTCGGCACCTGAAGCACAAGCAATGGCACCCCGAGTCAGCTCGTAAGCTGCTGCAACAGCTTGGTGTGCACCGGGCATCACTTGAAGCCTTGCTTGAAGCGCGTCGTTGCGGCGCAGTCTGAAAGCGTGCAACCATTCTTCGGTCAAAGGCATACCCGTGCGTGCTTCAATTTCTGCTTTGTGATCTTTCACGGCTTTGCCCACAAAATAGCGAAAGCATTCTTCGCTGGACATGGCCCAACCACGCTCTTCCAGCATGTCTCGTAGCACGCCATTGGTAATGGGCTCGCTGTCGACCAGCACGCCATCGCAATCAAAGAGTACCGCTTGAAAATTCATGATGACATGTTTACAGCGGTCGCATATTGCCACTGCCCTTCTTGACACACAAAAAGACTGCGCTCGTGCAAGCGATTGGCTTTACCAGCAACCCGCACGCGCGCTACAAATTCAACCTCTGCCGTGTCACGGCCCTCTTTTAGACCCGTTGGCGCAAAGTCTTTGATCTCAAGCCCAAGCCACTTGGCACCAGCATCAAATTCAAGCTTGCCAGGACGATAGGTTTCTTGCCATGTCTGCAACAGGTAGGCTTCATTTTCCAAAACAAAAGCGGTGTACCGCGAGCGCATCAAATGCACTGCATCGGGTGGCAGTTGCCCTTGCGCGATATACCTTCCGCAGCAATCGGCGTAGGCCGCCTCTGCACCTTTGCGCCGAATGGCGGTAGGAGCGCCGCCACAAGGGCAGACATTTGGCAAGGCAGAGGGGTTGGGCATCGGCAAATTCAAGGTCAAGAAGGTCAGGCCAGAGCCCTTTGAATGATGATTTTTTGCACGTCGCTGGTGCCTTCGTAAATTTGGCACACGCGCACATCGCGGTAAATTCTTTCCACCGGAAAATCGCTGACCACGCCATAGCCACCCAAGGTTTGAATGGCCGCACTGCAAATTTTTTCGGCGGTTTCGCTGGCAAACAATTTGGCCATGGCCGCTTCCTTCAGGCAGGGCAAGTTGGCGTCGCGCAAGCTGGCGGCGTGCCACATGAGTTGGCGAGCGGCTTCCAGTTGGGTGGCGCACTCTGCCAATCTAAAGCCCACCGCTTGGTGGTTGAAGATGGCCGTGCCAAAACTTTCGCGCTGCTTGGCATACTCAATGGCCACCTCTAAAGCACTGCGCGCCATGCCAATGCTTTGCGCGGCAATGCCAATGCGGCCGCCTTCAAGTGCAGACAAGGCAATTTTGTAGCCTTCGCCTTCTTGGCCAATTAAATTTTCGACGGGCACTTCGCAGTTTTCAAAGTTGATTTGCGCGGTGTCGCTGGAATGTTGGCCCAGCTTGTCTTCCAAGCGCGCCACCATATAGCCCGGCGTGGCGGTGGGCACAATGAAAGCGCTCATGCCTTTTTTGCCAGCGCCTTTGTCGGTCACGGCAATGACGATGGCCACATCGCCATGCTTGCCGCTGGTAATGAACTGCTTCACACCGTTAATGACATAGGCATCGCCTTTGCGTGTGGCGGTGGTGCGAAGTGCAGACGCGTCAGACCCCACATGCGGCTCGGTTAAGCAAAATGCGCCCAACAACTCGCCTTGCGCCAAACGCGTGAGCCATTTTTGCTGTTGTGCTGCGTTGCCGTAGCGCATTAAGATGGCATTGACCGGGCAGTTGGTCACGCTGATGGTGGTGCTCACACCGCCATCGCCTGCCGCAATTTCTTCCAGTACCAATCCCAGCGTGAGGTAATCCAAATTGGCTCCGCCCAAAGACTCTGGCACGCAAATGCCATAAGCACCCAAAGCGGCCAAACCTTTGTGCGCCGCTTTTGGAAACTCATGCGACTTGTCCCATGCCGGTGCATTGGGCCACAGCTCCTCTTTGGCAAAAGCACGAACTGCATCGCGCACCATTTCTTGGTCTGGATTCAAAATCATTTGGCTCTTTCTGTGGGGCAGCTCAGCCTACCAAGGCAAAGTGCTGCCGTCGTAATTCAAAAATTGGCCTTGGACTGAAGCGCGTTTTTCAGCGCCACTCACGGCCTCCAGAGTGGCACGCATTTGCGCAACGCTTTTGTCTACCGTCAAAGGTGCGGCATCACCGCCCATGTCGGTTTGAACCCAGCCTGGGCTGAGCGCCAACCACGTGACATTGGGAAAATCGAAGGGCGCTGTGCGCACCACCATGTTGAGCGCCGCCTTGCTCACTTTGTACAAAGCAGCACGGCCACCGTCGGTCAACTCTAGGCTGGCCATGCGGCTGCTGATAAAGGCAAACGTGCCATTGGCCTCGGCCACCCACGGCGCCACTTGCGGCAGCGCTTGCATGGCGCCCAACACATTGGCGTGCATCAGCTCATCAAACACTTGTTGCGTGGGTGGTGTTTGCGGCGACGCGCGTTCCATCACGCCGGCCACAAACAAAGCGAGGTCTATTTTTTCGCCATCCAAGCGCCAAGACAAACCACTGACGCTGGCGGGTTGGGCCACATCGAGCTTGAAAGTTTCAGCGCCAATGGCCTGCAATTTGGCACAGCCTTCATCATTGCGCGCAGTGGCCAGCACGCGCCAGCCATCGGCCACGTACTGGCGCGCAAACTCAAAGCCAATGCCGCGAGAGGCGCCCAATATCAAGACGGTGTTCATGGCCGCTTGCGCTTACACAATTTCTAATGCCACAGCGGTACCTTCACCGCCGCCAATGCACAGTGTGGCCAAACCTTTTTTCAGACCACGTGCTTTGAGCGCATGAATGAGTGTGACCATGATGCGCGCACCCGATGCGCCAATGGGGTGGCCCAAAGCGCAAGCACCGCCATTCACATTGACTTTGTCGTGCGACACATTGAGCTCTTTCATGAGGGCCATGGGCACCACGGCAAAAGCTTCATTCACTTCCCACAAATCGACATCGCTCACTTGCCAGCCTGCTTTGGCCAAGGCCTTTTGTGTGGCGCCCACCGGTGCGGTTGAAAACCACTCGGGCTCTTGCGCGTGGGTAGCGTGGCTCACAATGCGCGCCAAGGGTTTGCAGCCCAATTTGTCGGCGGTGCTTTGGCGCATCATGACCAAGGCCGCAGCGCCGTCGTTGATGGAAGAGCTAGAGGCCGCCGTGATAGTGCCGTCTTTTTTGAAGGCTGGCTTCAGGCTGGTCACTTTGTCTAACTTCACTTTGCCTGGGCCTTCGTCCACCGACACCACGGTTTCGCCTGCGCGTGTTTTAACGGTAACCGGCGTGATCTCAGCTTGAAACGCGCCCGATGCCGTAGCGGCTTTGGCACGCTCTACGCTGGCCATGGCAAAGGCGTCTTGCTCGGCGCGGGTGAAGCTGTATTTGGCCGCACAGTCTTCGCCAAAGGTGCCCATCGAGCGGCCGGCCTCGTAGGCATCTTCCAAGCCATCGAGCATCATGTGATCGTAAATTTTGTCGTGACCCATGCGATAGCCGCCGCGGCCTTTGAGCATGAGGTAGGGCGCGTTGGTCATGCTTTCCATGCCGCCTGCCACCAACACATCGTGCGTGCCCGCCACCAACATGTCGTGTGCAAACATGGCCGCGCGCATGCCCGAACCACACATCTTAGACAGCGTGACCGCGCCAGCACTCTTGGGCAATCCGCCCTTGAAGCCGGCTTGGCGCGCAGGCGCTTGGCCTTGGCCGGCCATCAGGCAATTGCCAAACAAAACTTCAGTGACCAACTCAGCGCTGAACTTGGAACCATTGGCGGCACGCTCAACAGCGGCCTTGATGGCGGCTCCGCCCAAATCGTGAGCTGACAAAGCAGCAAAGTCGCCTTGAAAGCTGCCCATGGGTGTGCGCGCTGCGCTGACAATCACGACGGGATCATGCGATGTGCTCATTTGAAATACTCCTGAATGTTTGAAAATTTTTGGGGAAATTTTTTGGGAAATTTTGTTTGAATTATTCGCCGCGTGGATAACGCTTGAAGGCGCGTCGAAACACATCGACCACCTCGTGCGATCCGGTCATGGTGACATCCATGTCTTTGACAATGCCATCGTTCAAGCCGTACACCCAACCATGCACCGCCACTTTTTGGCCGCGGCTCCAGGCGTCTTGCATGACGTTGGACAAAGCCACATTGCCCACTTGCTCAATGACATTCATCTCGCACATGGCGTCTTCGAGTTGTTGCTGTGGCAAGTGGTTCAAGCGCTGGCGATGGCGCAAACGCACATCTTGCACATGGCGCAGCCAGTTGTCGGCCAAGCCAATGCGTGTGCCGCGCGTGGCTGCCAACACACCCCCACAGCCATAGTGCCCCACCACCATGATGTGCTCTACCTTGAGCGCATCCACAGCGTATTGAATGACCGAGAGTGCATTCAAATCGGAGTGCACCACCACGTTGGCCACATTGCGGTGTACAAATACTTCGCCTGGCTCCAAGCCTGTAATTTGGTTGGCTGGTACGCGGCTGTCGGAGCAACCAATCCACAAATATTTGGGCGACTGCTGTTGCGCCAAATGATTGAAAAAACCGGGCTGCTCAAGCTCCATGCGTTGAGCCCATGCACGGTTGTTGTCAAAGAGGTGAGAGAGGTGTTTGGAAGTCATGCTTGCATGTTCTCAACGTTATAAAAATGGCACACTGGCTTTAGAGAGTTTCAGCAAACAGTTCACGGCCAATTAGCATGCGCCTTATCTCGCTGGTGCCAGCGCCAATTTCGTACAGCTTGGCATCGCGCCACAAGCGGCCCAAGGGGTACTCGTTGATGTAGCCATTGCCGCCAAAAATTTGCACGCCCTCGCCGGCCATCCAGGTGGCTTTTTCAGCGCACCACAAAATAACACTGGCGCAGTCTTTGCGCACTTGGCGCACATGGTCGGTGCCCAGCATGTCGAGGTTTTTGCCCACGGTGTAGCAGAAGGCGCGGCCCGCTTGCAACACGGTGTACATGTCGGCCACTTTGCCCTGAATGAGTTGAAACTCACCAATGCTTTGGCCAAATTGTTTGCGATCGTGAATGTAGGGAATGACGTTGTCCATGACCGACTGCATGATGCCCAAGGGCCCTGCTGCCAACACCGCACGCTCGTAGTCCAAGCCACTCATGAGCACCTTGGCGCCCATGTTGAGGCCGCCCAAAATGTTCTCGGCAGGCACTTCCACATTTTGGAACACCAGCTCACCCGTGTGGCTGCCGCGCATGCCCAGTTTGTCGAGCTTCTGCGCAATGGAGAAGCCCTTCATGTTTTTCTCAATCAAGAAAGCTGTCACGCCGCGCGCGCCCATTTCGGGTTCGGTTTTGGCATACACCACCAAGGTGTCGGCGTCGGGTCCGTTGGTGATCCACATTTTGTTGCCGTTCAAAACGTAATAGCCGCCTTTGTCTTCGGCCTTGAGTTTCATGCTGATGACATCGGAGCCCGCACCCGGCTCGCTCATGGCCAGCGCGCCCACATGCTCGCCGCTGATGAGCTTGGGCAGGTACTTTTGTTTTTGCGCTTCGGTGCCGTTGCGCTTGATTTGATTGACGCACAAATTGCTGTGCGCGCCATACGACAAACCCACACTGGCCGATGCGCGAGAAATTTCTTCCATGGCAATCATGTGCGCCAAGTAGCCCATGTTGGCACCGCCATAAGCTTCGGGCACCGTGATGCCCAACACACCCACCTCGCCCATCTTGCGCCACAAGTCCATGGGAAACTGATCGGTGCGATCGATTTCTGCAGCGCGAGGCGCAATTTCGGCTTGCGCAAATTCACGCACAGCATCGCGCAACGCATCGATGTCTTCACCAAGTTGAAAATTAAGGCCGGGCATGTTCATGCTGTATTTCTCCAAATTCAATCAATAGGTTTGAGGCACAGGCACCAAGGTTTGCTGCATCACAGCGCACATCGACTTTTTGCCTTGAGCATCGATGTGAAACACTTCCACGGTGGTCACAATGATTCGCTTGCCGCCCTTGGCCACTTTGCCCACGGCTCGCAATTCGCCTTGCTGGTGGCCACTTAAAAAATTAATTTTGTACTCTGCCGTGACAATTTCCATGCCCTCTGGCAGAACGGTCAGTCCTGCATAGCCGCCCGCAATATCGGCCAAGGCACCAATGGCGCCGCCATGAAATCCACCTTGCTGTTGGGTCACTTTGTCGCCGAAGGGCAAGGCCACTTCTACTTCGCCTTTTTCAACGCGCAAGAGCTTGGCATCCAGATGCGTCATCATGCCTTGACGGCTCAAACTGGCCGCAATTCTTTGCGCGATGGGGGAATTTAAATCGGGCGTGCTCATGCGCTGACCTTTTTAACGGCAATCTTTTCAGAGCGCGCCAACAAATTGCGCGCTTCCTTTTCGTGCGTCTTCACTTCTTCGAGGGTGGCGTGCAAATCTGCCAATTGCGACTCCAATTGCTGGCGGTGTTCTGCCAGCACCACCATGAATTTTTTCAACTGCGGGCCGGTGTCGCGCGGCGTGTCGTACATGTCAATCAACTCTTTGGCTTCCACCAAAGACAGACCAAGGCGTTTGGCGCGCAAGGTGAGTTTGAGCCGCGTGCGATCGCGTGAGGAATACACCCGGTTGCGGCCGCCCGGCCCCGAACGCTCGGGCTCCAGAAGACCCATGTCCTCATAAAAGCGAATGGCCCGTGTGGTGAGGTCAAACTCTTTGGCCAGGTCGCTGATTGAAAATTGAGATGCCATGTTGGTTCCACCTTGGGTTGCGCCGAAGGGCTGAATTTGAGCTTGCGCACAGGCGACAGACAGTGCCTGACCGTGCGACTTACAATGCCCCAACTGTAATTGACGTTGACGTAAACGTCAATTGCCTGAGGGATTTTTCCCCAACCCAGAATTGCCATGACACAAAACGCCCTTCCAAGCACACCAGCCGCGTCAGCGGCCCCCCTGACTGGTGAAAACGCCTTGCGCTTTCCATTGGGCTCCACCTTGCCCGAGTTGGGCCAAGCCTTGGAAGTTGCGCCCGGCATTCTCTGGATTCGCATGGCTTTGCCGTTTGCGCTGGACCACATCAATTTGTGGCTGTTGGCAGACACCGAAGAAACGCCCTCAGGTGTTCGCCATGGCTGGACTGCGGTCGA
>JAPLPO010000230.1 GCA_026400155.1 Burkholderiales bacterium | reverse complement strand
TTTACCAAACGTATTAGCAGTCCAGAGATAGATACTTATTAAATCTACTTCAACTTGATCAGTTTGCTGGATACGCCAATTGAAGCTCATGCTGCTGCCGCAGCTTTGGCAACAATAGACTTCAGGTGAGCACGCAATGACTCCTTCGTATCAAACTGTTTGTATCTACCAGCCTCAAAGTCTTCCATACCCAATTCCATTGCTTCCCTCAGGGCCTGAAGGCGATTGGCGTCTTCTTTCTCGCGCTGCTCGACCATCCGAAGACCTTCTCGCAATACTTCACTGGCGTTTTGGTAGCGACCGCTGGTGACCAACCGTTCAATCAAGGAGGCTTGGTGCTCTGTAAGTACGACGTTTCGAGTAGGCATGGGAGTGTCCTTGGTGAGGGGTGTTGGCATATTATGCCAATCGCCTGCCTTGCTGGTCAATTGATTCTTGTTGCTCTTTGCAAACTGAACTGCATCCAATAATGCCTCAGCATCGTCTTGCGCCTTGTGCTTTGCTATGTCTGCTTCGGTAGTGGAATCAAGCAAAAGTAAATTGACCTTTTGCCTAAACTTGGGCAGCTTTTTATTGACATCAATTGTTGTACGAATTGTTTTGATCATCATTTGTCCTTGCAAAGCTTAGTCAGATATCCATTGAATCTGAAAAGGACAATGAGGTACTTTCATTTGCTTGCAGACGCAAGAATGACTAGGAATGAAGATCTTCATTCCGAAATTTACGCGACTTGATTCCTGAATTTACAGCGCTTTTTACCGTTCATCAAAACTCATCACCACTTCTTTACTGGTGGGCTTGGCTTGGCAGCTGAGCACAAAGCCTTGTTCAGTTTCCCAGTTTTCTAGCGTGAAGTTCTTTTCCATGACCACACTACCTTGCATCACTTTGGCGCGGCACGTGCAGCACACGCCGCCTTTGCAGGAGTAGGGCAGGTCCAAGCCTGCAGCCAACGCTACATCCAAAATTTTGTCGGCAGCTGACATCCGCATTTGATGCTTCTTGCCATCCAGTACCACCGTGAGCGCCACATCGCCTTTGGATTCAGGGGCGTGGCCCAAGACCACTTGCTTACGCGCATCTGCAGGCAATGCGTCTAAGGTGGGCGATGTGAATCGCTCTGTGCGAATGTTGCGCGCAGGCACGCCCACTTCTAGCAAAGCTTTTTCTGTGGCTTCAATCATGGCCTCAGGCCCGCAGATGAAAACCTCGTCCATGCTGGCGGCAGGCAAGAGGCTGTTCACAATTTCTTTGACTTTGGCTTCGTCAATGCGGCCTTCCAGCAAAGGCACTTCTTGCGCTTGGCGTGACAACACGTGAATGAGTGTGAGTCGGTTGGGATAGCGGTCTTTGAGGTCTTGCAGCGCTTCGTTGAACATGACGCTGTCCATGCGGCGATTGCCATAGACCAGGGTGAATTTGGAGTTGACTTGCTCTTCTAAGGTGCTGGCCAAAATAGACAAGATGGGCGTGATGCCTGAGCCTGCTGCAAAACCTACGCGGTGAATAGCACGTGGGCGTTGCACGATGAAGCGGCCATCGGCTGGCATGACTCTAATCACATCACCGACTTTGAGTTGTGTAGCTGCCCAGTTAGAAAAAACGCCGCCTTGAACAGGGCGAATGCCCACGTCTAAAGTTCCGTTTTGTGCGTAAGCATTTTGTGACGAACTGATGGAGTAACTGCGGCGCACATCGTTGCCATCGATGGTGGCGCGCAGTGTTAAAAACTGGCCAGCCTTGAAATTAAAACCACTGCGCAATTCATTTGGCACTTGCAAAGTAATGGCCACCGCACCCGCTGCCTCAGGCGTAATGTTGGAAACAGGCAGGTCGTGAAATTTAAAGGCGGTCATAGTGCGTTAATTTTCAAATCAATAAGGTTTGAAATAGTCAAAGGGCTCCATGCAATCGAGACAGCGGTAAAGCGCTTTGCAGGCGGTGGAGCCAAAGTGAGACGTTTCGGTGGTGTTGTGCGAATTGCATTGCGGGCAGGGCACAGCCAGTTGTTCGTGGCGGCCAGGATTGCTGGCGCTGCGGGCTGCAAATTGAACGATGCTGGAGACGCCAGATGCGTTTGCGATGTTGCCTTGAGTTTGGCAGTCGTGATCAGCACCGCTGTGCGGTGGCGCAATACCGTATGCGCGCAATTTTTCTTTGGCTTCAGGAGTGATCCAGTCGGTGGTCCAAGCGGGGGCTAGTTGAGTTTTAACTTTGCCCTTGAGGCCATGGGCTTGAAGCAAGTTGTGCACGTCGCCTTCAATTTGACCCATGGCAGGGCAGCCGCTGTAGGTGGGCGTGATAACCACTTCCAACTGTTCAGTGCCATCTTGCGCCAAGGCAGTGCGCACGTCTCGCAAGATACCCAACTCGCGCAATGTGACCACAGGAATTTCTGGATCGGTCAAAGACTCTAGCAACTGCCATACGTGCTCAAGTGCGCTATTTTGTGGCGCAACTGAAGAGGAGGCTGAAGTTGCCAGTGTCATTTTGATTTTGAATTACCAAGTGGCATTAGGATGTGCACGCGGCAAGCTTTGCATCTCGGCCAACATGAAACCCAAATGCTCAGAGTGAACGCTGTGTTTGCCAGTGGGCACAAAGCCGCCAGCAGCAGGCCGCTTGAGTGTGGCTTCGGCCAAGGCTTGATCGACAATTTGATTCCAGTCGTTTTGCAAACTGGTCATGTCCAAGCCTGTCGTTTTTGCAGCTTCGGTTTCGTAAGACGTGCTGGTCCAGAACTCTTGCGTGTAGGGCATCAAATGATTGACAGCAGCTTGGGCTCGGCCATGTGATTCAGCCGTGCCATCGCCCATGCGCAACAACCAATCGCGCGAATGGCGCAAGTGGTAGCGCACTTCTTTGAGCGACTTGGCCGCAATGGCGGCCAATTGTTCGTGTGGTGCATGTTGCAGTTTGTCCCACACCAACACCATCAGTGCGCTGTATAAAAAGTTGCGAACCAAGGTGGTGGCAAAGTCGCGCTCGCTGGCCGATGTGCCGGCCAGCGGTGCGTGATGCGGCAACTCTAGCAGTGTGTAGTTTTTGAAATCGGGCACATCGCGAAAGAAAGCCAGCGTGTCTTCGGTGGCGCCATTGCCCATTTGCGCTGCTGCTTCTTGGTACAACAAACGCGCTTGGCCCACCAAGTCGAGGCTGTTGTTAGACAGCGCAATGTCTTCTTCCAAAATGGGGCCGTGGCCACTCCACTCGGCATTGCGTTGACCCAATACCAAAGCGTTGTCGGCCAAGTGCAGCCAATAGTCGATTGGCAATGTGGCGTTCAAAGTTGCTTGCGCCGCAGACATTACATGTGCCCCACTTCAGATGGAATTTCGTAGAAGGTGGGGTGACGGTAAACCTTGTCACTCGAGGGCTCGAAGAATTCCGATTTGTCGTTGGGCTCGCTGGCCGCAATGGACGAAGATTGCACCACCCAAATGCTCACACCTTCTTGACGGCGCGTGTAAACATCGCGTGCCATTTGCAAAGCGTGTTGTGAATCGGAGGCGTGCAAGCTGCCGCAGTGCTTGTGCTCAAGGCCTTGCTTGCTGCGCACGAACACTTCCCACAAGGGCCATTCTTTGAGGGCTGGTGAGGAGGAGCTGGCTGCAGCATTCGATACCGTTGAATTTTGATCGGCGCTCATGCGGCCTCCTTCAAATTCTTTTGTGCTTGTCTGTGGGCTTGTTTGTTGGCGTGTGCCAAAGCAGCATCGCGTACCCACTGACCGTCGTTCCAGGCTTTCACGCGCGCACCCAAACGTTCTTTGTTGCAAGGACCGTTGCCATTCACAGTGGCCCAGAATTCGTCCCAATCAATTTGACCGTAGTCGTGATGTTGACGTTCTTCGTTCCACTTCAAATCGGGATCGGGCAATGTGACGCCCAAAATCTTGGCTTGCGGTACTGTGGCATCGACAAACTTCTGGCGCAGGTCGTCGTTGCTGATGCGCTTGATACCCCAGCGCATGCCTTGCACGCTGTTGGGGCTGTCGGCATCGGGGGGGCCAAACATGGCCAAGCATTTCCACCACCAACGATTGACCGCGTCTTGCACCATGGCCTTTTGTTCGGCGGTGCCTTGCATCATCACCAGCAAAGCTTCGTAGCCTTGGCGTTGGTGAAAACTTTCTTCTTTGCACACGCGAATCATGGCGCGCGCATAAGGGCCGTAGGAGCAGCGGCACAATGGAATTTGATTCATGATGGCCGCGCCATCGACCAGCCA